>JANNSB010000236.1:0-3940 GCA_031402175.1 Planctomycetaceae bacterium
GGCCACCGCTACCTGCACATCCCAGTCAAGAACGGTGAACGGCAGGTCCGCATGCGAGTGAACGTGGGCGACGAGGTCGTCGATGAGTTCACGATCGAACTGGCGCACGGCGAACCCGACTTCTGGGTCTTTCTCGACATGGAACCCTACTTCAACGAACAGGCGAAGATCTGGGTCGATCGATTGCCGTCTGAGTCGACGGGGCTGTCGTCGCTCACATTCTCCGATGAAGTCCCCGGCGCGAGCGAACTGTACGAGGAACGCTACCGCCCACAGTTTCACTTTTCATCGCGTCGCGGCTGGAACAACGATCCCAACGGCATGGTCTACTTCGCGGGCGAATGGCATCTGTACTATCAGCACAACCCTTATGGCTGGGGCTGGGGGAACATGCACTGGGGGCATGCCGTAAGCGAAGACCTCGTCCATTGGGAAGAATTGCCGACTGCGATCTACCCGCGCGAGTTTGGCGACTGGGCCTTCTCGGGCGGAGCCATTGTCGACTGGACGAACGCGGCGGAATTTCAGGATGGTGATGAACCTGCCATCGTCGCGTTCTATACCAGCACGGGACGCGGCGAATGCGTCGCGTTCTCGAACGATCGCGGCCGCACGTTTACCGACTACGAGGGGAATCCGGTCGTTCGGCATCAGGGACGGGATCCCAAGATCATCTGGCACGAGCAGGCACAGCACTGGGTGATGGCGGTTTACGACGAAACTCATGCCGATGGCGTGCCGATTCAGAGGATCGCGTTCTATTCCTCAACCGATCTGAAAGAGTGGACCTACACCAGCGCACTCGACGGCTATTTCGAATGTCCGGAGATCTACGAGCTTCCCGTGGATGGTGACTGGACCAAGGCCAAATGGGTCGTCTATGCCGCCGACGGCGCCTACGCGATCGGCGACTTCGACGGCCGGACGTTCGCGGCCGACCATGAAGGCAAACACGCGTTCAACTTCGGCGATTGCTTCTATGCGTCGCAGACGTTCAGCGATGTGGAACCACCACCGTGCGATGGCAGGCGAGTTCAAGTCGCCTGGGGACGCACGGGACATCCGTCGATGCCGTTCAATCAGCAGATGAATTTCCCAGTGGAACTGACGCTACGAACAACGCCCGAAGGCATCCGCCAGTTCGCTGAGCCGGTCAATGAGATCGAACTTTTGCACGAGCATTCGCACGAGTTCGAGGACATGGAACTCAGTGACTTCGAGAATCCACTGAGTGACATCACGGGCGAGTTGTTCCACATCGAGACCGACATCGAAGTAGGTTCCGCAACGCAGATTGAACTGACGGTTCGCGGTCTGCCGCTCACGTACGACGTCGAGGCGCAGACCCTGACCTGCAAAGATTCGTCGGCCAAAGTGCCGTTGGACGACGGCCGTCTCCACCTGGAACTCCTGGCCGACCGACTCTCCTTGGAGATTTTCGCCGGTCATGGCCGCGTCTACATGCCGATGAGCGCACCGCTTGCGGATGGGCCGGAATCGATTTCGATTCAGGCGACTGAGGGTAGCGCAGTCGCCCGCAGCCTCACGGTGCACCAACTCAAATCGGCGTGGGAATGAGCCAAGTCGCCATTCCCTCCGCGAAGGGAGACTAAACCTCCTTGGCGTCGATCCAGGACATCATGCTGCGCAGGTCGCGGCCGACCTGTTCGATGAGATGTCCCCGCTCGCGACGGCGAATCGCCTTGAATGTCGGCTGGTTTGCGCGATTCTCCAGGATCCATTCCTTGGCGAACTGGCCGCTCTGAATTTCGAGCAGGATCTGCTTCATCACTTGTTTGGTCTCTTCGGTCACGATCCGCGGGCCGCGTGTGTAGTCGCCATACTCGGCGGTGTTCGACACGCTGTAGCGCATGTAGTTGAGTCCCCCCTGATAGAACAGGTCGACGATCAGCTTCAGTTCGTGCATGCACTCGAAGTAGGCCATCTCGGGCTGGTAGCCGGCTTCGACGAGCGTTTCAAAGGCAGCCTTTACGAGAGCGCTGACGCCGCCGCAGAGCACAACTTGCTCACCGAAGAGGTCGGTCTCGGTCTCCTCCTCGAATGTCGTTTCGATCACGCCGCCGCGAGTGCCGCCGATTCCCTTGGCGTAGGCGAGCGCCAGTTTCTTGGATGACTCCGACGATCCCGGATACATCGCGATCAGAGAGGGGACTCCCCCTCCCTTGAGGTACTCACTCCGCACGAGATGACCTGGTCCCTTGGGCGCGACGAGAGCGGCATCGACGCCTTCCGGCGGAGTCACCTGACCGAAGTGGATGTTGAAGCCGTGCGAGCAGAGCAGCACGTTGCCCGGCTTGAGATTCGGCTTGATGTGTTCGCGATAAATGTCTCCCTGCACTTCATCGGGCAGCAGGACATTGACGAGATCCCCTTTTATGGTGGCTTCACCGACGGGCATCGGATCGAAGCCGTGCTTCACCGCCAGGTCGTAGTTCGGGCTGCCTTTGCGCTGACCGATGATGACGTTTAGGCCACTGTCCCGCAGATTCTGAGCCTGGGCATGACCCTGGCTCCCATATCCCAGGATAGCAATGGTCTTGCCTTTGAGATGCGAGAGGTCGGCGTCGTCGTCGTAGTAAATGGTGACTGGCATGGGTGTTGCAAACTCAACGTGTCATGGGGATGCGGCGGCGCGTGCAACCGCGAAACAGCGCAGTTTAGCGTATCGCGATGGTGCTGGCATCTCACCGATCCTGGATTCGCAACAACGGCATGCGGATGCTGCAAACTCAATTCCTGTCAGTGGAAATGGACAATCTAGGCCGACCAAGGTAAGTTTTCCGCCGCATGGCCGCCGAGGCGCCTCGGATCCGGGAGATGCCGGACCTGTTGAATTTGTGTCGATCGGCTCCCTGGTATGTGAGGGTTGTTCCGGGACTCCATGCCGGAAAGACTGCCTCCATCGATGGAGCCTGGGGCTCATCGTCCGCGCTGATTGCGGCGACACTTGCACAGGCTTGCCCCGCGACTTTGCTGATCGTTCTGCCCCGCATCAGCGAACTCGATGACTACGCGCTCGATCTCACTCCCTATCTCGAAGAGACGCCGTTCGTCTTTCCCGCTTGGGAGACTCTGCCGCAGGAACACAAGGCGTCGGATGCGATCTTCGGAGCCCGTTTGAGAGTGTTGGAAGCGCTCGAGTCGGCGACTCCTCCATCCGTGGTCGTGACGACGCTCCCCGCGCTGTTGCAGCCGGTACCGGAGCGACAGTCACGTACAGCAGCGACTCGCGAGATCAGCGTCAGGGAGAATTGTCCGCTCGAAGAACTGCTCGAATGGCTGGTTGCTCGCGGCTTCGAGCGGGTCTCCTCCATTGAGCAGGCCGGCGAGTTCAGCGTGCGGGGCGGCATTCTGGATGTGTTTCCTCCGGATGCCGTCGATCCGTTTCGCATTGAATACTTCGGCGACGAAGTGGAATCGATCCGCTTGTTCGATCTGCAGACACAACGGCGGATAGAAGATGTCGAGAGCTTTCGACTGCTCGCCGTCGCGCCCGTGGGAACTTCGACCACTGCGGTGGGGGAAGCACCCGACGAAACGCCCGCGGCTCAGACGTTTGCCGACCTGGGAGAATCGTGTCTAGTCGATTCGTTGCCGCAGGGAAGCTGGGTCATCCTGGCGGAACTCGCCGACCTGGTCAGCGAAGGGCGCGTCTATCGGGACCGACTCGTCAATCCGCGTGGACTGTTCTCGACCGAAAGTGTTTTCGCGCGCTGTCAGCAGTTCGCTACGGTAACAGTGGCGGCGATCTCGGATGCAGCGGATGAACTGTCGGTCCATCTGCAGACCGAATCGATCGAACGCTTCACGGGCAAGCGCAGCCAAGTGCTGGAGGAACTGGCGGAGGCCGTTGAGCAGGACGAGCAAGTGCTCATCGCCTGTCACAATGCTGGCGAGCGCGAGCGACTGCAGGAGTTGC
>JANNSB010000237.1:0-3520 GCA_031402175.1 Planctomycetaceae bacterium
CCATCGATCCGCACGATGATCTCGACGTTCATGGGGTACCCTCCTTGGGCTTGCGAGGATCCCAGCCTCAAAAGACTTGGATCACTCCCAAGAGGGTACCTCCTTTCACCACTCACCCCCAACAATCAGCGGCTGCACCCCTCGGGGGCCTCGTCCGAATCGCCGGCGTCTGAATCTTCGTGAGGCTCGATCCGGCCGTACATATGCCCCCCGACTTCGCCGTGCTGCCAGGTGCCGGCATAGCGATCGCCGTAGAACATTACGCGCGAGGTAAAGCCGTCCCCCAGCAACGGGAGAGACAGGTCCGTCACCGACAGCACCGGCGTATCGCTTGCCCAGTCAACATGGACGGGCACCGGAATCGGCACATTGAAGTCTCCGTAAACGATGGTGGCCTGCACGGTCCACTCGTTCCCTTCCCGCTTCGAGACCGACTGAATGAGATACCTCTCCGAGTGCCCGTTGCCTTCCTGTCCGTCGAACGTGAAATGACCCACCATGTCGGCATTCGACATCAGTTCGACGAATGCGGCCTCCTGCTCGTTAAGCTCGACCGTCTCTGCAGCGTCGTCGGCAGGCGATTCGGAATCATCGGCCGTGACGGTCTGGCTCAAGAATGCGAGGCCGACAAGCAGCGCGGTGGAGCGATAAGCGATCGTGCGAAACATGCTAGGTCTCCCGCATTTGATTTGTCGAAGGCGTGTGGAATCGAGTTTGTTGATCGCATTCCATGAACATCAGGGTATTAGGAGGATTCTATCACCCCCCGCGTCAGTGCACAGTCTACGGTGGACCCCCATAACTGGACCAGCGGTTAAGATAGAAAACCCGATCCAGAAAGCGGAGGTCGAAGATGGCAAGACAGCGGAAGATACACACGGCGGCGTTCAAGGCGAAGGTGTCGTTGGCGGCGGTGAAGGAGGTGCAGACGGCGAGTCAGTTGGCTTCGATTCATGGGGTTCATCCGACGCAGATCCATCAATGGAAGAAGCAGTTGGTGGAGGGCGCGGAGAGCGTGTTCAGCGCGGGGGCCGCGGCCAGACGCTCGCCGGCAGAAGAGCAGAGTACGACGGCCGAGTTGTTCGAGCAAATTGGTCGGCTGAAGATGGAACTGGAGTGGCTCCAAAAAAAAGCGGAGCGAGTCGGTTGAGTCACGGCGGAGCCAGGTGGAATGGGATGATTCGCGGCTGAGTGTGCGTCGGCAATGCGAGTTGTTGGGATTGCATCGAGCGACGGCGTATTACACCCCAGTGGGGGACACGCAGGAGAATCTATGTCTGATGCGCCGCATCGACGAGCAATACCTGAAGACGCCGTTTTATGGCAGTCGGCGGATGACGGTCTGGCTGGTGCGGCAAGGCTTGATCGTGAACCGCAAGCGTGTGCAACGGCTGATGCGGTTGATGAACATCGAGGCGATCTATCCGCGTCCGCGAACGACGCAGAGTGCGGCGGAACACCGAAAGTTCCCGTATTTGTTGCGAGATCGACGGATCACGAAGCCGGACGAAGTGTGGGCGGCGGACATCACGTACATCCCGATGGCGCAAGGCGACATGTACCTGGTGGCCATCATCGACTGGCACAGTCGCTACGTGCTGGCGTGGCGGTTGTCGAACAGCCTGGAGAGCAGTTTTTGCAAGGAGGTTTTGGACGCGGCGCTGGAGGACGGGCGACCAGAGATCTTCAACACGGATCAAGGGGTGCAGTTCACGAGCGGGATGTTCACGGGCCGGTTGGAGGCGGCGGGAGTGCGCATCAGCATGGACGGCAAAGGCCGGGCGCTGGACAACGTGTTCATCGAGCGGCTGTGGTGGAGCGTGAAGTACGAATACGTGTATTTGCACGATCATCCGACGGTGTTGTCGCTGCATCGGGGATTGGGGAGCTACCTGGAATTCTTCAATCGGCTGCGACCGCATCAGAGCCTGGCGAATCACACACCGTGGGACGTATACCGCGGCGCCCAGGTGGTGGCGGGACCATTGGCCAGGACATGAATGAGCACGGTGAAAAAGTGAACGGCCGGTGGGGGCCGCGGCTCCGCTCCGTCTCGCTACGCTCGACTGCGCTGCGCCGCGGCCCCCACCGGAGGACCGGAAAGCCTGGCAAAAGCCAGTCTTTCTAAGAAAAGATGTTTGTCGGTCTGGACAAAGGGGTCCACCCCAGTCCGTCCATGCAGCGGTCCAGATCCCTGGCCCCGGAATCCTCTCGCTGGACCCGCGTATCTAGTCTCCTATCATCCGGTTATGGCCTCGCGCATCACGATGTTTCTGAAACTGATCCGTTTCAGTCACACCCTCTTTGCGCTGCCGTTCGCGCTGCTGACTGCCGCAATCGCGTGGATCGGGACTGCGAACTCTCCGGCGGTTCCCTTTCACTGGCAGCACCTTGCGGGGATTGTGCTGTGCATGGTCTTCGCCCGGGCGGCGGCGATGGCCTTCAACCGCATCGTCGATCGCAAGATCGACGCCGAAAACCCAAGAACGGCGAAACGGCACATTCCCGCCGGGCTCCTGTCGGTGCAGGTTGTAGTCGCCTTTACCGCAATTTGCTCGGTGGGATTCGTGGCCTCGACGCTGCTGTTCCTTCCCAACCGCTGGCCGATCATTCTGTCGGTTCCCGTGCTTCTGTTCTTGTTGAGTTACTCGTATGCGAAGCGGATGACGTCGCTGGCACACTACTGGTTGGGAGCAGCCCTGATGTTGTCTCCCATTGCCACCTGGATCGCGCTCCAAGGCCGAGTGGACTGGCCGCCGGTTTTGCTGGGTCTGGTAATCCTCTTCTGGGTCGGCGGGTTCGACATTATCTACGCCTGTCAGGATGTCGCGACCGATCGGAAACTCGCTCTGCGCAGCATTCCCGCCCGCGTGGGTGAACGGAACGCGTTGCGGATCGCTTTTGTCAGCCACCTGTTGATGCTCGCCTGTCTGTTCGCTTTCTGGTGGGTGACGGGTCTTGGCGTCGTCTTCCTGGGAGGCGTCGTGCTCGTGACGGCCCTCATCCTCTACGAACACCGCATCGTGCGGCCCGACGACCTCAGCCGAGTGAACGTGGCCTTCTTTAACATCAACGCAGTCGTCAGCCTCGGATTGCTGGCCGTGGGGCTGGTGGATTTGTTCCTGCTGTAATGGCTTGAAGAGGCAGGCAAAACGGTAGATGAGGAACTATCGAGCCGGGGGATCGCGTGCGGCGTGGCGAGAGTCGCGAGACTACTGAAAACGCAGGGTTTACGGGCCATTCAGCCCAAGTCGTATCGGCCCAGGACAACTCAGAGCCGGCACCGTCTGGGGTACAACCAGAACCTGGTGAAAGGGCGTCAGGCGCCGACGAGAGTCAATGAAGTGTGGGTGGGGGACATCACCTACGTCCCGCTGGGGACGCGGACGTCGAGCGGGCGGTTCGGCTACCTCGCGCTGCTGATGGACCTGTGTTCGCGGCGGATCATCGGCTGGGAGTACGGAAGTTCTATGAATGAAGAGTTGGTGTTGGGCGCGCTGCGTCGGGCGATTCGCGAGCG
>JANNSB010000238.1:0-4643 GCA_031402175.1 Planctomycetaceae bacterium
CCGCAGTGAAGGATTAGATCCGGGAAGCGGCTATGGATACGCGAGCGTTAGTGCCGATGGCGGTTCGGGGTTTGTCGGCTTGGGGGACTTCTGGTCCACGCCCACTGGCGTGCGTGGCAGCGGACTGGAGGAGTCGGTTAAGGCGCATATCTTCGATGTAACGTCGCTGATCACTCTGTCGAGTACCGGAAACCTCACGCTCCTCATCGACGGCCCCGATTTTACGGAGGGATCGGATCAGTTCGCTCTCGACTTCGCGGAGCTGACGATTGTGGGTGATGCCCAGACCACTGCGGTACCGGAACCGGCCAGTGCCGCTTTGCTCACACTGACAGTCACCGGCCTTGGTGGCCTCGGGTGGCGAAAGCGACGAAAGGCTGCCGGAGACGACTGCTAGATAGGTCCGTCGGACGCAACCGGCAGCGCCGTCTTCGCGTACATGTTGCGGACGCTGGGATCGCCGAGGCCGGCGGTGTTGTAGGCATCAATTCTCCGGAGAACTGGTTGCCGCTGCGCGCAACAGACTGATCGCGGCTTCGACGAGCATCTCACCGCCGCCGGGCTGCAGGTTGGAATTGGTGACTTCGTAGCTGCCACCTGCGTAGGCGGCGCGATGCGGAACGTAAATGGTCTCCACGGCATTCGAGAGTTCGATGACAATCGTGGTGCGATACGGCGACGCCTGCTTGATGGCCAGACCCAGCTCGACGAAGACCTCTCCGGGCAGGCAGACAATGGCGACATCGTGACCGATCGTCATCACGGTCACATCGACCGGCAGTGTCTCGCCGATGCCGGCCAGCGAACGACTCAGTCCCCAGGTGATGTGCTCGGCCGTCGTCACATATGGCTCGGCATGCAACATCTGGTCCAATATCAAATGCTTGTAGGCCGTGACGTGATCGAGGAATTCGACATTCCCGCCACTCCTGGCCAGTGCCACGATCTCCACCGCGCGTTCGACCTCCTGCCGGCTCGCTTCCTGCAGCGGCAACTGCACGGTCCGAGAACCGACGCTCAACCGGGCGTCCTCGATCGGAGCCAGGTCCGCGAGTGCCGCATTGATCGAGTTGCCCAGTGACTCTCCGATGAAAGCCGCCTTGTTTCGATCGGGAGACGAGGGATCGACATGGTTGATGTCTCCGCAACAGCCTGTGCCGAAGAGCGAGATGACGTTCTCTCCGCCAGCTTTACGAAGCGTGCGTTCAATAAAGAACGGGTAGTCCGCGCTCCACTCGGTTCCGCCGACCGTATCGAGGTGCAGGGCGAAACTACTGACGACGGCTCGAAGATCGCCATCGTCTGAATCGCGGATCGCAAGCAGACCGATCTCGGGATCGATCGGGCCGGCCGCTCGCACGACCTCGGGATTGCTGTAACTCTGCCAGGTCTGCACGCTGCCGTCTTGCATGACGAAGCGCCGGTTGAAGGACACCGGCGTCGTCTGGATTGCCGCACCATTCTCGAGTGATGCGGGCGTGGCAGTTTCATAGGCCCGCGCAATGGCATCCACCGGGCCGGCGATGAGAGATCTAATGTACTCGGCTCGGAGTTCCTCCTGCGGTTCGTTGCCGAGGTACAAATAGAGTTCCTTCATATAGTCCGGCGCCGTGTGCGAGTGCGTGGCGGCAAGGACGATGTGACTCTCCGGGATGCCCGTCCGTTCCGAAGCCAGGCGGCGAACTTCGCGGGACAGATCGGTGGCGATACCGATCAGATCGCACACCACAAGGGCGGCCGCTGTCTCGCCGTCACGAAAGACGATCGCCTTCGCCTTCAGCGGGTCGATCGTGCCTTCGGCCAGTCGCTCGTGGTAATAGCCCGCCATGGGAAAACCGACCGGCGGCGTGATGTCGGTCTCCGCCACGCCGATCAGCAGCGAACTGCTCGAATCGGTTTCCGGCAGGACCGTCTGACGAATGGCCGCCCGCCACATCTCCGCGGCTCGTCGCTGACCGACCCCGGTAAAGTGCCGGCGCGAATCGGGACCGCCGCGGTTCTCTCCTTGCAGTGAGTCCGTATCGGGGCCAATTCGAAATCCGGGTTGTGTCGCCAGTTGATCGATCGCGCTGCGAATGCGGCCTTCCCCTTCGGCGTCGTTGTAAACCGTCGGATGATGCGTCGACTTCGCCAGCAACCACGGCGAATCACACTCCCATGCGCTGACGGCCGCTTCGCGGATGGCACTCATGTTGGCGACATACTGCTCGGTCGAAGTCCCTGCGATGACGTCGGACTCTCCCTGTTGCCAGAGCACCGCGCGAAATCGACCGAGCGCTTGTCCGGCCTGGATCAACCGGGGATGCAGATCGCCATCGGGCATCCATTGCATCGACGATGTGCCGCCGACGGCCACATTCGCGAACCCGATGGGCACATCGAGATCCGCAGCCAACGCATCACCCAACGGGGGCCAGATGGATCCACCGTCGCTGCCATCGGGGGCCGGCTGTGGGTCATTCGCGACTCGCCAGGAGTTATTGGAACTGTCGAACGCAACCACTCGCGCTCGCGGATCGGCAACCTGCAGTTGCTCGTCGTTGGCATTAGTGGCATACGACTGACCCGCCACGACAAAGACTTCTCCGACGCCGATCGGCTCGACCGAACCAGTGGCCAGCACCTCATCATCCATGAAGCAGCGAATCTCGAGGCGATACCAACCGCCCGCAGCGGCGAGTACTTTCGATTCGAACGCGGTTCCTTCCAGTTGAACATCCATCCCGCGCCAGTCCTCGTCGGTTGGCGACGGCTCGGAGGCGTTCACGATCCGGTATTCCCAAGCCGTCGCAGTCACATCCGCAAGCAACTCACCCCGGACCACAACGTGTGCGTACCCCTCCCCTGGAGCCACGCCGATCCGCTGGCTGACCTGATACGGCACCGGCGATTCGAGTTGCAGTGTCTCCGCTCCCGTGACAGGACACGCTGCCAACAGAGTCGAGCAGATGGCGGAGAACAGTCTAAATGCAGGTGTCATGTGAGAATGTGAAGTGAGTTGCGTGGTCAATAACCGATTACCGATGTTCGTTGAACCAGTCGATGGTGAGTTGCTGGACACGGGACCGACATCGTACTTCCAGACATCGTCTCCTGTCTCGGGATCGATGGCCACGACGAAGCCGCGACCGTGACAACAGCGATACATGTCGGTCGTTTCCCGGCAGGATGGTACTGAACATCCGCATGAATCGCATTGACTCCATGATTCCCGCAAGCCGACGGTGCCGCAGTCGATTCTCCTGGAATTGAGGCCGACTTTGCTCATCGACGCCGGCGGTCGGGCTGCCTAAAATGGCGGCGAGCCTAGTCGCGTCGCGAGAAGTTCGCCCATGCCCCCCGCTACCGCACCCGCTGATTACAACCAGACGGTGGTTGTCCCATCGCCGGAGACACCTGTTCCCCGCGCTAAGCCGCTCGGCATCAACATGGTGCTCGCGGAATCGAGCGAGCACGGACTGTCGACAGAGATCAACGATCTTTTGCGCGACCGACTCAAGATTGCATCGCTGCTGCTGTTCAGCGGGTTCCTGGTGTTTCTCATCAAGTCGTTGATCTGGTGGGAGCAGATCAACTCGTTTCCACGGTGGGTTGTCTTCTGGAGCCACCTGGTGGTGACGGTGACGATGGGCATCATCGGCCTGCGCATGTGCCAGGGTTGTCATCTCATGTTGCGGCATTTGCGAGTCATCGAACTCATCGTATTCGGTGCGCCCGCCGCGTTCTTCGTGGTAATTTCCTACGTCATGCAAGCGGAATCATTGGCGAAGGAATATGTCCTCAATGTTGTTCCCAGTTGGATGTTGCTGATCTTCACGTATGCGTTGTTCATTCCCAACACGTGGAAGCGAGCGGCGGTGGTCGTCGGCGTGATTGTGGCCCTGGCGATTGGATCGCAGATTGCCGTTCGGTTCACTTCGCCCGACTTTCAGAGATTGGTGGCCGCGAACCCCGATTTTCAGTTCGTGATTTCGCAGTCACTGTTAGTCCTGTTGTTCAGTGCCACTGTTGCGACTTGGGGAGTGCACGCGATCCGCGGCTTGCGCACACAAGCTTTCGAAGCCAAGCGCATCGGTCGCTATCGCCTCAAGCGCCTCTTGGGGGCCGGCGGCATGGGTGAGGTCTATCTGGCCGAGCATGTGCTCCTCAAACGGCCGTGCGCGATCAAGATCATTCGTCCCGAGAATGCGGGCGATCCCCAATCGCTCGCGAGATTCGAGCGCGAAGTGAAGGCCACCGCCCGCCTGACGCACTGGAACACGATCGAGATCTACGACTACGGCAGCACGGCCGACGGCATGTTCTATTATGTGATGGAGTACCTCCCCGGCATGAACCTCGATCAGCTCGTCGAGATGCACGGGCCGCTGCCTGCGGGTCGCGTCATTCATCTGTTATCGCAGGCCAGCGAGGCACTCGACGAGGCGCATCACGAAGGGATCATCCACCGCGACATCAAGCCCGCGAACATCTTCGCGGCTCATCGCGGCGGCGTGTTCGACGTGGCGAAACTCCTCGACTTCGGCCTGGCCAAGCCGATCACCGCGGATGTTGACGATGTGAACGTCACGCAAGTCGGCACGCTCGCCGGTTCGCCGGCATACATGTCGCCCGAGCAGGCCAAGGGGGACGAACCCGACGGC
>JANNSB010000239.1:0-3014 GCA_031402175.1 Planctomycetaceae bacterium
ACGTTTGAGTCGCTGCGCGTTGAGCATGGCTACCCGCTGTTTGGAGTCGATCTCACCGAGGACAACCTCGTGCATGAGTCGGCGGGAAAGCGCGTCAAGTGTCCGAAGTGTGCGTGCGTCCTGACCGTACCGGCGGCCGATGCCGGGGGAGATGACCAGTTTCTCGCAGATCTCGACAGCGTCCTTGGCGCGCCGATGGCAGTGACGGGAGCGCGCCAGAGTCCGAAGCTGCCACCCAAGAAAAGAAAGAAGGCCGCGACAATCCAGCAGGACAGCGCGCCGTCGAACTGGAGGTTGGTACTGATCGGAGCAGGTGCGTTCGGAATACTGGTCTGCATGTTCTTCGCGATGCTGGGATTGTACGGCATCTTCGCATCAAGAGCGGGCCTCGCGTATTCGTCGATATTGAACAAGGGCGTGGAAGCGGTCACCGGTAATGAAAGTCAGATCGATCTCTTCGGATGGCACTTTGGGCGGGGTCCGGCTTTCGCCTTTGCGATCGGCGGGGTGATCGGTGGATTGCTGCTTTCCAAGTTCACGATCGGACAGTTGAACATCAGCCTTGCGGAATCAGATGAGGAGATTGAAAGATTGATCAAAGACATGGACCCCGAGGAGGCGCGAGATACTCGGGAACTCATGCGGGAAATCGATGAAATGTTCGACGACTAGAAATGTGCCTGACCTACTGAAACTGGGGGTCAAGAGTCGCAGGTTCAAATCCTGTCGTCCCGATTTCCCTTTTTGAACGAAATGCCTTCCCCACGGCATTTCAAAGAGTTTTTCGTGGCATTTGGCTTCAACGCAAGTCAATTGCTGTCGGAGATGGGACTGCTCGTGACTCTCACTCCGCGCTCACCGGCAGCGCCGTGCGGGTGTACATGTTGCGGGCGTGAGGGTCGCAGAGGCCGGCGGTGTTGTAGGGTTCCAGGCGCCGGGCGACTTCGTGCTCGTAGTCGGCGACTTCGCGTTCCGAAGCCGAGTCCTGACAGGGGAGTCGTTCCCAGAGGGATTGGATCGTCGAGACGAATTCCTGTTCATCGGCACATAAGAAGCCTTTGCGAAGTCCGTCATGCAGTCGGCGGCGCTCGTAGGTCGTGGCGGAGGCGAAGTACGTCATGGCATATGCCGCGAAGATGCGAAAGTTGCGACGCGAGGCGTAGCCGCCGTGCACGATCAGGTCGATCAATTTGATCTCCCGGCGGATGAGTTCGCCATACGCATGGAGTTCGCCTGCGAGTGTGGGGCGGCCCCAATGTTCACTCAGTATTCGCGCCAGGCGCTCGAGGCCCGACAGCGTGTGGCCGATGCCGGTGCTGTACAGCGGATCGATAAAGCCTGCCGCCACCGGTAGCAAGGCCCAGTTCTCGCCGGCCGTTTGCTTCGTCAAGCGTTGCATGCGGCCCATCGACCAGATCGTGTCGAACGGCGGCACCAGATCGGCGCGGGAGAACTGCCGCCCCAATGACGGATACCGCGCCAGGATACGATCCCACTCGGCCGCAGGTGACTCGCCTGCATTGCGTGGGAACTCGCTGTTTTCGATGGCGAACCCGGCGCTGGTGACGCCGTTGTCGAAACGCAGTTGCCACATCCAGCCTTCGTCCACGAGTTGATGCACGGCCGAATCGTCGCAGGGAAATGGATGATCGCTCACCCGCGCGCCGGCATCGACCAGCACGTCCCGCCAATGTTCCAGATCGGCGAAGTGGCCGAAGATTGTCCGCGAGTTCGTGTGCAGCCGGTCCACATCTGACGGAATGCCGAGGGCCTTCGTCACGACGCCCGCAGCGCCCGCGGCGTCGATCACGAACCTGGCCTGAATCTCGAACTCGCTCCCTTCCCGCCGAGCCGCAATCCGCCAGCTTTGACCGCTCGGCGAGAGCGTGATCTGCGTGCGATCGAAGACTTCCGCCGCCGTCTGGCGCGCTTCGTCGAAAAGAAAGGCGTCGACGTCGGCCCGCAGCCAGTGGGTGTCGCCGTGCTCGTCATTGATGCTCGACGAGACGACGAGTTCATTGTGATGCCGATCGCTCGGCTCGAAAGGCCGATCGGGCTGATGCTGAAAGTACGTGAACCCGCGCTTCAGCCCGCAGACAACGTCGGGATAGGTGCGCTTCCAAGTGCCGTACCTCGCCAATGGTGCAAGTCGCGGAAGGTCGTAGTCTTTCGCGAGATCCAGCAGCACGAGGTCGGCCACGGGGGTGGATGACTCGCCGATCGCGAACCGCGGATGGCTCCCCTGTTCGATGAGGGCGGTCTTCAGGCCGATGCGATCGAGCAGGATCGTCATCAGGCTGCCGCCGAATCCGCCGCCGAGCACGGCGACGTCGACCTGGAGCGGGTTCATGGGCTTCCTCCGCAGCCGCATTCAATCGGAGGCAGCACCTCTTGAGTCAGGTTCATCCGCCGCAGGCGTTCGATCCTTCGTGGGCCACAGACGGAACACGGGCAGAACTGCTCGGCTTCCCAGAGATCGACGAACACGCGACCACTCCCTCTCCCCCGCTGCTGACTTCCCACGCAATCATCTGTCTCCAGCGGGGGAGAGGGTTGGGGTGAGGGGGAAATCTTGGGCCCCTCACCCCGGCCCTCTCCCCCACAATGCGGCTTCGTTAACAACGCAGAGGTATCCAGTGGGGGAGAGGGAGATAAGTCTCTGCCAGCGATGCGAAGACCCGCTTCCAGTACCTGTTCCAGTGAGCCAATGCTCGGCGGCGTGAACTCACCAATTCTCTGCAGTTCCTCCATGACGCCGTTGCCAGCGCGAGTCGCGATCACCGAGCAGCAGCGGACGCCGACCGCGAACGCGTGCTCGATCGACTTGATCGCCCACTCGACTCCTTCTTCCTCGCTGAGAAACGGAGGCTTCAAGAGGATGAAGGCCCGCATCGGTATGCCGTGGGACGCGAGAAAGTCCGCCGCAACGTCGAAGTCAGCCAGCGACATGCGCTTGTTGAGGGCGGGCAGCACGTTCGGATGAACCGTTTCCAAGCCGAGCGCGACTTCGAGTT
>JANNSB010000240.1:0-22831 GCA_031402175.1 Planctomycetaceae bacterium
TCGTGCGGTCGATGACGCATCCGTTGCCGATTCACAATGTGCGGGGCTGTCAACAACGGCCAGAACACGTAGCGCCCGGTGAGAACCGCCTGAACGGAGCGTCGAGCACTAAGGATGCAGTCTCCGGCTTCGATCTTGACAGACCTCGAGGTCGGCATCACGCATCTTCGTCTGGAGATGCCGGCGATGGATTTCCAGCAGTCTCTGCCCGGTGATCAACCGCAACCAGAGGAAGAACGGCATTTCGGGCTTGTTCGCATATTCGAACGCCCGTTGGGCCACATCCAGAAAGGCCTCCTGCAGGACGTCCGAGGGATCCACTCGTCCCTGCAATCGACGATCCAGTCGGAGCCGCACCATTCGCTTCAGCCGATCCTGATAGTGCGCAAAGATTTCCGCAACGGCTTTCGCATCGTGATTGCGAATCCGCTCCAGAAGTACTTCGACGGAGGGCGTATCTTGCCCGCTCATGGAAGATTCCATAACAGGACAACTGCGCGATGCCCCGGTTTGTACACAGCAAAAGCCCAGGAATCACATGCTGGTGATGACCGGCACCGCCTGATAGTCACGTTGGAATCTGCATCGAATCGGCCGCGTAACAACGTCGCCCCGGCGTGTCGCACGGACGCAGTTTCAGGAACCATTGTCTGCAGCGGTGATCGGCGTTGGTAACTCCTGGGCAGACGGCACAAATCTCAGGGAGATGGAGTTGACGCAGTGGCGGACGTTTTTTGCAGTGATGCGCTCTCCCTCGAAGACATGCCCCAAATGTCCTCCGCAATTCTGGCAGAGGATCTCGACGCGGTGCCCATCTGCGTCCGTTTTCCGACTGACGGTACCGTCGATTTCGTCATCGAAACTCGGCCAGCCGCAACCGGACTCGAACTTATCCTCCGAACGATAGAGCGGTGCATTGCATTGCCGGCAGAGATACGCTCCAGTGGCCTTATTCCTCAACAGTTCGCCGGTACCGGGGCGTTCCGTTCCCTTGTGCAGGATGACTCGTTCTTCGTCCGCATTGAGTTTGTTGTACCGTGACATTGTGTTTGCGTGTGTGGTGGCAGAGGTGTGAGCGCGCCTGAGTCACGTCGACCCCGGCGCGCTCAACACATCAAGATTGCAGCGCCGCCTCCAAAGTGATTTCGGCCTTGAGCAGCTTCGACACGGGGCAGCCGGCCTTGGCTTTCGCGGCGAGCGCCTCAAACGTCGCCTGATCCGCTCCAGGAATCTTGGCAACCAATGTGATGTGCACCGCCGTAATCGTATAGCCGCCGTCCATCTGTTCCAGGGTGACCCTGGCCGAGGTACTCATCTGCTCCGCGGTCAGTTGAGCTTCGCCGAGGATCAGAGACAGCGCCATCGTTAAGCAGCTCGCATGAGCGGCGGCGATCAGTTCTTCAGGGTTACTCCCTTTTTGTCCTTCAAAGCGGGCGGCGAATCCGTAAGGGTATTCCTTCAGAGCGCCGCTCTCGGTGGAGATGCTCCCCTTGCCGTCCTTGATTCCTCCTCGCCATGCAGCCGATCCACTTCGATTGATCTTCATTACATTCTCCGTTCTTGAATCGCAGTTTTCTGAAGTTAGCAACGTGCTGCACCCAAAATCCAGTGAATGACAATTGGGAGCCGTCTCGCGTGCTCAATGCAGATGCGAACTCCACAACACTGCGGATCCGTCAATCAGATCGTAGATAGGCGGTCAATCTCCCGTCAAACTGCACGCCTATTGCTTACGTCGACGCAGCGTTGCCGGCTCGCTGCCCCCGCACCTGACTCCATTCCTGCAATGGTTCGTCCTGAGCGATCGCCACGATCTCGACCGACAGATCAGCAGTGTCAAGCAACGCCGCCGTGGGGTTGCCATACGTCCAGCCGGAAGTCTCGCCGGGGTTGATCCACAGCCGGCCGCCGTCGTCGCGAAAGACGTGTGGCTTATGTGTGTGTCCGAAGATCGCGACATCGAACTCGCCCTCGTAGCCGCGAAGCTGGCGCTGCATGTGAGCCAGCACGACGCGAGTGCCGTCCTGCAACGTGTACGTGGCGGGGGCTTCATTGATCTCGCCGACGATGCTGAAGCCTGCTTGCAAGCCCGATTTGTTCCCTTCGTTGTCGCCGAAGCAGGCGAACAGCGGGCAATTCAGCTTACGCAGCGGCGGCACCGCGAACGTGGAAACCAGATCGCCCGCGAAGAGGGCCGCCTCGCAACCCCGCGAATTGAACAGCATGACCACTCGACGAATGTTGTCGAGATGATCGTGCGAATCCGCGAAGATGCCGACCTTCATGGCTGAGGGGGTCAGGAGTTAGGATTCGTTGAACGTTTAGTCACAGGTGACAAGAAGCAAGGTGACATCGGGACCGGGAGACCAGAGGAACATTGAAGTTGTGCCTTGTTTCTGAATCCTGCTTCCTGAATCCTGGCCTCTATCCGATGCGTTTCTTCATGAACGCCAGGCCGTTCTTGGCGAGATGTTCTTCGGTAGGGAACATGCGACGCCAGATCTTGGTGGCGGCGGCGAGGGCGGGGAGGGCCAGTCCGAAGGCTTCGATCATCAGCCAGCCGTCGTATTTGACTTCTTTCAGTGCAGAGAAGTTGGCATCCCAGTTCACGCCCCCCTCTCCCGGGGTCGAGCGGTCATTCTCCGAAATGTGCACATGCACCATCTGGTCCTTACAGGCCTGGATCGCCGCTCGGGGACTCTTTTCTTCGATGTTCGCATGGAACGTGTCGTACATCATCTTGAGGTTCGGATGATTCACCTCGCGGCAGAAGCGGGCCGTGTCCTCGGCACAGTTGAGGAAGTAGCACTCGAAGCGGTTGAGGTACTCGACGACGAGCGTCACGCCTTGCTGCTTCGCATGGTCGGCCGCCTTGGCGAGAGTTTCTTTGCCCCAGTTCCATTCATCAGTCGTGCGGCCCTGTCCGGTGAAGTCGCCGAGAGCGGAGTGGATCGGCCCACAGAGATGCGTCGCGCCGGCGGCGGAGCACATGTCGATGGCCTTCTTCAGGCGGTCGAGGCCGGCCTTGCGCTTGGCGGCATCGGGGGAGATAGGATTCTCGTCGGTGGTGCAGACTGTGACGGCCGTCGAAGCGAGACCGAGGGATTTGAGTTTGGTGCCGATCTTGGAAAAATGGCCGGCATCGAAGTCGAAGATGGGGAGTTCGACGCCGTCGTAGCCCCAGGACTTGATGTTTTCGAGAAGCGGGAAATGCGACTCGTCGACTCCCGAGGTCCACAGCAGCAGATTCATTCCGTACTTCATGGTTGTCGGTCCAGCGCTTAAAGTTGAGAATACAGGCGATCGAACGGCGAACGATGTCGCTGCAGACGAGACTCTAGACTGTGGATGGTTGGCGGTTCAACTCACGGCGTTCACCTGGATGCATTCACACACCCCATTGACGGAAGCCGCACGCAGAGTCGTGGAAATGGCCTTGATGCTGGCGGAACAGGCAGGGCGCGAGTATCACGCGGCCGACCTGCTGCAGGCGCTCTGGCTCGATGAAAGCCGTGGGCACGAACTGCTGCGGGAGAACGGCGTCGTCACCGGCGACCTGCCACGGGCCGACATCGAGTCGACGGGAGGAGAAAATTCGTTGCAGTCGCACGTGCGTCACGCCGAACGAATCGCCCACGCTCAGGCCCCGCGCGGCGACGTTGGGACCGAGCATCTGTTACTGGCCATCATCGAACACGATGCCGACATCTCAGCCTGGGCCGCGGATCACGGCATCAGCATCGAAGAGCTGCGCGAACAACTGGTGGATGCGTATGCAGGGCGCGCCTCGACGGCCATTGACACCGATGTGCGATTGAAGCAGGCGGAGCCGTCGATCACGGAAGCCGTGTTGACCGATCGGCTGATCGATGCAGTGGCCAACCGTGGCCGTGAAGCCTTGCGCGTGCTGGAGGATGTCGCGCGGTTCATGATGAACGACGCGGTCGTCTCCGAGGAACTGAAACGATTGCGTCACGGACTGCAGCACGCCCTCGCGCGATTTCAACTGGGGCACGTAATCCTGTCGCGGGACACCATCGGAGATGTCGGCACTGCAATCTCGTTGCCCTCGGAAATGACTCGCGGATCGGTGTTGTCGCTGGTCCGCTCGAACGCCGCCCGCGCTCAGGAGGCCCTCCGCAGCCTGGAAGAGGTCACCAAACTCAAAGATGCCGAACTCGCCGGCCAGTTCGAGCAGTTGAGGTATCGCGTCTACACCGTCGAAGTCGTGTTCGCCCGGCGGCTCGTCGTCAGCGGACAGCTCGAACAATCTCGATTGTATCTGCTGGTGACCGATGCGATGTGCCGGCAACCGATCGGTCAGGTGGTGCGGGAAGCATGTGCGGGGGGCGTCGACATCGTGCAGCTTCGCGAGAAGTCGATGCCCGACCGCAGGCTGCGTGAGTTGGCGGGTTACGTCCGGGAATGGACGGCCGAGGCGGGGTTGCTGTTCATCATGAACGACCGGCCCGACATCGCGGCGCTCGTCGGCGCCGACGGAGTGCACTTGGGTCAGGATGACCTCAGCATCGCCGAAGCCCGCCGGATCGTCGGCAGCGACAAAATCGTCGGCGTGTCGACGCACAACATGCAGCAACTTCAGTCAGCAGTGCTGGAGGGGGCGGACTACCTGGGAGTCGGCCCGGTGTTTGCCTCGCAAACCAAGAGCTTCGAGATACTGGCAGGACTGGATTTTGTCCGCGAAGCGTCCAAACACACCAGTGTCCCTTGGTTCGGTATTGGCGGCATCACAGTTGAGAACGTGCCGCAGTTTCGCGAAGCAGGTGGCCAGCGGATCGCAGTCAGCAGTGCGATCTGTCAGAGCGCGAACGTGCGCGAAGCAACGCGGCAATTGCGGGAAGCGTTGGCAGCACAAAATCCAAATCAACCATTCGCCTCAAGCAGCATCCGTTCCGCTCCTTGAGGCGAATGGTCGGCGATGCGAACTCCGTCCGCATCACCACGATTTGGGACAGCCCTCCTGGCTGTCTTATCCGCGAGCCCGGTAGCCAGCGGATGCTTCCCTCTATCTTGGACGAGGCCGATCTGCGCCTTACCGTCCCTCCGTGATCTTCCTTGACTTGGTACCGGGAATCGTTCCCTTGAACGCGAAGATGAGCTGAATTGATGTGTCTCTTCTGCCTGGACGTGCGAGTGAACAGAAACACAGTCTCTGTTCGCAGATTGCGAAAAACAGGCGGCTCACCTGATCTCGACATGCATGTCAAGCAAGGAGGGAACCTTACCATTCTGGGCCAGCCGGTCAAGCGTGTTTTGACCGTTCCATCGCTCCAGCGCGCGCTCCGCGAACGGAGGTGAAGGCGGACATTGGGATTGGAACTTTTGGGAAAATTTTTCCGCTCGCGCCGAACCCGCCGATCGACCGGCAAACCGTGTTCGGGCGTTCATGGTTTACGCTGTCGATTCGCGATTTCGGCCCAGATTCTCGCCGTGTTCACCCACGTAAAGTGTTGTTTCGCATGGTGTTGCAGCGCGTCGGCCTTACCAGATGCAGCGGTAGGATCTTGCAAAACGCGTTGGATGCCTGCTCGCAAACCCAATGTGTCATTGGGTTTGATGAGTTCGTTGTGTTGATCATCTGGCATTAGCTCGGCCACCCCCGCCACATCAGTGGCGACAATCGGCAATCCGCCCGCCATCGCTTCCAGTACGACGTTGGGCATACCTTCCCATTCCGAGGCCAGCACCAGCATGTCACTGGAACGCATAATGCCCGCAACGTCGGCCTGCCAACCGGGAAAATGGATTTGCCGGGAGAGTTCGTGCTGCCGAACCCAGGCTTCGAGTGCTTTGCGCTGCGGCCCTTCTCCAATGATGAGCACATGCAGTACTGGGTCGTCCTTCAGCAGCGGCTCGACGGCATTGAGCAGGTGCCTCCAGCCTTTCTGCGGATGCAGTCTGCCGACTCCCAGGATCGTGCGCGCTCCCTCGGGAATACCGAACTGTGATAGTGAAGCGGGTTCCGCCAGCGCATAGCGTTCCCAGTCGACGCCGTTCGGAAGTACGCTGACGTTTGCCGCCTGCAGTCGATGGTGC
This sequence comes from Planctomycetaceae bacterium, assembly GCA_031402175.1. Classification (GTDB taxonomy): domain Bacteria; phylum Planctomycetota; class Planctomycetia; order Planctomycetales; family Planctomycetaceae; genus JANNSB01. The sequence continues at coordinate 6,058 of JANNSB010000240.1, forward strand.
TGGATCGCAAAGTCGGCGACAGCCTGGCTCACGCAGACATGGTGCGAAACCATGCCGCGCGTGGCGCGTTCCATTCGCACATGCCAGTTGGCCGAGTGCTCGGCCACGCGAATGCCGGAGAAGATCAATGGCACGCGTGCCACGACTCCCGCGATCCGTCCCAGGATGTTGGCGTGAAACATCCATGTCTGTAGGATGGTCGGACGAAACTCGCGCAGGATGCCGATCAACGGAAAGAGTACCCGCACACTCCTCGGCCCTCTTGCCCCGAGGCAGTGTACGGGAATGCCTTTCTTCAGCAGTTCGGCGACGAGCGGGGTTTCGGGTCCGAGCGCGATCACGACGGGCGACCACTCATTGCGATCGAGTCGAGTTACCAATTGCACGAGGGCGCGTTCCGCTCCGCCGGGATCAAGTTCGGTGGTGCAAAAGGCAACCCGGACGGGTGCACTGTCGGTTTCGATCATTCTGAGATTCACCACGCCGAGATGCCCGACTTATCGCTGACATCCGCCTTTCAATTCGAATTGCCGGAGGAACTGATCGCGAAACATCCGGTGGAGCCGCGCGACAGCTCCCGACTGCTGCTGCTCGATCGCCGCACGGGAAGGATGGCACATCATACGTTTCGCGCACTGCCGGGGCTGCTTGGAAATGGGGATCTGCTGGTTGTCAACGAGTCGAAGGTGCTGCCGGCAAGACTATTCGGCTATCGCGCCCTGACGGGCGGACGCTGGGAAGGATTGTATCTCGATTCATTGCCTGGAGGCGAATGGAGCATCATCTGCCAGACCCGTGGAACGCTTCATCCCGGAGAGGAGATCGTGGTTCAGCCTTGCCATGGTGGGGACTTGCCTCGCCCAACGGATGCTTCGCTCACGCTTTCGCTGCTAGATCGCGATGCGAACGGCGTCTGGCGCACGCGAGTCGATTCGCAGCGCACCGCGGCCGAGTTGCTCGAGGAGTTCGGTACGATGCCGCTTCCTCCCTACATCGGTCGGAAGGTCGCGAATGATGCCGACCGCGTGCGCTATCAGACCGTCTACGCTCGCGAGGGAGGTTCGGTGGCGGCTCCGACAGCGGGGCTGCATTTCACTGCGGAGTTGCTGGCGTCGTGCGCGGCGAAAGGGATCGAGCGAGCCAGCGTCACGCTGCATGTGGGGCTGGGAACCTTTCGACCGGTCGAATCGGAGCGATTGGATCAACATGTGATGCATCGGGAATGGTGCGCGGTCCCGGCGGAGACGGCGGATGCGATCAGCCGCTGCAAGCAATCCGGCGGGCGAGTGATCGCCGTCGGCACGACGACGATGCGGACGCTGGAAAGCAGCGCGATACAGAATCAGGGCCGGATTGAGGCCTGGCAAGGGGAGACCGATCTGTTCATCAGGCCGGGTTTCGATTTTCGCGTCGCCGATGTCCTGCTGACGAACTTTCACCTGCCGGGTTCAACCCTACTGGTGCTCGTCGCTGCCTTCGCGGGATACGAACAGACTCTGGCCGCGTATGCCGAGGCGATTCGCGAATGCTATCGCTTCTACAGCTATGGTGACGCGATGCTGATCGGCGACTTTAGCGCGGCGTGATGCCACAGTAGCCCGCAGCGCGAGCAAGGCCGGCGTGAAGATAGATGTTCTGTTCACCGAACGCGGTCCTGCGGAATCCCGCTCGGCAGGACATGTCAAGACTCGACTCGACCCACCCACGAGTCGGTGATCTTGTTTTCGGCGTCGAGCACGACGATTCGCGGCCGAATGTCCATCACTTCGGCCGGTTCCGCCATGCCGTAAGCCAGGACGATCACGCGGTCACCCGGTTGGGCCAGCCGGGCCATCGCCCCATTGAGCTGAATCTCACGCGACCCGCGTTCGGCTTCGATCACGTAGGTTTCGCCTCGTGCACCGGTATTGCAGTTGGCGACCAGCACCATTTCGTAAGGGTACAGGCCGGCGGCATCGATCAGCTCGCGGTCGATGGCGATGCTCCCCTGATAGTTCAGGTCCGTCGACGTCACAGCCGCCATGTGGAGTTTGGATCTGAGGATTCGTATCTGCATTCGCGGATCTTCGTGGAAGAACCTTGCGGCGACAAGTGAGGGCGCGATCGTCTCGCAACCGGCGTATAATCCCGATGTGACCTCACTCCACGCACTTTCATAAAGGGAAGCCGATGAGCGCCGGCGTGCTTTTGCTGGGAGCAGGCAAGATTGGCCGCATGATCGCCCGACTGCTGAAGGAAGCCGGCGGCTTCGCCCTGCGCGTGGCCGACAAGGATCCGGCATCACTCAAGAGACTGCAGGAACGGGTGGGAATCGACGATGGCGTCGCCCTCGATACGTCGTCGAAGAATGCGCTGCGAACGGCGATGCAGGGCTGCGACGTTGTCATATCAGCTCTCGATTATCGATCGAACGTCGCCGTTGCGGAGACGGCTCTCGAAGCGGGGTTGTCGTATTTTGACCTGACCGAAGACCGCGAGACGACCGACCGCGTACGAGAGATCGCCGCTGGTACAAAACCGGGGCAGGTATTCGTTCCGCAATGCGGCCTTGCGCCTGGTTTCGTGTCGATTCTCACCAGCGACCTGACGCGATGGTTCGAGCAACTTGATACGGTAAAGATGCGGGTCGGTGCGCTGCCACAGTTTCCAACGAACGCCCTGACGTACAATCTCACATGGTCGACGGACGGGTTGATCAACGAATACTGCAATCCCTGCGAGGTGATCCGCGACGGCCGACGGATGGAAGCTCTCCCCCTGGAAGGACTCGAACACTTCTCGCTCGACGGCGTGCGCTATGAAGCGTTCAACACGTCAGGCGGGCTGGGCACGTTGTGCGAAACGCTCGACGGCCAGGCTCGGCTCGTCGATTACAAGACGATTCGTTATCCCGGGCATCATGAACTGATGTCGTTTCTCCTGATCGACCTGCGACTGGAGAGCCGACGCGAACTTCTGAAGGAAGTCTTTGAGGCCGCGATTCCAGTGACGTTTCAGGACGTGGTAATCGTCTTCTGCACGATCACCGGCCGGCGGAAGGGGCAGTTCGTGCAGAAGAGCGAGTTGCGCAAGATTTACTCGGCCACGATCGGCGGCGAAGTGTGGAGCGCGATCCAGATCACGACGGCGTCGTCGGTGTGTGCGGTCGTCGATCTTCATCTGAACGGCAAGCTAAAGGGGAGCGGCTTCATCCGGCAGGAAGAGATCGAACTGTCGGCCTTCCTCGACAACCGCTTCGGCCGCTGGTATCGACAGGAAGGGCGTTCGGCGGACAATGGTGCAAAAACGGACGCCGAGTTGATGGAGTGACAGATGCCGCATGATGTTGAATCGATTTTCAGATCGCTCGGCGCCGCTTGGCCGCCGTCTGCAGTGGCAATTGGAAAGAAGTCGCAGGCGGACGGCGGCGACATGCTGGAGGTATGTTCGCCGATTGATGGCTCAGCACTGGCTTCGTTCAACATAGCCGGCGGTAACGATGCGTGGAAAGTCGTGGGCGCAGCCTGCAGTGCATTTGTGGAGTGGCGAACTGTCCCCGCTCCGCGCCGCGGCGAATTCGTCCGCCGCATTGGTGAGAAACTGCGAACTCACAAAGCCGAGCTGGCGACGCTCGTCACGCTCGAGACCGGCAAGATTCGCCAGGAAGCACTCGGCGAAGTCCAGGAGATGATCGACATTGCCGATTTCGCCGTCGGACTAAGTCGTCAGCTTTATGGATTGACGATCGCCAGCGAACGCCACGAGCACCGACTGATGGAACAGTGGCATCCGTTGGGGCCGGTGGGCGTCATCACGGCGTTCAACTTTCCGGTCGCGGTCTGGGCCTGGAACGCGATGCTGGCATTCGTCTGCGGCGATTCCGTGGTTTGGAAGCCTTCGGAGAAGACGCCATTGTGTGCACTCGCCTGTCAGCAGATCGTGAATGAAGTGGCGGCTACGTTTCCCGAGGTTCGAGAGGGACTAAGCAGCGTGATCATCGGCGGTGCGGACGTCGGACGTGCGATCGCGATTCATTCCGGCATTCCGCTCGTCTCGGCCACGGGTTCGGTGCCAATGGGGCGCGATGTGGCTCAGCGAGTGGCGGCGCGGCTCGGTCGCAGCCTGCTGGAACTCGGCGGCAACAATGGGATGATCGTCACGCCGTCGGCCGATTTGGAAATGGCCGTGCGGTCGATCGTCTTTGCGGCCGTGGGAACATGCGGTCAACGCTGCACGACGCTCCGCAGGCTGATCGTGCACAGTTCAATCGCGGACAAACTTGTGGCGGCGATCAAGTCGGCGTATTCGCGCCTGCTGATCGGCGATCCGCTCGATGACAAGACCCTTGTCGGGCCGCTCATCGACGAAGCAGCTTTCCGTGCAATGCAGTCGGCTCTGCAAACCGCAACGCAGCAGGGAGGCGTGGTACACTTCGGCGAGCGCGTTACGGAGAATGTCCCGGCAGGCGGATTCTATGTACGGCCCGCGATCGTCGAGAGCGGCCCCAACGCAGCGATCGTGCGTCAGGAGACATTCGCGCCAATCCTGTATGTCATGAAGTATGAATCGCTCGACGCAGCGATCGCCATCCACAACGACGTACCGCAGGGATTGGCGTCGTCGATCTTCACGACCGACATCCGAGAGGCCGAGCAGTTTCTGTCGGCCGCCGGCTCCGACTGTGGCATCGTCAATGTGAATGTCGGTCCCAGCGGGGCCGAGATCGGCGGTGCATTCGGCGGTGAAAAAGACACCGGCGGCGGTCGTGAATCGGGCAGCGATGCCTGGAAGGCCTACATGCGCCGGGCGACCAACACGATCAACTATTCCAACGAGTTGCCGTTGTCGCAGGGGATACGATTTGACGTGCAATAGCGGAAGTCGTGAGAATTTCGACACCACAAGGAGGACTCGATCATGTCGCAATCAGCCACAATCACGCAGCCATCATCTGCCGACCGCAGCAAGCACGAGTGGGCGCCGCTGCCGGAAGTGGGATCGCTCGTTCTCGAGGTCTGCGAATCGTTTCGCAGCGGCTCGCCGGCAATTCAGAACTTTGCCGATCGGTTGCACGCCGAGACCGGCACTCGGCTGATCGACTGGGTCGATCATTTCGAGCTGCCTCACGACAGGTCTCTCGAACAGAGGATGGTCGCGCTCGGCTTCACCGAGTCGGCGGCCGACGGAAGGGCACATTTCGTTCATCCCGGTGCGTTGCTGCCGCGGGTGACGTTTGTCAAAGACAACGTTCGACGCATGTTCCTGCGCGTCGAATCGGTCGCGGACTTTCTGCATGCGAATCCAGGTTTTGATCGAAAACGAGTCGACGGACAACCCGGCAGCGCGCTGCGACGGGCCTGCATCGACGCATCAAACAATGTCGAACTCTGGGTCATTGAACGGCATGGGCATCCTGCCGATGGACTGTCGGATATCGCCGGCGACACCCTTCGCAGAGTGCTCGCGCATGAGGAAGCGTTTCGACTCAGGCAGCGCGAATTCGCCGATGATGCCGCCGGCTTCCAGCACGCAGGGGAGTTGATTGCAGCCGCGACCAGCGACCTCGGTCGTGACTCCGCTTGCGATCTTTTCTTCGCCGCCGAGCGGGAATATTGGCAGTCGCGCAATCATGCGTCGCGCGTGCAGAAGGCGCGGCAGGACGCGCTCGGCCTGGGCTGGGCCAATCACGATCATCACACGTATCGTTCCGGCCGGTCGCAGTTCTCTCGCCTGATCGCGGTCCTGGAGCAACTCGGTTTCACCTGTCGTGAGCGATTCTACGCGGGGCGCGAGGCGGGCTGGGGAGCGCAGGTGTTGGAACATACGGGAACGGGCGTGGTAATCTTTGCTGACGTCGATCTCTCGCCGGAGGAAGTTGCTGGCGATTTCTCACACGAGCCGTTACCGAATCGCGACCATCTGGGAACCGTCGGACTGTGGTGCAGGCTGCACGGCGAGGCTTTTCTGCAGGCGGGGATGCATCATCTCGAATGCCAGTTCGATTTCGACGCCGCCCGCGAGCAACTGGCTGCATTGGGTGTGGCGTCGATGAAGCCCTTCACCGATTTGCCCTTCCTGCGGCAGGCATTCACGAAGGGGGAATGGTGGAGCGTTGACGAACACCGGATCGCATCACTGCTAAGTGAGGGACTCATCTCGCAAGAGCAGGCTCAGCAGTTCCGCGAGAAGGGCGCGCTCGGGTCGCATCTGGAAATCCTCGAACGCGATCACGGCTACAAGGGATTCAATCAGACTGGCATCAACGAGATCATCCGCGACACCGATCCGCGAAAGCAGTAGACTGCTCGGGATGTCGAATGTCGTTAGCTCCCTCTCCCCCACAATCGACACATGTCGCCATGTAGGGCCGATTGTGGGGGAGAGGGCTGGGGTGAGGGGCGCAAACGGCACGTAACTTGGCCCCCTCACCCCGACCCTCTCCCCCGCTGGAAACTCACCGTGTTGGCGAATGCTTCACAGTGGGGGAGAGGGGGAATCTGCTTGGCCAGATTCATTGTGTAGCCGCAGCCGTAGCGCTGAGGTTTGCGAGTCATCCCGCAACGAGATTTCATCATCCATGCCGTCCATCACTTCGACATTTCAGACCACGAGAGCCGCGGGGCGCCTGGCGTTCATGCCGTTCATCACGGCCGGCGACCCCGATCTGGAAATGACGGTCGACGTGATCGGCGAGCTGTCACGCAGAGGCGTTGATCTGATCGAAGTGGGCTTTCCGTACAGCGACCCAATCGCCGACGGCCCCGTGATCCAGGCATCGTACACGCGGGCGCTGAATCATAAGGTGAAAGTGGAAGACATTTTCGCCGCGCTCAAGTCCGCGGCGAGCAAGCCCGGCACGCCGCCGCTCATCGGCATGGTGTCGTATGCAATCGTGCACCGTCGATCGGCCGAAGACTTCGTGAAACGCTGCAAGGAGGCGGGGCTGGCGGGGCTGATCATTCCCGATCTGCCCGGTGATGAAGCCGGCGAGACTTTCAAACTGGTCGGCGGCGCGGGGCTGGATCTGATTCAGCTCATCGCTCCGACGACGCCACCGGAGCGGGCGCGGCAGATCGTCAAAACGTGCTCGGGCTTTCTCTACTGCATCGCGGTCGCAGGCACCACCGGCGTACGCGAGCAGGTGCGGGACGAACTGACGCAACAGCTCAAATGGCTGCGGAAAGAGACCGATCTGCCTCTCGCGGTGGGATTCGGCATCAGTAGGGTCGAGCACCTGGCCCCTTTGAAGGGAGTGGCCGACGGAGCGATCGTCGGATCCGGCATCGTCCGGCACTTCGAATCACTGGCGGATGGAAACGATCGTGCCGCGGTCTTGGAACGCATCGGCGACTTCGCCGCCGAGATGGTGGCGGGAACTCGCGGGTGAATGCCTGAAACAGGAGCAAGGAGTGGTAAAGCGAAAGCCGTAAGCGCAACGATGCCCCAAAACTCATCTGAGGTTGCTTCCACCTCCACCGATTGTCGATCATGCAGTCTGTCGCCGGTTCGATGATCGGCATGCGATATGTACGGCTGAGCCGACTGTGAGTGCTGTAATGACTCAATTCAGTATCTGTTCGAACTCTCGCAACCTTGCGAGTTCTGCGTGCGGTTCAGAGAAGATGATGGACCCATCTCCCTCTCCCCCACTGGGGACAGGGGAGTGTCTAGAAGACTCTGAATGTGGGGGAGAGGGCCGGGGTGAGGGGCTAAACTTGGTCCCCTCACCCCAACCCTCTCCCCCGCGGGTTACTCGCCACTTCGTGGACCGCGTATTGCGGGGGAGAGGGGGTTACGGTCTTTCGACGGCCCGAGTCTTTGCGAATTTGCTCGCCTGCCTTGTCACCGCCATGACTCTCAGCCCGGCCACCGTCTGGGCCGACGCGACCGATGACTTCAATGTCCTCGTCAACTTCTACAAGTTGCAACGCTGGGAGCAGGCGGTCTCGTCGGCCGATGCGTTTCTCGAAGCGTATCCGAACGAAGCGCGCGCGCCCCTGGTGAAGCTGTATCTCGGCCAGTCGTTGATTCATCAGGGGGGATATCAGCGGGCGCGGGATGTCTTTCGGGAATTCATCGAGCAGTATCAGAGTCATCAGGATCTGCCGCTGGCGATGTATCGTGCCGGAGAATGCAGTTACTTCCTGCGCGACTGGGAGGCAGCCGAACAGGAACTCTCGGCGTTTGTGAACGACCATTCCGAGAACGATCTTGCGGAGTGGGGGCTGGAGTATCTCGGCGAAGCACAATTGCGACTGGAGAAAGGGGACGAGGCGAGCGCCACGTTCGAATCATTCCTGGCGCGATTCGAAGAGAGCCGTATGCGGGACGAGGCCGAGTACGGGCTGGCCCAGGCCCGCGAACTGCAGGGACGCGATGACGACGCCCTCGCGTTGTATCAGACGATTGCAGAGGATCGCTCGCACGGCCGAGCGCCGGATGCTTGGTTCCGCATCGGCAGGCAGCATTTCGAAGCCAACGATCATGCCGAGGCGGCGAATGCGTTTGCACAGGTTCACGCACAATTCCCACAACATCGGCTGGCTCTGCTCGCCGAATTGAATGCAGGGTCGTCGAGGTATCATCTACAGGAGTTTGCCGAGGCTCTCCTGCACTTCGCGCGGGCGGCGGGCGATCCCGAGTTTGCCGTCGAGGCCGGCTTCTGGAAGGGACTGTGCGAGAAAGGCCTCGGCGAGTACGAACAGGCTGCCGCCACGCTCATCGCGACTGCCGAAAGCGCCGGCAACGATGCATTAACCGCCGAGAAGGCCACGTTTCATGCAGCCGACTGCGAGTATCGGCTGCAGCGCTTCGAGCCGGCCCGCGATCGCTTTCTGCAGGTCGTCGATCGCTGGCCTGCGGGTGAGTATGCCGACGATGGACTCTATTCCGCGATCGAGTGCTCGCTGCAGGCGAAGAACTTCGATCAGGCGATCTCGCTGCATGAGCGATTCAAGGCCGGCTACTCGCAGAGCGGATTGCGGATGCTGGAGGAGATTTTGAATGCCCGCGTCCTGCTGAGTCGCGGCGACAGCCGGCTCGTCAGCGATCCGAACGCCGCCAATGCCGACTTCGTCGCTGCCCGCGATGCATTGCAGAGCGTCGTGGAAAGTACAGAGATTCCGCGGACGGCGACACTCGCGCGAATTCAATTGGCCCGCTGCTTCGAACGGCTCAATCAGCCCGATGAAGTCGTCAGCACATTGCAACCCGTCGTGGAGGAACTCCAAGGCTCAGAGCCCAATCCCGAATTCGTCGAGGCGTTGCTCGTGCAGTCGAAGGTCTTGCTTGATCTGGCGCGATTCGACGAGGTCGCCCCGTTGACCACGCTGTATCTGAGTCTCAACGGCACTCAGCAGGCCGAAGCGTTGTCGTTCCAGGCATTGGCGCAGGCGCAGCGGGATGACAAGGCCGCCTGCGATGCCACCATTGAACGGCTTGCCGACTTGCCGGGAGTCGGAGAACTTGTGCAGACAACGACAATTGCCATTGGCGAAGTCACGTATGACCGCGAGCAATGGGAGTGGGCCATGGAAAGCTACGAGCGCTCGGTGAGTGCCGCCCCTTCCAGAACGACGGCCCTGGGAGCGCTCTCTGGCAAAGCCTACGCGGTATTCGAATGGGCGCGAGAGTTTAAGGAGGCCGGCGAAGACACTCTTGCGAATCGTTGGTTCAATGAATCAGCCGTCGCCTTCGGACAGGTGGTGGATTCGAGTTCTGATGACGTATTGCTCCTCTCCGCCGCCTCTCACATGCACGGTCTGGCATTGGCAGAAGCGGGCGACCAACAGGCTGCCGTCACCGCCTACCGCAATGGATACGAACAGTATCGCAATCCGCCGAGCGGCGAGTCGGATCAGGAGATAGCATACAACGCTTACCGCTGCGCCAAGGGAGCCGCCCGGTCATCGCGAGCGCTGGGCGACAGCACTACCGCCGACGAAATGTACCTGGCGGCTCACGACATGCTCCAGGGCTTTACCGTCGAGATGCAGGGAGACTTGCCGCATCTGATTCAAGAATGGGCCTTGCTGCACTACGACGAGGAGAACTTCGCGCGGTCGGATGAAATCTTTGCCATCCTTGTGGCCGAATGCCCCGACACGGAACTCACCGATGATGCGAAGCTCTACCTCGCGGAGAGCAAATTCTTTTCCGACGACATGCCCGGCGCGAAGACGGCCTTGGCGGAACTTGCTCAATCCGACAAGTCGGATGATTTCGTTCGCCATCGCAGCCTGGAACTCCTGCTCGACGTGGCCGCCCGATTGCAGGACTGGGATCTCGCGGCCACTACGGCGGCCGACCTCAAACGCCTGTTTCCTGAAAGTGCCGCGACCGACTACGCCGAGTACCGCCTGGCCGAGGCTCAACTGCAGCGAGCCGAACTCGACGCAGCCGCCCAGATCCTGCGCTCGCTAGCCGACCGCCGCAACGAACCCGCGCTCGCCGAGCAGCCCTGGTTGCCCAGCGTCTGGCTGCTGCTGGCGGAAACGCGGTTCCGTCAGCGCGACTACGCCGCCGTCGAAACGACGCTCGCCGAATTCGCGCTGGCGGTTCCCGAATCGCCGCTGTTGTATCAGGCCGACGAGATTCGCGGCCGGGCGCTGCTCAAACAGGCGAGGTTTGACGAAGCCCGCTCGGCTTTCACCGCAGTCGTGGATTCCGAGACGGGCGATAAGACAGAAACCGCCGCCAAGGCTCAGTTTTACATTGCCGAGTCGTATCTCATTGAAAGGGACTACGAAGCGGCACTGCGGAACTATTACAATGTCTATGTGAACTACGACTTCCCCGAATGGCAGTCGCACGCGTTGTTCCAGGTGGCCGAGTGCGATGCCTCGCTCGAAAACTGGTCCGATGCGGCGACATCGTATCAGACGCTGATCGACGAATTCCCCGAAAGCGAACACGTCGAAGCCGCGAGAGAGAGACTTCAAACGGCGACGATGCGGGCGGGGATGTGAATTGAACTTTGATAGGAGCCGATCATGAGTGCTGTATTGCCGCCGGAAGCCGAAGTCGCTTTGGAGAAGTTGCTGGAACTGCCTCCTCTCCTGAGACTCGAAGTGAGCGAACGTCTCGCTGACAGCGTCGAGCAAAGCGAGATCGATCGTGCTTGGATTCGTGTCGCCGAACGTCGCATCATGGAAATGAGATCGGGTGCCGTTAAAGGAGTGAACATTGACGAAATGTTTGCCGAAGCGGAAAGGATCATGAATGAACCCCGACCGAGTGCATCCTGACGCCAGAGTTGAGTTCTTGGCGGCCGCTCGGTACTACGACGATCACCAACCGGGACTGGGTGCGGAATTCATGAAGGAAATCAGGAGGGCCGTCGAAATCATTGATGCGAATTCCGAGTGCGGATCTCTGTCCGAAGTTGAAGGTGTGCGAACTCTGAGAGTCCGGCGCTTCCCATACACTGTCATCTTTGACAGTCTGACGTCACCGCCGTTTGTCGCCGCCATCTATCACGAACGGCGACAACCCGGAGGATGGAAAGGCCGGTTCTCGTGACTCTCAAAACGCAGCACAATCTCCGTTTTCCACATGCCCGGTAACTCCTTCGGTCACACCTTTCGTATCACCACGGCTGGGGAAAGCCATGGGGCTGGGAACGTCGTCATCATCGACGGCGTGCCGCCCGGCATCGCCATCTCTGTCGACGACCTGATGGTCGACCTCAACCGCAGGCGTCCCGGCCAGAGCAGCATCGTCAGTCAGCGGGATGAGCCGGATGAACCCGAGATACTCTCCGGAGTCTTCGAGGGGCGCACGACCGGCACGAGTCTGGCGATCTTCATCCGCAACAAGGATCAGCGCAGCAAAGACTACAGCGACATCAAGGATCTCTACCGGCCGGGTCATGCCGACTATTCGTTCGATGCCAAGTACGGTTTTCGCGACTATCGCGGCGGAGGCAGATCGAGCGCCCGCGAAACGACGGTTCGGGTCGCCGCCGGCGCGATCGCGAAGAAACTACTCGCGGAAAGATGCGGCACCCGCATCGTCGGTTACGTTTCTCAGGTCGGCGATATCAAGGCGACGATCGCCGACCCTGCGACCGTGACGCTGAATGATGTCGAGACGCGGCCAGATGGCACGCCCAACATCGTCCGCTGCCCAGATATCATCGCCGCCGACCGGATGATCGAACTCATCGAAGCCTGCCGCAAGGACGGCGACTCGATCGGCGGCGCCGCCGAGATCGTCGCGACATCGGTTCCCGCGGGACTGGGCGAGCCGGTGTTCGACAAGATCAAGGCCGACCTCGCGAAGGCGCTCTTCAGCCTGCCCGCCGTCCTGGGCGTCGAATACGGCATCGGCTTCGGCTGCGTGACGATGCGCGGCAGTCAGCACAATGACGTGTTCATTTCTAAGACCGCCCCGCAGCAGACGCCGCAGATCGCGACGCAGACGAATCGTCACGGCGGAATGCTCGGCGGCATTACGACCGGCATGCCGATCGTGCTCAGGGCCGCGGTCAAGCCGACGAGCAGCTTGCCGATCGAGCAGCAGACCGTCACGCGGCATGGCCAGCCGACGACGATTCGCACCAAGGGGCGTCACGACCCGTGTCTATTGCCTCGGTTCGTTCCCATGGCCGAGGCGATGGTCGCGATCGTACTGGCCGACCACTACCTGCGCTGGCTGGCGCAGTGCGGCCACCAATGAACTCTTCTCATCGCAAGATCGACACCAGCGTCGCGCCCATGGAGCAGCAGACCATCATTCAGTTTCCCGCTTCCGCTCAACTGGCGTCTGGCGAAGCGCTGGCCGATGCCGGGCAGACCGGTATGCGGCCGGACCTCGACCCGCCGTGGTCCGTCAGTCGGCGAACATTTCAGGGAGGCCTGTCCGACGGTGTGATGGCGGTCGATCTCTGCAATGGGCCGCTCACGGTCAGTGTGCTGCCGACTCGTGGCATGGGCATCTGGGATGCCTGGCTCGGCGACCTGCGTTTGGGTTGGAACAGTCCGGTGAAGGAACCCGTCCATCCGCGGCACGTATCGCTGCGCTCGCGAAACGGGCTGGGATGGCTGGATGGATTCGGCGAACTCATCTGCCGTTGCGGTCTGGCGTTCAACGGACCACCGGGGAGTGATGCCGGCGCTCGCAGCCCGATCGAGTCGGATCTCACGCTGCATGGGCGGATTGCCAACACTCCGGCCCACACGGTTGCCGTTTTCAGCAACAAGGCCGGCCATGGAACGATCGGCGTCGAAGGCATCGTCGACGAGTGCACGATGTTCGGGCCGCAACTGCGTCTCAAGTCGCGAGTCACGACCGAACTCGGTTCGCGGTCGTTCACCATCGAAGACGAAATCCAGAACCTCGCGTCGACCGAAACCGAACTGGAGCTGCTATATCACACGAATATCGGCCCGCCGTTTCTCGACGAGGGCGCGAAGTTCGTTGCTCCGGTGGGAGAGGTCTCTCCCCGCGACATGCGGTCGGCCGACGGAATCCATCATTTCGATACCTATCTCGGCCCGACTCCCGGGTATGCCGAGCAGGCGTACTTCTTTCATATGCGGAGTGATGAGCATCACCGCACCGAAGTGCTGCTGCACAATGCTGCGGGAAACCTGGGCGTGAGCATGGCCTACCATGCCGGGCAACTCCCCTATTTCACGCTCTGGAAGTGCACGCAGCCCGAGCAGGACGGCTACGTGACCGGACTGGAGCCTGCGACGAATCTGCCTAACTTCAAGGGCTTCGAACGCGACCACGGGCGCGTCGTCCGGCTCCCCTCGGGCGCTCATTACCGCACATCTCTCACGCTCACGGTGCACGTCTCGCAGGTTCAAGTTGACGCCGCCCGCGACCGCATTCACGCGCTGCTGCAGGGCGAACAGCCCACCGTACACATCCTCCCCTCCTCACCCTGGGCGCCGGCGAATAATGAGACAGTGTGAACTCCGCGGGATGTGGATTACGAGAGTATCGCATGAACAACATTTCCACTGACGTCGGTCAAACGGAAGTCCCGTCCCGCGTAGCGGTAGGTGAGCTTTTCGTGGTCGATCCCCAGCACATGCAGGATCGTGGCATGGTAGTCGTGCACATGGACCGGGTCGCGCGCGATCGTGATTCCGTACTCGTCGGTTTCACCATAGGCCATCCCGCCGCGAATGCCTGCTCCCGACAGAAGGCACGTGAATGCGCGATGCCAGTGATTGCGCCCCTTGCCCGGATCGAACGGCGTGCGGCCGAATTCGGTGCAAATGGCGACGAGCGTATCTTCCAGCAACCCGTGCTGCTTGAGATCCTGAAGTAAAGCAGCCATCGCCCGATCGACGCGCAGGGCCTTGGGGCGATGATGCTGCATGTCGCCGTGCGAGTCCCAGTTGTCGCTGGCGCCGCTATCAATGATCTCGACCACGCGCACTCCCTGTTCGACCAGGCGGCGGGCGGCCAGACACTGCCATGCGAAGCTCTTCCGGTCGCCGGACTCGACGCCGTACATGTCGTGCGTGGCCTGGGATTCCTCGGAGAAATCGAGAATCCGCGGAGCGGCATCCATCATCCCGCGGGCGGTGCGAAAGCTTGCGCTCCGCGCGGCAAGAGACAGATCCTGATCGCGTGAGGCCGAATACTCCGCATTGAATTCGTCCAGCAGCCGGGCCTCCATCTCCCGGAGTGTGGTGTCCTCCACGATCGGATTGAGATGCGGAATCGGCACGTCGCCGGGGATGACTCGCGTTCCCTGATGCACCGGCGGGATGAAGCTCGAATCCCAAAGCTGCGAACCGCCATACGGCAGTTGCTCGCATAACACCACATACGACGGCAGGTTCGGGTTGTCGGTCCCCAGGCCGTAGCTCAGCCAGGCCCCAATGCTGGGCAGCGGCACCGTGGCCGATCCCGTGTGCATGGCGAGCGCCGCCTGAAAGTGCTCGACGATATCGGTGTGCAGCGTGCGGATGACGCACAGTTCGTCCGCGACACTTCCCAGATGCGGAAACAGTTCGCTGATCCGCAGTCCGCTCTCGCCGCAGGATTGAAACTGAAACGGTGACGCCTGCAACGGCTGCTGAGTGATATCCCGCAGGCTGGGAGCATCGACGACGCGGCCATGGTCGCGGGTCAGCGCCGGCTTCTCGTCGAATGTATCAACGTGTGAGACCCCTCCCGTCAGGAAGATCTTGATCAGACGCTTTGCCTTTGGCGCAAAGTGCGGGCCGGCCGGCGCGACGGGTCGCAACTCGAATGCGACGGCGGAACGCAAGGCGGGATGCAGCGCTAAAGCCGCGGCACCGCCCATGCAGGATTCAATGAACTGGCGTCGCGAAGTTTCAGTCATTCGCAATGTCCCGAATCAGTCCAGATAGAAAGCTTCGTGCGAAATCAACAGCGATCGACAGTACGACATCCACGCGGCGAGTTCATCGCTGCGTTCCGCATAGCGCATGATGAACTCCTCGGCGTCCTCTGACTCGTTCGGTGTGGGTTCCCGCTGGAAGGCCAGTGAATACGCCCGCGCCACTCGATCGACTGGAGCGACCTCCATCACTCGCCGGGCGAAGGCTTCGGCCTCGAGTTTCACGTCATCGCTGTTCATGAGATACAGAGCTTGTGACGGCACGATAGAACTGGTTCGTCTTTCGGTGGTCGTATTGGTGTCTGGTCCGTCGAAGAGCGCCAGGAATGGATGTCGCTGCAATCGCGTGGTCATCAGATAGACGCTGCGGTGCGCGCTCGGATAGAAATCCCGAAACTGTGTGTGCTGCGTGTAGGTCCAGCTTGTGATCGGCGGAAAGGGATGCGGTCCCGGGCGTGATCGATCGAGCTGTCCGCTGATCGTCAGCATCGCATCGCGAATCGATTCTGCATCGAGCCGCTGCCGATCGTGCCTCCAAAGATACTCGTTCGACGGGTCGATCGCGGAGTTCTCCGGGTCGTGATCGCTCGACAGACGCCAGGTTTCTGAGGTGAGTATCAAGCGATGCATGGTCTTGATGCTCCAAGCTTGTTCCATGAATCGTCGTGCGAGCCAGTCGAGCAACTCAGGGTGGCTGGGTGCCGCTCCGCGCGTGCCGAAGTTCGAGGGAGTCGAGACGATGCCACGCCCAAAATGGTGCTGCCAGATGCGATTCACCATGACTCGTGCCGTCAGCGGGTGGTCGAGATGCGTCAGCCATTCGGCGAGTTGCCGTCGTCCACTCTGGTCGTCGGGAATCGACGGTTCCGGGATCATCGAAAACAGTTCCGGCACGCCGCGGGCGACCACTGGTCCCGGCGAACCCGGATCACCGGCATGCTGAATGAACGCCGATCGCGGCAGACCTTCGCGGACAGCATAGGCGCTGGGAATCTCCGGCGGATAGCTCGCCAGACGGTCGGCATGGAATCGCGACACGACTTCCGCATCGGACATGTCGACCAACAGGGCCGCCTGTTCGTGAGCCGCCCGCAACGTTTCGGTTTCGTCACTTGGCAACAAGGCTACGAAGTGCAATCGCGGCGTCTGCTTCGAGTGGAACTCTTCCGCCCCCGCCCAGGGGAATTGAGTACTCTCAAAGATGCCGTAAAGCGCATAGTAGTCGCGCTGGCTGATGGGATCGAACTTGTGATCGTGACAACGGGCGCACTTCATGGTCAGGCCCATAAAGGCTTGGCCGACGGTGTCGATCGTGTCTTCCAGCGTCAAGTGCCAGAGTTCGTACGGCCCCGTGGCATATCGGCGACTGAGTGCGAGAAACCCCGTCGCGGCGACCTGGGAGGCATAGCGTTCCCTTGGTCCGTCACTCGCCAGAATGTCGCCCGCGAGCTGCTCGCGGACGAACTG
>JANNSB010000241.1:0-1760 GCA_031402175.1 Planctomycetaceae bacterium
TGGACACGACGTTAGCACAGCGCTTCGATTCCGCAATTCGACCGAGCCTGACCCGCGACCGCAACACGTTCGACTACATCGGCGGCATGATCCGGATTCCAGAAGGAGCAACGCCCGACATCAAGAACAGATCTTATACACTTACGGCAGACGTCGTCGTTCCTGATGGTGGGGCCAGCGGTGTGATCGCCACACAAGGGGGTCGATTCGGCGGCTGGGGTCTGCTGCTCCTCGAAGGTCGTCCGGTCTTTGTGCATGCATTGTCCAATCAAGAACAGCACAAGTACCAGGTTGCCGCCGAGGCTGAACTCGCCGCAGGGAGTCACACGATCCGCGTAGACTTCGCCTATGACGGCGGCGGCATTGGCAAGGGAGGAGACGTCAGTATTTCTGTCGATGGCGAAGAGGTCGCCGAAGGCAGAATCGATCGGACCATCGGAACGCGTTTCTCCCTCGACGAGACGTTCGATGTCGGCAGAGACACCGGCACGCCCGTCATCGAAGACTACACGGCTCCCTTCGAGTTCACAGGAACGATCGACCGGTTCACGATTGAATTAGAATGAAACGGCGACTCCCGGTACGGTGCCGAACAATTCACTTACCGGTGTCAGTTTCGGCAGCCGACGGATCAAGGATGATGAGCCGTGAGACTAAGACGCCGTTGACGAAGCGGCGAACTTTCACCACCACGGGCTGATTGCCGGGGAGCTCGCTGCAGGCGGCTTCAAACTCATCCATGTCGCCGACCGGTCGGCGGGCGATTTCCTCAATGATGTCGTAGGCCTGTAGTTCATCGTCTGAAGCATCAGCGGCCGCCTCCATCACCAGCACGCCGCATTGATCGGCCGCATAACCGAGTTGCACGGCGAGATCGCCGTCCAGCCGATGCACCGACCAGCCGGTTCGCTGAAAGAACGGCAGACCGGGAGCCGCCGGGGCTTCGCTGCGAGTTTCGCGGGCGGGACGTTCCGTAAGTGTGATGTTGAGCGTGATCATCTGCCGCCCGCGCAGCACCTGCAAGCGCACCGTCTTGTTGACGGCGGTCAAGCTTACGAGATGGATCAAGTGATTCTCGTCTTCAATCTCGAACCCGTCGAAGTTGAGGATTACATCATTGACGACCACTCCGGCGAGGTCGGCGGGCGTCCCTTCGTAGACTTCGGTGACCTTTGCGCCGTAGAGACGATCGAGTGATAGACGTTGGGCTGCTTCCAGGTCGAATTCTTCATCCAGCACGACGCCGAGATACCCGCGTGGGACGCGGCCGTGTTCGATGAGTTCGTTCATCACGAAGTGCACCAGGTTGCTGGGAATGCTGAACCCGATCCCCTCGTTGCCGCCTCCCTGTGACGCGATCGCGGTGTTGATGCCCACCACTCGGCCGTGCATATCGACCAGCGGACCGCCGCTGTTGCCAGGATTGATCGCGGCATCGGTCTGCAGGAAGTCTTGATTGATGACCTCTCTGCGGCTGCCACCCAGGTCGAGAGCGCGGCGGCCTTTGGCGCTAATGATGCCGAGCGTGACAGACTGGCTCAGGCCGAAAGGACTGCCCATCGCGAGCACGAAGTGGCCGATCTCGACGTTGTCGCTGTCGCCCCACGAGGCGGCCGTCAGACTGCGATCGTTGATCCTCAGCACCGCGACATCGGTGGCGGCGTCCTCAAGTCGCTGCACGGGATGAATGACCCGCCCGTCCTGCAAATGAATGTCGATGTCGCTCAAGGCCGCATCGCGAACGACGTGGCGATTGGTGA
>JANNSB010000242.1:0-1993 GCA_031402175.1 Planctomycetaceae bacterium
GTTCAGGCTGACGATGGAGCCGGGGAATCCGACGACGATGCGGATACCGAAACCGACCCGACTGAAGCCGGGCAGAATGACGTACCCACGGAGAATCCATTCCCCGGCCGATTCCCCGCCCCCAGCCTCGATGGAGGCGTCGAATGGTTCAATACGGCCGAACCGATCGACATGCGGGATCTGCGCGGCAAGATCGTGCTGCTCGATTTCTGGACCTATTGCTGCATCAACTGCATGCATGTCCTGCCCGATCTGCACTACCTGGAGCACAAGTACCCCGACAACCTCGTCGTGATCGGCGTTCACGCGGCCAAGTTCGACAACGAACGGGACTCCGAGAACATCCGGCAGGCGATCTTGCGGTACGAGATCGAACACCCCGTGGTGAACGATGCCGACATGGTGATCGCGCGGAAGTTCAATTTCCGCAGTTGGCCGACGCTGGTCATCATCGATCCTGAAGGGAACTACGTCGGCTACCAGTCGGGCGAAGGGAACCGGGAGTTGTTCGATCAGGTCATCACCGAAATGCTGGCCTTCCATCGGGAGAAGGGCACTCTGAATGAAGAGCCGATCCGGTTCGATCTCGAACGCGACAGCGCGCCGCCAACGGCTCTCCGCTTCCCGGGCAAGATCGTCACCGACGAAGTCAACGGACGATTGTTCATTTCCGACAGCAATCACAATCGCATCGTGATCGCATCGCTCGACGGGGCGCTCATCGAAACGATCGGCACCGGACAGATTGGCTGGCGCGACGGCAGCTTCGAGGAAGCCGCCTTCGATCACCCGCAGGGGATGGTCCTCGCCGGCGACACTCTCTACGTGGCTGATACCGAGAACCACTTGATTCGTCAGGTCGATCTGGCCGCGCAAACGGTGTCGACGCTGGCAGGTTCGGGGGAGCAATCACGCGGCAGGCTTCCTGGCGGACCGCTGCTCGCGACCGCGCTTAACAGTCCGTGGGATCTCACCGTCGTCGGCAACTCCCTGTACATCGCGATGGCGGGGCCGCATCAGTTGTGGAAGCATGATTTCGGCAGCGACGTGATCGGCCCGTATGCCGGCAACGGACGAGAAGACATCATCGACGGCCCATTGACCGCCTCGTCGCTCGCGCAGCCTTCGGGTATCACTTACGACGGCGGCAGTCTCTACTTCGTCGACAGTGAAGGGTCGGCGGTGCGTGAAGCCTCGGTCGATCCCGATGGCGATGTCCGCACGATCGCGGGGCCGCATGATCTCCCATTCGGACGCTCACTCTTCGAGTTCGCCGACATCGACGGCATCGGGGAAGACGTCCGGCTGCAACATCCGCTGGGGATCGCGTTTCACGACGGTCAACTGTTCGTGACCGACTCGTACAACCACAAAATCAAGATTGTCGACCCGGCCACGGGAGAATGCCGAACCTGGCTGGGTGAAGGGGTCGCCGGAAACTCGCTCGATCCCGTGCAACTTTCCGAGCCAGCAGGTGTGGCGATTGCCGGCGACTCACTCTTCGTTGCCGATACCAACAACCACCGCATTCTTCGCATTCACCTGCAGACGAAGGCCGCGACGGAGTTTGTCGTCGCGGGCCTGGAGCCGCCTCAACAGTCGGGAGGCATCGCCGCCTTCCCAGCCGCAGCCGTCGGCCTTCCGCCGCAGCAACTCAAGCCGGGCGAGAACCTGACGTTCAATTTCAACTTCACATTGCCGGATGAGTTCAAGCTGAACCCCGAAGCCCCGATGTCGTGCACGTTAACGGCGGTCGCGGGCCAATCGTTAGTGGGAGCCGACTCGCTCGATCAGCGGATGGAAGCGATGGTCGATCACGACAATCTGCGAGCGACGTTCCAGGTACCATTGGCCGCGCAGTCGGGCAATGGCATCTATCACTTGCAAGTGTTCTACTCGTATTGCAAGGGAGGGCCGCAGGGCGTCTGCCGGTTAGGCAACGCCACTTGGCAGATCCCGGTGAGCATCTCTGCGGAAGCCGAAACCGACGCCG
>JANNSB010000243.1:0-6044 GCA_031402175.1 Planctomycetaceae bacterium
CACGACCTGCAGGCAACCATCCTCAAGGTGCTCGGTTTCGACCACGAACGGCTGACGTTCCATCACGCCGGCCGCGACTTCCGGCTGACCGACGTACACGGACATGTGGTGGAAGAGATTCTGATGTGAGAGGTCAGGAGTCAGGGAAACAACCCCTCTACGCTCATACTCTCTTGCATCTTGTGGACATTTCCTGAATCCTGACTGCTTCCTGACCCCTGACCCCTCCTTCCTCACCTCTGTCCGCCGGGAGCTGTCGTTGGAATCTCATCCGCTGAGGTTGCTCAGGAGCTACGGTCGCGGATTCAAGATCCTCATGATCCTCGGAAACTACGGTTTCGGGGACATTCTCGAGCGGATGGGTCTGCTGCGTTACATCCGCTGGCGGCGCAGGTTCGTGCAGCGCAAGGAACCCTTGCAAGGGCTGACGACCGCCCAGCGCCTGCGGATGGCGCTGGAAGAGCTCGGACCGACTTTCATCAAGTTCGGGCAGGTCGTGAGCACCCGGCCCGATCTGGTCCCCGCGAACTTCGTCGAAGAACTCTCGAAGCTGCAGGAGAACGTCCCGCCGTTCCCCACGTCGGCCGCCATCGACGTGCTCCAGACGCAGTTCGGCCGCAAGCTCGAGGAGTTGTTCTCCGAATTCGACGCCGCACCCGTGGCGGCGGCTTCGCTGTCGCAGGTGCATCGCGCGGTCCTGCACGACGGGCGCGAAGTGGCCGTCAAGGTGCGGCGGCCCAACGTGCTGCGTGACGTGGAACGCGATCTGGCGCTGATGGCGGAACTCGCGATCGGTGTCGACCACTACATTCCCGAGTTGCGGGTGTTCGATCCCATCGGGCTGTATCAGCACTTCGCCCGCACGATCCGCCGGGAAATGGACTTTCGCCGCGAGGCCCGCACGATCGACGAGTTCCGCCGCATGTTTCGTGACGAAACGGGCATCAAAATACCCGTCGTCATCGAGGAACTCACCTGCGACTGCGCATTGACGATGGAGTTCATTCGCGGCATCCGGCCGGATGATTCCGAGAAGCTTGCGACGAGCGCCCTGCCGAGGCGCGCGCTGGCCGAACGCGGGGCAGTGGCGTTCATGCGGCAGGCGTTCGAGTTCGGCGTCTTTCACGGAGATCCTCATCCGGGGAATCTGCGCGTCCTCCCCGACGGCAAACTGGCGATGCTCGACTTCGGCATGGTGGGCCGGTTGGAACAGGAGAAGCGCGATCAACTGGTCGACATCTTTCTGGCCGTGGTGAAGCACGATGTCGCCTCGACCGTCACTCTGGTGCAGGAAATCGGACAACCACGAGACCCAGTGGATGTCGCGCTCTTGAAGGCCGATGTCCGCGACTTCATCGAGGCGCACTACGGCCTGTCGCTCGAGCAGATGAAAATGGGCCGCATGCTGGCCGACTTCACCTCGCTGTTGTCGAATCACGGCCTGCGGTGCCCCGCCGACCTCATGCTGCTGATTCGAGCGCTCGTGACGCTGGAAGGCGTGGGCCGGTCGCTCGACCCGACGTTCAATCTCGCGACGGTCTTCGCGCCGTTTATCGAGAAGCTGGTCCGCAAGCGCTACGACCCGCGGGAACTCGCCAAGCGAACGGCCGACGATCTGATGCGACTGATGCGGACCGCCCACGACCTGCCGCTCAACCTCAACGAAACTCTGGTCAAGTTGAAGGACGACCAGTTCCATGTGAATCTCGAACACAGCGGGCTGGGGCGCTTCATCACCGACTTCGACCGCTCGAGCAACCGTATCGCTGCTTCGATGATCATCTCATCGCTGATCGTGGCGTCGGCCCTCATCATTCGCGGGGGCACGACGTCACCCTGGCTCACGGTGCCGATCTTCCTGCTCTCCGGGTTTCTCGGGATCTGGCTGATCTACGGCATCTTTCGCAGCGGATGGTTGTGATGTCCGCGATCCTGCGGCGAAGCGGGCGGCGATGGAAGTGTCGATGAAGAGCTGGGCCGCGTGATAGATCAGCATCGGAAACAGCGCCAGCGGCAAACCGATCGCTTCGGCCAGCAGAATGCCGATCGGCAATGTCTTCTGGCTCCCCGCAAACGCCACGGCAATCGTGTCGCGCCGCGAAAAGCCCGCCCAGCGGCAGCCGGCGACGGCGATCGCCATGCCGGCCAGATGCAGAGCTATGCAACAAGCGCCAACGACCAGAAACGCAAGGGCGCCAACCTCGCTCCCCTGAGTGAACTGCGGTCCCCCCTGAAACGACGCCCACGCCACGATGGTGAGAATGCAGCACTGGGCCGTCATGCCGATCCCGCGTTTCCGCGCATCGACCCAGGTCCGGATCGCGCTCCACTGTCTGAGAATCTGACCCACGATGATGGGAACGAGCGCCGAGATGAGCAGGATGACCACCAATCCCTGCATGTCGAGATTCACCACGTTGCCGCCGAGAGTTCGCAGCCAGAAGGGAGTGACAAGCCAGCACAGGCCGCTGGTCGCGGCAGTCACCAAGAGCGAAACAGCGTCGTTGCCGCCTGCGTTGCGGGTCCAGACCGAGGCCGTCGCCATCGTCGAGGGAACGCTGGCGGCGATTAGCAGCCCCAGCCGAAAGTCGTCGGTCGTCTGCAGCAGCGACAACGGCCAGGCGAACAGCGGCATGAGGGCGAGATTCACGATGCAGGCCCAGACCGCCGGCCCGGGAGCCTTGATCGCCTGCTTGACATCGTCGGTCGCCAGAGTGATCGACATCAGCACCAGCACCAGTGAGACCATCAGTTTGGGAGCGATGCCGCCCACGACCTGCTCGACCCGGACATGGCTGCCTGAGTCGATGCCGCCGCCGACCGATAGACCCGCGATGATGCATACCGTCAGGCAGACGAGGAACCAGTGCCGCGACCAGAAGGCACGCAGCGCGGATTCACGTGAAGGGGGCGAGAATGTCATCGGCAGACAGTCTCAATCCGCAGTGACGGCGTCAACCGCCGCGGTGCCGATCTCGCCGATGAGGGGATTGACCGTGCCTGCCCCATCCGGATGGAGCCGGCTGCTGAGGAAGATCACGACCAGATCGAGTTCGGGGTCGATCCACATCGCAGTCCCCGTGAAGCCGCCGTGTCCGATCGCGGAATCGGACATGCCCTCGCCGCGATTCTTTGAAAACGAACTCTGCTTGTCCCAGCCCAAGCCGCGAATGCCGCCGCCAGGTACTGGGTTGGGGGCCATCATTTCCGCGACGGCCGCAGGCGAGAGAACGCGCGGGCCGTCGAGTTCACCGCCGGCCAGAATCATGCGGGCGTATCGGGCGAGGTCGTCGGCCGTGGAGAAGAGGCCCGCGTGTCCCGCAACGCCGCCCAATGCATAGGCCCGCGGGTCGTGCACTTCACCGAGCATCCATGCGCCGTCGCGCTGTTCGGTCGGGACGCAGCGTCGGGAGCGGTCGTCGACCGTCAGTTCATCCGCGATGCGAAAGGATGTGTCGTGCATCTCCAGCGGCTCGAAGATGCGCTCCTGTGCGAACTCATTGAGAGTCTGGCCGCTCACGCGCTCAACGAGTTTGCCGAGCACCATAAAGCTGACGTCCGAATAGATGAATTCCTCGCCGGGTGACGCCGCCAGGTCGAGTTTGCAGATCTTTTCCCAGGCGACATCGGGTCCGTCGGCATAGTCGCGGAGATGATTGTCGGGGATGAGGCCCCCCTGATGGGTGAGCAGTTGCCGGACTGTGATCTCTTCCTTCCCATCGCCGGTGAACTCCGGCAGGTAGCGCGATGCAGGCGCATCCAGATCGATCAGGCCTTTGTCGACGAGAACCATGACGCTGGTGGCCGTCGCGATCGGCTTCGTGAGCGAGGCCAGGTCGAAGATGGCATCGAATTGCATCTCGCGCCGCTCGGGCTCGACCTGCGCGTCGCCGTAAGCGCGCCGATGGACGACCTCCCTCTGATGCAGCACCAGCACGACGGCCCCGGGCATGTCGCCATCAGCCATCCCCCGGGCGACGAGGTCATCGATCGCCGCGATTGAAACGGCGTCGTCGGCATGCAGACACGATCCGGCGAACCAACCGGCTGCGATCACGAGAGGCGCAAGGCGGACTGTCATATTGACTCCGTGTCGCAAGGCCACGAGGCGTCACGCTACCTTCACCGCCTGCAGCGAGCGCAGCCTTGCCGACTCGACTTGCACCAGCGATTCGACCAGCCGGGCAGCACGCGGATCCTCGGCAACCTGGTCGGCGACGCGGCGGCATTTGTCGACGATCTTCTGCTGGCTGGCAATGATGCGGCTCGACAGATAGTCCAGCGACACGAAATGCAGGCTGGTGAAGGCGACCGTGTACTGCCCCCAGGCGATCGTGTGGCCGTGGCGGTCGAGATAGACCGCCAGTTCGCGAATCGACTCGTGCTGCTTTTCGGCGGCGCCGGTGATCTGTTCCCGCACGTCGGCGTCGTGGGCATCGGACCAGGGCCACGCCTCGGCGGCGTACTGCAACAGGCCCCGATGAATCGAGACCAGCAGGTCGTTCAAGAGAATGAGCGTTTCCGGCGTCGGCATTCATCACCCGGGCAAGAGTCGATGCGAGTCTCCCTTACGGGGAGTGATTGATCAGAATGTCGGCGACGAACCTGGCCGTCGAACACAGATGGTCCTGCAACGGCGTCATCCCCAGCACGATGATGGGGATCGTAATCAGCAGGACGTAGGAACTCATGGCCGCGGGCACATGCACCTTGCGAGTGACCTCTGTCGGGTTCTCGATGCAGACCGCCTTGATGACGCGCAGGTAATAGAACAGGCTGATGACCGTGTTGATGCCCGCGAACACCAGCACCACCCACATGCTCCAGTGAATCTCGGTCGCCTTCACCAGGGCGGCGAAGACCATCATCTTCGCAAAGAAGCCACCGAACGGCGGGATGCCGATGAGGCTGAAGAGGGCGATGGCCAGACAGACGCAGAGCACCTTGGTCGTGCCGCCGCCGTGAATCAGTCCGCGACAGTCGTCGATCTCTTCGCTCAAGGTCTCGTTGCGGAACATCGCCACGACCGCGAACGCGGCGAGATTCATGAACAGATAGACCACGAGGTAATAGGTAATGCCTTCGACGCTCTGCACCGCCGCCTGATTGGCCTCGCCGACCGACCAGTCATCGGGAGCCGGGCCGTTGAGGAGCACGAGCAGCGCCGACACGGCCATCAGCATGAAGCCCGCATGCGCGATCGTGGAGTATGCCAGAAGCCGCTTGAGATTCGTCTGCGTGTAGGCCGCCAGATTGCCGAAGGTCGTGGTGACGACGGCGACCACGCCCAGTCCGATGCCGAGGTTCATTCCGAGATCCCTCAGCAGTTGCTCGTTCCCCTGAAAGGCAAGCACGAACCGCAAGAGCAGGGCGAACGCCGCCGCCTTCGACGCCACAGACAGATAGCCCGCGACTTCGGCCGATGCCCCTTCAAAGGCGTCGGGACACCAAAAATGAAATGGCACCAGCGAGAGCTTGAACGCGAGGCCCGCGAGGATCATCACGATGCCCAGCATGAGCGTGACGATCTTGGGATCGTCCACCGAAAACCCATCCTCGCCACAAATGAGCACCAGTCGCGACGCCATCTCGTTGAGGTCGGCGGTGCCCAGGAGGCCCGCGATCAGACTCGCGCCGTAGAGCATCACGCCGGCGGCTCCCGCGCCGTAGACCACGTACTTGAGCGCCGCCTCGCTGCTTTTTCTGCGCCCCTTGAGGAACCCGACCATGGCGTAACTGGGGACGCTCATCATTTCGATGCCCAGAAAGAGCATCAGCAAATGGTTCGCGCTCGTGGCCACCATCATGCCGATCGTCGAGCCGATGAGCAGCGTATAGAAGTCGGGACCGTCTTCGTTGTCGGGGATGCCGGTAAGGATCGTGAGCGAAATCGTCAGCACGAGAAAGAACGCGAGTCCCAGGCGGAACAGCAGCGTGAACTGGTCGTGCAGCAACAGGCCGGTGAAGTAGGCGCCAGGGGTTCCCACTCCCTTGCCGGAGATCTGGAACACGTCGGCCAGAGCCGCGAGCGCGCCTGACTCGAT
>JANNSB010000244.1:0-2045 GCA_031402175.1 Planctomycetaceae bacterium
CCCCGTAGGGTGAAAATACTCGACCGACATCGAAGTTCTTTGACAACTGAACCTTGAGTACCATCGCCAGCCGAGATTTCGACTGAGCGAAGGGGCCGATCGACCGTCGCATGGAGCCGCAAGGGTGGCGTGCGCGTGCCAAATCGGTCGTGCGTTGACTCTATGTGCAGCACGTCGCCGATCGCGACACACGATGCACGCAGCAGTGACGCTCGCTCACGCGGCGCGGTGGTAGTACTTCAGCATTCCGCCGAGACGCTCGCGACATTGAATGTCGCCAATTGCGGTGCCGACTTTATCTGCTGGAGCAATGAGCGTGTTGCTCAGCCCCTGATGGTTGCGTTCGGCGTGGTAGTGCTCGAGATACTGACGCACGGCGGGTTCCAGTGACTTCTGCCCGAAGAAGATCAGTTGGCCGAGACACTCGGACTTGAGGCTTCTGAAGAACCTCTCCATGTAGGCATTCAAGTTCGGACTGCGGTGGGGCAACTGGAGTGGCGAGGCGTCGACCTCCTGCAGGATCTGTCGGAAACTGTCAGTGAACTTGGTGTCGCGGTCCATCAGTACGTGCTGCTTCCCCGCCAGGAACCCGTCCTCCGAATCGGTGAGGTTGCGGGCAACCTGCAGCATCCACGCGTCGTCGGGACTGGGACTGCATCCTGCGAGGTGTACGCGCCGCGACTTCAGTTCCATCACGAACAGCAGGTAGAACGTGACCAATCCGCTGCGGGTCCAGACTTCGACCGTCGTGAAGTCGACGGCCGCCAGCACATCCCAGTGGGCCTTGAGGAACTTGCTCCAGTTGCCTGTCCGCTGCCGATCGGGAGCTGGCTCGAGGCCCTGCTGCTTGAGCACGTTGGCGATGGTGGAGTCCGAGATGTCGTAGCCGACATTGGCCAGCGCCCCTTGGATGCGGTCGTAACCCCAGTTTGGGTTCTCCTTCGCGAACCGAACGATGAGATCGACGATCTCCTGGCGGATTCGTGGCCGGCCAACCGCCTGTCGCTTGTCACTATGATCCCACTTCTTGGCGACGAGTTCTCGATGCCAGCGGAGGATCGTGTCAGGCGTGACAATCGTTGTGAGCTGGTGGAGCGCCTGGCGACCCAATGCGAACGCTTTCACCGCCAGCATGCGTCGCTGGTCGTCGGTCAACAGGATGCGTTTGCGGCCATGCAGCTTGAGCAGTGTTTCGATCTGGGCGTTCTGAAACTCGATGATCTGTTGCTGCCGCTGGTTCACCCAGCCACAGAGAGCGACAAAGGCGACATGCCACGGGGCGAGGATGAGGTTCATGGATCGAGGGCTGTTGAAGAGAGAGATTGGAGCAGGATCCAGGCAATTGTGCGTGAAATCAAGCGGTCCAATTGCGACAATCGACCATGCGATCAGCGGAATAGAGTCCGTCAGCGAGCAACTCGCCGTGCTTCATAGCGAGAGTGTGGACTGACTCTGATCACGTGAGGTCGCTCGCCAGCGCCCGCAGCTGAGTGAGCGTGAGCCAGATGGTTTGCGAATAGGCCGCGTTCTCCCTTTCGATGCGTTTTGTCAGGCCCACGATTCCCGACTCTCTGATCAACGTGACCTGCACATCGGAACTTGCCCATTCCAATGCCGTGGGTGGGGAACCGTTCGCTTTCATGGGCGACTCCATCGAGGAAATGTCACATGTCGATGCGATCTACCGACCAGACGCTCCGACGGTGATCGACCAGAGGAGTTGACTGACTACCAGTCGAATCCGGCGAGCGCCAGTCCGCAGTTCACGAACGCATATTCTCAAGTCCGATCCAGGGCGGCTACTGCGAACGAAATTTCGCCCACTGGTGGACGGGAACGCGCCCAAGACTGTGAACCCTTGGGGCCGACGACAGGCCCAGGAACCCATCCGAAAGTGCTCCGGGGAATGTCACCGGAGCAGGATGGCGCTCAGCCGCCGGAGGGCGTTTGGACCCACCAACGGCCCGCCGCCGGCCGCGAACCGTCATCGCCATCAATCAGTCTTCTGCCAATTCCGGCACGAGGTCGTGCTGCGACAGCAACAG
>JANNSB010000245.1:0-19159 GCA_031402175.1 Planctomycetaceae bacterium
GGAACTGATTTCCGACGGCCGCAGGGTGCGCTCCGACCGCTGGCTCACCGCATGGCTCGCGCGGGTACGGAATCAGGCCAGCGACGCCGAACGACAGCAGCTTGATTCGCGCGTCACTGAACTCCTCGCGGCCACCGAGTCCCCGCGCTTGCTGCGAGACATCACCCTGATGATGGCCGGCAATCCCGACATCGACCGGCAGATCATCGCGCGGGTGAATTCCTTCGACCCTACGCTCGACCCGCTGCTGCGCGAGCGACTGCTGTTCGACTGCATGCAACGCGGACTCAGGTTCCAGGATCAGGAATTGTTCGGTGCCGCCGGGGTCGAACTGCTCGAACTGTATCGACAACAAAACAGCGTCGACGGCGTCACCTGGATGGCCGAGTCCCTGTCACCGCTCGTTGAATCGGGCAATTCGCTGCAGGCCCGAGTCGCCGAACTGCTGGCCTTGCTGTACTCCGCCCCCGTCGAAGAGTCGCTCATTCGCGAGAGTCCGTGGACGGGCGGAGAGTTGACGATCGAGGAAGGCGACGCCTCGGCCGCCACGGTTCATATTCCGATTCCCGTTCTGGGGAGCACCGAGGGGCCGCTGGACGGCTGGACATTTCTGCTCGAATCGAATCTGCGCAACATCTACGCCCGCGACGCCAACGGCGTGCTGCGCTGGACGGTCCCGTCATCGCTGGCGGGAGGCAACGCCGCGCATGCTGCCCGCTACGTGGAAGTTCACGGCAGCCTCGTGTTGTGCGTCTTCAGCGATCGCCTGCTGCTGATCGACGCGTTGGCGCAACCAGAAGCCCGCGTCATCGGGTCGCACTCGCTGGTGCTCGATGCCGAGGGAAGCAGCGGCAGGTCGGTGGTCAATCGCAATCAGACGTCGTTCCGGTTCCGCGGACCGCAGGCGAACGATCCGTTCAATCTTCCCGTGGGAAACGTCGGGCCGGTCACGCCGCAGTCGTTGTGCTTCCAGGCGGGGGATGAACTGATCGCCCTCGATCCCGATACCGGGCTGGTTGTCTGGCGCAAGGCGGAACTTCCCCCGGGCTGCGAATTCATCGGCGACGAAGAGTACCTGCTCGTGAACGCTCCCCTCAACGACGACGAGTTCCTGGTCTTTCGTATGAGCGACGGCGAACCGCTCGGCACCCGTCCGTGTCCCGACAAGGACACGCTGGCCCGACCGGCGGAATTCGTCAACTGGGGACGGTGCTGGCTCATGGAATCGAAAGCAGAGACCGGCGGCGTGAGGCTGGCCATGTACGATTTCGTCGACGAGCGCGACCGCTGGTCGGTGAGCCTGCCCGAGGATTCGCTGTGGACGACGGTCGACGGCACCAATATCGTCACGCTGACGCCCGCGGGCATGCTCAGCGTGATCGACCAGGCGACCGGCCGGGAACTGCATGCCCTCGATGTCAAGCAGGGAGCCGACTGGGATCGATTCTCCCTCCGCAGACATGCGGCGGGCTGGCTGCTGATGGGGTATCGGCAGCCGCAGGGGACCACGAAGCTCATGTCTCCGAACGGGCTGGGGGTCGAGGTCAACGGCGAAGTCGCCCTCATCGATCCCGGCTTCGACGAGATTCGCTGGACCACCGATGTGCCGATCCAGGTGTATCCGAGCTGGCAGCCGACCGATTGGCCGGTGCTCGTGTTCGCCTGCCGGCGGGATGGTCTGCGCCTGATGGGGAACGGCATTCACGGAGGGCAATACTTCCGCATCGAACTGCTCGACGTCGCGACCGGTGAACGGCTGTACGAAAATGAAATGAGCAACCCGCAGCAGCCCGTGTGGGATGCCGACCTCAGCCACCCGCGTCTCGAAGTGCGTTTCGGCACCAAGCGGATCGACGCTTTCATTGCCCGCGAAATGCCGGAGGAAGATGAAGCCGATGGTGAAGCCGTCCCGCCGCAACCCGACGAACCCGCAGCGCCGCCGCAGCGCTGAGGGAGTTGTGGCGCGCTGCACACGCCTTCGCGCCGTGCGCATTGCACTCTAGTGCGGAGTGAGATACAACGAGAGTGCCGGCACGTAACGGATCCCCTCCATCCGGCAATTCATCGAATCCGACGAACAGTTCATCATTGCTGTTTTCGTCGTCGGCTCTTCTCCCTCTCTCTCCTATCGTCGCGCGTGGGCCAATGGAAGGCTTTCTCGATGCAGAAACTGCACGACTCCGAACGGATTCTTAAGGGCACACATAAAACTTGGGGAATCTGGGAGCGGCTGGTTCCAAACTTGATTTCCGATGCTGACCCCGCCGGCCAACGCATGATGGACATCCATCTGGCCCGCTATCGCACCGCGGAATCATACGTTGCCCAGAAACGCGTGCTGGATATTGCCAGCGGCACCGGTTACGGCAGCCGCATGCTGATGGACGCCGGCGCTTTGTCGGTGACCGGAGTCGACCTCTCCCAGGAAGCAGTTACTTACGCGCAAGAGAACTATCAGTGCGACGGCCTGACGTTTCAAACAGGCAACGCCGAGGAGTTCACCACCACCGAGCCCTTCGACGTGGTCACATCGTTCGAGACGATCGAACACTTGCCGAATCCCCGCGTGTTTCTGCGGCGGATTCGCGAATGCCTCGCGCCGGGCGGCACCTTGCTCATTTCGGCCCCGATCGGGGAGACGCGGCACATCGACGGCTTTCACCTGCATGTATTCCAGCAGCAGGATGTCTTTCGCATGCTGGCCGAATCGGGTTTTCTCGCCATGGCCACTCGTTTCGACGACTGGCAGGTGAGCATGGAGGAGATCATGACCTGGCCGAAGATCTATCCGGACGCGCGGCTGCCGTTCGGGACGCTGCTGTTCACATGGCGCGGTCGTCGAGTGCTGCGGGACTTGGTGTTCCGGCGGCAAATCCGTATGCCCATGCTGCTGATCGCCGCCACCCGCGCCGACAACTTGCCCTGCGAGGAGATGCAGCAGTCGCGATTGGACGAACTCGCGGTTCAATGCTGCGCCGAGGCAGTAGGCAGCAGGCTGTAGAGGATCAGGTCGTGGTCCCGGCGTCCCAGTCCCCTTCGACGATCGACTGTTCGTCCTCGAGGAACTCGGCCACGTCGTCGACTTTCACCTGATTGAGCGTAGCGGCGCCCGCGTTGAGTCCCACGCCGGGCCTCAGCACCATCGAGGGAAACATCGCCACGAACGCGCTCGCGTAGGATGAATACAGCGGAAACGCCCGTTCGGGATGCCCTTCGAGTTGATCTCGCATGCGGCCTTTGAGCTTATCGTGCGTCAGCCGCGGATAGCGGTGATGCGGGCCGTGCACGAAGATGTCGTAGTTCAGCCAACTGCACAGGCGGGTCCACCAGTTCTGGCTCATCACGGTCCGCGTCCCCTGCAGCGGGTCGAAGCTCGACATGCCGAGATGTTCGGTCATCTTCCGGCCATTCTGCAGCATGCCGGCGATCCAGTGGGGGAGCACCCAACTGTAAGCAAACAGCAGCCAAGCGTCGTTGAGAGCGACGAGCGCGATTACAACCGACCAGAACGCCCCCAGCGCCAGGTACTCGACGAGAATCGTCCGGCGCACACCCGGCTGCTTGATCGGCGAATTCTTGTGAAAGTAAATCCGTCCATACGTGTAGGGGGCCGCCAGAAATCCCAGCAGCAGATCGAACCACACGAAGACGCGGCGAAACGTCAGTGATGTGTTCGGATCGGAATAGGGCCACAGTTCCCAGTCGTTCGGGCGGTTCAGATAGGCGTGATGCCGAATGTGTGATTCGCGGTACACTGTATACGGCACCAGCAGCACCGTGCCGATGTATCGGCCGACGAACATGTTCATGCCCTGGGAGAGCAAAGGCAACGTCTGATGGGCCGCCTCGTGAAACAGGCTCGTCAACGTGAACAGGAAATACCCCGTCGCGATGATGAGCGGCACCCGCACGGACCAGTGACTCGACGGAAACGAATTGGCCAGGGCCACCACGCCGAAGAAAGGCAGCAGCATGCACGTCTGCCGCGTGAGGAACTTGATCGCGGTCGGCTGATGCCTTGTCGGGGCCTCGTGGTCGGCCGGTATCTCAGTCTCGGCAATCATGAATGGATCTAATCGTTGTATGGGCCACGAACGCTCAAGGGGGAGAACTACGCCCGCTCCCTCGGTTCTGCCCGATCCCGCGCGGATCGGGCGACCATCTGCATCCCGGCATTGAAATTGACCCGCAGTCGATTCTACGGCTGC
The DNA here is from genome assembly GCA_031402175.1 of Planctomycetaceae bacterium. Lineage (GTDB taxonomy): Bacteria > Planctomycetota > Planctomycetia > Planctomycetales > Planctomycetaceae > JANNSB01. The sequence continues at coordinate 4,209 of JANNSB010000245.1, forward strand.
AATTTCGCGTTCGCAACTTCCGGGCCGCCGGTTGGCCGGATTGCCCCGAGTTCTTCGGAAGAATAAGGTCCGTTCGAGTCATCTCGCAATCGGGAACTCGCATACGGTCCAGCAAGCTGACAGAATCTCCGCATTATACCGTGCCCGCGGCAATGAACTTCGCTCCACTGAAATGTCGACGCCCTTGACCGGCCGAACCATTGGCATCACCGGCGTCAGCGGCTTCATCGGCGGGCATCTGGCTCGCAAGTGCGCCGCCTTGGGCGCAACCGTGCGCGGCCTCGACCTGAGTTCTCCGCAGGCTGGAGCGAATGGGAAATTGATCTTCGTTGCGGGGGATGTGACGAATGCCGCCGATGCGCAATCGCTTTGCGCTGGCTGCGACAGCGTGATTCATGCGGCGGCCGTCGTCCGCGAAGGGGGCGACCCGCGACCATTCGAACGCATCAACGTCGGCGGCACGCGAACCGTCGCCCGCGCGGCGGAAGCGGCCGGCGTCGCGCGGTTCATTCAGATTTCTTCGGTGATGGTGTACGGCTTCGACATCCAGGGCGAAGTCGATGAAACCGCGCCGCTCGATGGAGCCGGCAACCCGTATTGTCAGACGAAGATCGACAGCGAGCGCGAAGCTCTCGCATTGCACTCGAACAAGATGCAGGTCGGCATCATCCGCTGCGGCGACGTGTACGGGCCGGGCTCGATTCCCTGGACGATCCGCCCGGTGAGGATGATGCTGAATCAGCGATTTCGCCTGATCAACGGCGGCACGGGGCTGATGAACCACGTCTACGTCGACAACCTCGTCGACGGCATCCTGCTCGCGCTTGACAGCCCGCACACGGGCGAAGCCTGCAACATCAGCGACGGCGTCGCTACGCCGTTTCGCGAGTTCTTCGGCTGCTACGCCGACATGGTGGGCTTGAACCCCATGCGTTCGATGTCAGCCGGATTCACTCGCCGATTGCTCAAGGTGCAGAACGGCGTCGTGCGCCTGCTGGGCCGGCAGCCGCGGCTGCATTCGTCGTTCGTGTCGTACGTCACGAGACAAGGCGTGTACTCGATCGACAAAGCCCGCCAGCAACTGGGTTACGAGCCGCGCGTCGGTCTGCCGGAAGGGATGCGCCACACGGAAGTCTGGTTGCGCAACTCGGGGATGCTGGCAGCGAAATCCGATGCGTGACCAATGCTGGCGTCCATCGAACCGTACGTGTTCCACGAAGTCGGCATGATTGCCGTATTCACGCTTCCGGTTGCCAAACCGCGAAACTGAAGGTGAGCATGGAATTCATATGATGTCCATGCTCACCTCCTCCCATATCAACTCCTACCGGTTGAACAAGAACGCCTGCGAGTTGATGAGGGCCCAAGCAAAGTCCTGGGCGACGGTCAGCCTCGCATTCGTCAATTGCGACTGGCTGAGCTCCACCGCCCGCTGCAAACGTGCGAGCTGCGGATCGACCGGCAAGGGCTTTTCGGCTTCGGCCACCACTCCGCGGAGTTGCGCCAGCATCGGATCCTCGGGACGCGGAGCCTTCGCCGTCTCGACGGCAGCCTGCAGGGTCTTGAGTTCTGCATCCTGCGTGCGGTAGTACTCGAGGGCCGCTGCCTTTTGTTCAACCGTCCGCTGGTCGGCCGCAGTGTTGGCGATCGCGAGGATGCTTTCGGGATAACCGGGCTTGAGCGGCGGCGGCGATGTCGTCACCGACAGCCGGAACCGGCCGATCGTGTGCATGGTGTCGTCGAACTTCTGATCGAGCGTGAACGTGAGCCTCGTGCCCCCTTCGTGCCCGACCACGGCCTGTGCCTCGAAGGTCGCGGCGTGGTCCAGGCCAAGAGCTCCCGAGAGAGCCCAGCCGTTGTTGCCGGCGTTGCGTTCGCCGTCGATCGCCAAAGAGACATCGAAGCCACCCTGACTGAAGTCGGCGGCTGCGTTCTGCAACAGGATTTGAGCCTTCTGATCTGGCGTCGCCAAAGGAGCCGACTCGACGAAGAATTCGGTGAGAACCAAGTTGCCGTTCGGCGGACGCCCCGGTCCGTTCGCGGGCAAACGCGGATCGGCAAGCACTTCGAACTTGAAGCCCGTAATGCCCGTCAACTGCGTGTCGGCGACGATCGTGTAGCTCCCCTTCTTGTCGTTCGGACCCGATACGAAAATCGACATGTCTTCCTGCGGCTCGAACGTCACGCCGAGGTCCGATGTCGTCTCCGCCGGCTGAATGATCGTCCAGCCGGTCGTTTGTCCCGCCTGTGACGCGAGCCACTCTTCGGCTTTGACCGGGAGGTTGGCCTCGTGAGCCGCGAGGGCGGTTTCGGCGGCTGTAATCTGTTCCTGCTGCACGCGGTTGGCTTCTTCCTCACGAGCCGCGATGCTGGCCTGATAGTCGGTCAGCGCCGTTTGAGCCGCCGTGATGAGTTCCTGCCTGCGGGCCTCGCGTTCGGCCAGCACCGGGGCAACCTCCACCTGATAGGCTGCGAGACGATCGATAAATGTCTGATTCTCGTTGTTGAGCGCCATGATCGCCTCATGCATCGCCGCCGCTTCGGCCTCGCTCGCGTGACGATTGAGAATGCGCATGCACAGTTCTTCCGCCACGATCGCGTCATCGGGCTGACTGTTGACCAGGGCCACTATCGCGTTCGCGCCATCCGAAATCGCCTCGCTGACGGTGGGACCGTTCATGAGCGCCATCACCGGACCAAGCTGCAGTTCGTGCGAACGCTCGCACTCGCAGGCGGTCTCTCGCGCCGGGCGACCGGTGTTTGCCAGGAAATTGTCACCCAGTTCGAGACCCACGTCCGGCAACGCCGCGGCACGCGTGCCGGGGGGCACACCGGGAATGCGGGTCTCTGTCCCCGTCACGAAGTAGATCGAGTCGTACAGCACTTCGGCCGGCAGTCGCTTGGGCAGAGCGTGCGAGTAGTTCCGCGTGTCGTCTTCGTTCCACTGGTTGGTGCGGATCGACAACTGATAGGTCCGCGACGTGCAGATCAGGCGCATCATATGGCGCACATCGAATCCGCTCTCGACGAACTCGGCCGTCAGCCAGTCGAGCAGTTCGGCGTTCGACGCGGGATTGCCGGCGCGAATGTCGTCGAGGGGCTCGATGAGGCCCGCGCCCAACAGGTAACCCCAGACGCGGTTCACATAGCTGCGGGCGAAGTAGGGATTGTCCGAGGAGGTGATCCACAGAGCCAGTTGCTCGCGGCGCGTCGGCTGCTCCATCGGAACTGTAAAGTCGCATTCGAACGGATATTCGGGAGCCGTGACGGCACCAGTTCGCTGATGCGTAATCTCGCCATCCGGTCGATCGACGACGAACTCATAGAGCGGCTTTGCGCCTTCGACGGCGGTGCCGCCAATGGTTCGGTCGCCACTCTCGCCGTCTGCATCGAGTCCGACTTGGGCGAAGAAGGCCGCCGTCTCGTAGTACTGGTCCTGAGTCCAGCGCTCGAACGGATGGTCGTGGCACTTGTTGCAGTTGAAGCGAATCGCCAGGAACAGATGGGTCGTGTTCTCCATCATCAGATCGGGCTGGCGAAGTACCTTGTAGTATGAGGCCGGGGGATTCTCACGATTCGATCCTGATGCCGTGAGGATGTCATAGGCGAATTCGTTGTAGGGCCGATTGGCGGAGACCTGTTCGCGAATCCAGTTGCGGAACGCGGTTGCTCCCTCGAGCGCCAGGAACTTGCCATTCACCTGCAGCAGGTCGGCCCATTTGTTCGACCAGTATTCGACGAAGGCTTCGCTGCCGATCAAACGGTCCACGACTTCTTCGCGCTTCACGCGGATCTCGCGGGCATCGGCCAGGAACGTACGCACTTCGTCAGCGGTCGGGGGCAGACCCGTCAGGTCGAGATACACCCGGCGGATGAACTCGTCATCGCTGCATAGTTCCGACGGCAGGATGCGCATGCGCTCCCACTTGTCGGCCACGAGGCCATCGATCTCGTTGTAGGTTTCCGGCTCCTGCCAGACGAAGCCGGTGCGGTCTCCCATCACTGTGATGGTGGTCGCCGCATAGGCTCCCTCGAACCGGGCGAGGACGGCCGCTTCACCGCGACGCAAACCGGTAATCACGCCGTGCGCGTTGGTGACGGCCACTTCGGTATTGCCGCTGTCGAGATAACATTCGCGTGTGACATCGCGGAGCGAGCCGTCGGCATACGTGGCGATGACGCGAATCTGCTGCCTGCCGTCGATGTCTTCGATCACCGAGTTCTGCGGGAAGACCTCGAGGCCGGTGACACGCGATACACCAAGGTCGAGCGGTGCACCCTGAGCGATCCAGCGGCGAATGATCTGATAGTAAGGTTCACCCTGCCGCGTCACCTGACCGCCGACGTGGGCCACCACGCCCGACGCCTTCAGCAACATCAGGCTGTCATCGGGCGAAGCCACGTTGGTGCGGCGGGACGCCAGATCGTCGGTAAAGGCGCGGACATCAAGGATCGGGTCGTATCCGCGGAGCGACAGTTTGAAGCCGTTCTTGCCATCGAGTGCGCCGTGGCAAGTTCCCGCATTGCAACCGACTCGCGACAGCACCGGGGCGACGTCGCGAACGAAACTGACCGTGGATGTATCGTCAAAACCGCTCGATGTGACCTGCACCATGCGCTCGATGCCGGCTACTTGAACCGTCACTGTGCCGACGCCGTTCTGCTGAGCGAAGACGCGTCCGCCAGCACTCACTTCGAGGCCTGGTGAAGGGATATAGGTCGCCGAGCGCGACAGGTCGGCAGTGGCGCCGGTGGCCGTCATGCCCGTGACGATCAACTGCACATAGTCGTATCGGCTTTCGATCGTCCATTGGCCGGGATCGACGGAAATGCCCACGATGTCCATCCCTGACGGAATCGGCTCGGCCTGCACAGAGTCCCGCGGGGCGGGAAGCTGCGCCACCATGCCACCCTGCTGATCGATCGACTCGGGAGTGACTTCGACGGCGGCGAAGTCGAACAGGATCGCTCCCGTCGTGGCGTCGATGATGCGAATCTTGCCGTCGGAACCAGCAGCCGCGATCCGCGAACCGTCCGGACTGAAGTCGACCGTGTAGACGGCGGAGTCGAGTTGAATCTGGTGGAGCAGTTGCACTTCGGAAGTCACGTACTCATCGAGGCGGGCCTGCTCTTCGGGCGTATAGCCGACCTTTGACACGATGGCGGTGATGTCGGCCGGCATCGTGGAGTCGTAGACCGACGAGTAAATGAAGACCTGGCCGCGGCCATCGAGACTGCTGCCGCAGGCGATGTGGCTGCCATCGGGGCTGAAACTCGCGCCGAAGATACGGCCCGTCATGGGGGCGAACCGGCGAATCAGGTTCGCGTCGTCGCCGATCACGCGAACGGTGATCCGCTGCATGCGGTAGATCTTGGGGACGCCGTCGGAACCACCCATCAGGATTTCATCCCGCGTGGGATGGCGATCGATCACACGAATTCCACCCTTCAAGGCTCCGGGGGTGATCGACGTAATGTTGTCGACGAAGCGTTGCGTCATTACGTCGTACAACTTAGAGGCCATGTCCCGCCCCACCGAGGCGAGATAGTTTCCGTCCACGGAGAAGACGGTGTCGAGCGCCCAGTCGTCGTGTGCACCGTTGAAGAAGACCTGCTCGCCACTGACCGCATCGAAGATCCGCGCCGAGTTGTCACCGCAGCCGACGGCGATCTTGCTCGCATCGGGTGACCAACTCGCACCGTAAATCGTGTCGAACGTCACGGGTACCGACAGCGCCAGACGCGGATGGAGTACATAGGTTGCACCCGTGTCTTCAGTGGGCGTGGCGGCGGCGGCCGGATCGACCGGCACAGCGGGATCAGCCGGAGGAGCGGGGTTGTCGCCATTTGGCGTCGGCTCCACGTTGGCGGGAGTCACGTCGTACAGTTCCCAGACTTGCAGTTCACCAACGCGGGCGGGAAGTCCGCCGGCCACAGCCAGCCGCAGGCCATCGGGAGAGAACGACACCGACTCGATGCGTTCCGACACGCCGACCAGTCGCGCCGCGAGACCAGAGCCATCGGCATGATGCAACAACACTTCATGAAAGCCCGCCACCGCCAGAAAGTCGCCCCGCGGTGAATACGCCACCGATGTGATCACGGGAGGCAGTGTGTAGACCGGCGGATGCTCGGCGTCGAACTGCGTTCGATCATCAACCGGTGAATCGTTGATGGCTCCTTCGGCGATCCAGCGGCGAATCGTGTCGATCTCGGCGTCCGCGAGCGGCGCCTTGCCGCGAGGCATCTCGGCCTGTCCGTCGGTCGGCGAAATGAGATCGAGCAGGTAGCTCTCTTCGGGCTTGCCGGGCACCACGGCCGCTCCGCTTTCTCCGCCGACGAGGAATTCGTCGAACGTGATCATCACGTACTGCCCGCTCGGCTTGGCGGGCTGATGGCAGCCCATGCAGTTCGCCTGCAGAATCGGCTTCACGGCGCGGTGATAACTCACCGTGGTCGGGGCCGCCTCGTCGGGGGCGGCCTCGTCGTCGGCCCACGAAATCGCGAGCAGCGTGGGGAGGCAAATGGCGGTAAACAGTACGAGCGACGCTTTGAGTGGCATCTTCATCTTGAGAGCTGAAAATGGAGTGACACGGAGGGAGGCATCTGAGGCGGGAAACATCAAGGGATGCTCATCCTTGATACTACCCTGCCCAATGGCAAGGGGCAAGCCGGTAGTCGCTCCGAAGCAGGGAGCGGGGAAATGAGTTAGGAACTGGAAAATAGGTGTTGGCAGCAGATTGAGGCAATATCCATTCGGAAGGAATATTCAGGCCCCGGCGGGGGCGAATCACTGTGACCACGGGCGGCGCGACGAGTTCCATCAATGCCGGAATGAGTTAGTCGCGCTCCCTTTCAACTTCGACCTCGATTCCAAAGAGCGATCCGAAGTTGTATCGCCATTGCAACGCCAGGCTCATCCCGATCTTGCCGTCCAGCGGACTCGCCAGAAATCGGTTCCACTCATCGTCGTTGGCGATGCTGACGCAATTTGTGAATACCTTGGTCAAGTGTTTGAAAGGTCCGAGTATGCTGCCTTGCAGCGCATTACGCTCATGTGGTTTTCATGAAAGGTTGCTAATCTGGTTGCACAGACTGGCCTGTCTGTGCGGCACGAGGTCAACGCTTCACGATCCCAAGCTGAATCGAAACATTACCCACCGCCACCTTCTTGCCGCCGGCAGCGGGTTCGCGCTCTTCGATCGCATCGGCACGCGTCTCGGTGCAGATCGTCTCGGACCAGACGGCGAGCATCGCCCGCATTGCGCTGCGGTCGGCGTCCGAGGACGCGGACCAGTGGATGACGATGCGGTCGTTCTCCTCGAGGTCGGCGTCCTTGCGCAACTGCTGCACCTGACGGATGAGGTCGCGAGCCATGCCTTCCTGGATGAGTTCCGGCGTGAGGGCCGTCGAGAGGGCGACCTGAATGCCCGCATCGTCCCCGCTGGCCCAGTCGCTGGCCTGCTGCGTGCTGACCATTACATCGCCGGGCTCGAGCGTCAGTTCGTTGCCATCGAGCGTAACAGTCACCGGCTGGTCGTTGCGCAGCGGGGCCAGGAGCGCGGGATCGACTTCGGGCAGCTTCGTGCGGATCACGTTCAGCAGCTTGCCGTACCTGGGGCCGAGCGTCTTGAGGTTCGGTTTGAAGCTGTAAGTGACGAGGTCATCCAGATTGTCGGCCCGCAGGACACTCTTGACGTTCAGCTCATCCGCGATGATGTCGTCATGTTCCAGCAGCGCATCGGCCAGCCGGTCGTCGCGGCAGGCGAAACGCAGTTCCGCCAGCGGCTGACGTACCCGCAGTTCCGATGTCTCCCGCAGCCGGTGCCCGAGCCGAACGAGCGTCTGCACTTGCTCGGTCTTCCAGTTGAGATCGCGATCGAGCTTCGATTCGTCGACCACCGGGTAGTCGCAGAGGTGGACGGAGAGTGGGTCAAGGGTCAAGGGTCTAGGGTCTAGGGACTCCGATGATGGCGACTTATCTGAATCCTTTCTCTCGACCCTAGACCCTTGACCCTTGACCAGATTCCGATACATGCGCTCGCTCAGAAACGGAATGCACGGGGCGAGCAGTTTCGACAGAGTCACCAGCACTTCATGCAGCGTCTGGTATGCGGCCAGTTTGTCGGATTCCCAGTTGGCGGTGCGTGACGATCCCGCATCGCTCCGCGACCGCCAGAACCTGCGGCGCGAGCGGCGGATGTACCAGTTCGACAGGTCATCAATGAACGTGGCCGACGCCGACATGAACCTCGCCACGTCATATGCCTGAAACGACTCGTGCGCGACGCCGATCAGTTCCTGCAGTCGCGAGAGGATCCAGCGGTCGATCTCCGATCGCTCCTGCACCGGCACCTGTGGCAACGTCGAGTCGAACTTATCGAGGATCGCGTAGTTCACGAAGAACGCGTAACTGTTCCATAAGGGAATCAGCACCATCCGGCGAACTTCATCGGCCGGCGTGCTCGTCACTTTGCAGCAGGGGAGGCCTTCCTTTGTCTGCGAGATCGGGCCATCCATCGTCGGTACTGTGACAGGCTGATCCTTATGCCGCAGGCCGAACCGAAGATCGGTCGCGGGGTTCTGGGCGAGGTACATCCAGCGGAGCGTGTCGACGCCCAATTGCTCGGCCGCTTCCTCGAACCAGATCGCGGTGCCGTCGGACTTGTGCATCGCGTTGCCGTGCTCGTCCATCACGAGGCGGTGGCCGAGCAGGTTCTTGAACGGGCGTTTCTCGATCGGGTCATTCGTCTCGTCGTAGCGCATCATCGTCGCCAGCGACAAGAGCGAGTAGAACCAGTTGCGGAACTGGCCGGGGAAGCATTCGGTGATGAAGTCGGCCGGGTACCACTTCGCCCACTCGTTGCGGTCGTGGTTGTAGTGCATCGTCGAGAACGACACGATCCCCGCGTCGAGCCAGGGGTTGCCGACGTCCTGAATACGAGTGAGGTTCGCCCCGGTCTTCTGGCTCTTGATCTTCACCTTGTCGATCCACGGCCGATGCGGCGTGTGGCCTGCGAACTCGTCCCAGCCGGCGACGGCCCGCTCCTTGAGTTCGGCGAGGGAGCCGATGACTTCGAAGTCGGTCGCATCATCCGGGTTCACCCAGATCGGCAGCGCGAGGCCCCAGTAGCGTTTCTTCGAGATCATCCAGTCGCGCATCGTGGTGAGCCAGTCGATCTCGCGCTCCTGCCCCTGGATCGAGGCCGGCACCCAGTTGATGGCCTTCGTGACCTCTTTGATCTCGTCCCGCCAGTCCATGTTGATGAACCACTCATCGACGAGCCGAAAGACAAGTTCATCCCCCGTCCGCCAGCAATGCGGATAGATGTGCGGATAGGTCTCGACGTAAACGAGCAGGTGCTTGCGCTTCAGTTCCTCGAACACCATTTCGGCTGTGCTCGGTGCGATGGCTTCCTTCCCGGTGAACGCGCCGAAGCCTTCGCCATAGGTGCCGTCTTCCTTGAGTGGCGCGATGACGGGCAAGCCGAGTTCAAGTCCGATCTTGTGATCGATGTCACCGCAGCCCGGGGCGATGTGGACGATGCCGGTTCCCTCCCCGGCGACGACGTTGGGGTTGCCCTTGGAGTCGCGGCCACCATCGATGACGCGGTGAGCGTCGACACCAGAGAGGCCCTCCGGCGACTCGCCGGGGGCTAATTGCGCATCGAGGTCATCAAACGGTCCCGCATATCGCCAGCCGACCATCTCGCGACCCTTGAGCGTGCCGAGGGTTTCGTAGCCGCCTTGTTCCTTGAAGATTTGCGAGATCGTCTTGAGCTTCGGCACCCCTTCGGGCCAGGGGCCGTCACCGCCGAAGCCTTCCTTGAACTCCTTTTCCAGCCGTTTGTATTCGAGGTTGTCGGCCGCGAAGTAATAGATGGCCCCGTCACGATTAGTTCTCAGCTTGACGTAGGGCAGGTCCGGATTGACGGCCGCCGCGACGTTCGACGTGAGCGTCCAGGGAGTCGTCGTCCAGATGAGCAGGTATTCCTGGTCGGCGGTCGAGGAAGCATCCCGGATGCTTTGAGCATCCGGGATGCTGGCTTCGCGCAAGATCGGAAACCGCACGAAGCACGAGCGGTGCGTCGTCAGCTTTCTGCCATCCGCCACTTCCATCTGCGAGTACGCGCTGCCGCCGCGGCCGCTCCAGGGCATCACATCGTGCCCCATGTAGATCTTCTTACGGTCGAAGCACTTCTTGAGAAACGTCCAGATCGTCTCGTTGTTCTCGGTCGAGAACGTGAAGTAGCTGCCGCCCCATTCTGGGTTGCCAAGCCGGGCCGTCAGTTCCTCGGCCGACCCCGTGACGACATCACCCTTGGCGGTGCGATAGGTGATCACGGTTGAAGCATCCCGGATGCTTTGAGCATCCGGGATGCTGGCCGGCTGATGCGCCTTCCCCTTGTCCCCTTGTCCCCTTGTCTCCTTGTCCCCTGACTCCTGACCCCCGACCCCTGACCCCTGACCAATCCCCGCCGCCAGCTTGCGCAACTCATCCGGAATATCCCACTCCATCCAATACCCGAGTCGGATCGACTGCTCGGTCTGGCGCGCGGCGAACTTGAGCACCCGCTTCTTGCATTCCCAGACGAACTTGTCGATGCCGTGGGCCTCGATGGCGGTCTTGGTGCCGAGGCCCATCTCCTTTTCGACTTCGACCTCGACCCACAGTCCCTGGCAGTCGAAGCCGTTCTGATAGCGCAGCTCGTGCCCCGTCATCGCCCGGTAGCGCTGAAACACGTCCTTGTAGGTGCGGCCCCAGGCGTGATGCACCCCCATCGGGTTGTTCGCGGTGATCGGCCCATCGAGGAACGACCACTTCGGCCCGCCGGCATTCTTCTGCTGCAGCTTGTGAAAGACATCCTGCTCGGTCCAGAACTTGAGGACTTGGTGCTCTCCCTCGATGAACCGCGACTCGTCGACTCTTTCGAACATTTTGATGCGTGTGCCTGTAAAGATTCCGTCAGTTTCGGGCCGCGCGAAAGTCCTTCGGCCCGGAAGGGAGCAGTGTAGCCGCCGTCGCGAAGTCCCGGCAGACTACCGGCTCGTCTTTTGCCATTTGCCCGACGAAGCAGTTTCAAAACTCCGTACCGCAAGGCGCGCGTCACCGGATTCAACGTGCTTCGCCACGCCGACCTCGCTAACGCTTCGGGTTACGATGGGTTTTGAAACAGCTTCACGCGAGAGGCCTTCCGCGGCCATCACCGGTACGAGTACCTGAGTGCCCCACCGTTGGTGACATTGCGCAGCGATTGCCCGATCTCCGACGCTGGCGACTCCTGGCTTCTGCGTTCCAGCACCAGTTGGATCACAAACGGACCCTCGGGAACTTCTCGCAGCAACACGGTCTCGACGCCCGATGGTTCTTCGGGAGAGAGGATTTCGATCGGAGCCAGGTTCCTGAGATCCTCTCGCGTGCCGTCCGCATTCAGCCCCACGAGGTATTGCGCCAGTTCCCCCTTTAGAAACCCATGATGCGTCATCCATTGCACATCGGCCATTCTCTGTCGCTCGCTCGACTCGACGACGAGCAGATCCACCAGCGTTTTGCGACCGCCGACGAATGCATGCGACGCTCCCGAGATGCGCCACTCACTCTGGAACGCATGATCAAAACGGATGTCGATCGCAATCAGGTTGGGCCAGCCATCGGGAAAGTCGTGCGGATCGACACTCAACAGCACCTGCATCCCTTCTTTCGCCGCGCCGACGCCGACGACCCCGCTGGGATTGTTCATGCTGGCCGACTTCGTCAGGTACGATGTCGCCAGCAGAAACTCAGGACCATCAACGGCCCCCAGCGGCAGCGCATGCGCGAACGCCATCGCCACGAATACGCAGGGGATAAAGATCGCCAGGGGCAGGGTGCCACGCGCGAACGTGACCGTGGACGATTGGAACACATAGCCTTCCCCCTTCGACTTGCGTTTCGCCCAGCCGATCCAGAACAGTCCAATCGACCCCAGCAGGTTGATGAGCAGGAACAACACGATCGCGTCGACCGGCGGGTGGCCGCCGCGATACGCGGCGACGAGGCCGACCGCTTCGGCGATGGTCACGAGAATCAGCGTGATGCAATACCCGATCCCTTCACTGCCATCGTGCGCGAAGTTCAGCGGCCGGACCCAACGCCAGATCCAGAACGCCCAGACGGCCACGAAGAGGCCGACGCTCAGTGACCAGTAGAGCGGGCTGCCGATGCGGCTGAACGCGCCCCAGAACAGTTGCAGCAGAATCAGTCCCCCGAGGGCACTCAGAACCCAGCGCATCCGATCCTCCTGACTGGTGGATTCCGCCCGCCACGCTCGAGGGACGCAAGCCCTTGAAGTCGCGCGAGTTGTAACGGTTTGCCGCTTTGCGAGTCAATGACATTGTCGCGATGCGACACAAACCCGAGTTACTGCATACTCGCGACCGTAGCGGGGGCTTCCAGCCACCGCGTCGTGATAGGTCGGCATGAGCAAGAGCTTGACGTTCTCGTGGGACTCGGCCGGGACGCCCATCGATCCGGTATCTTTCGCGATGAATGCGACGGTCGACACTGACAGTGCCACCCGCCGACATGGGCAAGGCACCCAAGACATTGCCGCCCGGGGAATGTGAAGTGATCTTGATGCACGGATTCTTTACTGGCGCGTTACGATGACTGAATTATCCCCCACCCGCCCGCCGAAACAGTGTCGGACTACTTCTCGCGCAATGCTTAACAAGCGACTACCGGACATTGAGGCCGAGATTTCGTTTGTGCCTACCGAGCAAGGCGGCCGTCGGACGCTGGCATTCTCGGGCTACCGTCCACAGTTCTACTACGATGGTCGCGACTGGGACGCGGAGCATGCGTATCCTGACGTTGAGAGCGTCAGTCCGGGTCAGACGGTGCGCGCGTTGTTGTGGTTTTTCAGCCCGCACAAGCACGTCGGTCGCGTGTATCCAGGTATGGAGTTTCAGATTCGAGAGGGTGACCGCACCGTTGGACGTGGCAAGATCACGAAGATCCTTCACCTTGAGGACGCCTGACTGACGGCAGAGTGGCATGTTGATGATTCCGAACTCACAATCGGGCACCAGACGTGTGCCATGCCGAGCGCGGTGCGGCAGGCCCATGCTGCTGACGCGACATGGGCTTGGCACCCAACACAAAGCCACCCCACTGCACCATGAGTGAAGACATCGCCATCAGACTTTCGCGTGATGAGGCACTTGTCCTCTTGGAGTTCTTTTGAGGTGCTTCAGTTTGCGCGGACAGTGCATGCTCTTATTTCGGGAGGGCGGTTTGGGTTTCGAACTCGGCTGGGGAGACGTAGCCCAGCGCGGAATGGCGGCGTGAGGCGTTGTACTAGCGGATGTAGGCGCTCAGTTCCCGACCGCCAGCTGGGGCGCGCGCGTCAGTCCCCGTTGCCTCAAGTCCAGCAGCAGTTCGCACCAGCTCTGCTTGCTCTCGCGATAGCCGTCGACCACGGCAATCAGTTCCTTGTGACCCTCCGCGGTGGCCCCCATCAGGACCAGCAGGCACTGCTTCTGGTTGGCCTCATCTTCCAGGCGGACGTTGGCGTAAATGCCGTCGGCCCAGAAGTAGACGTACTGCGTGGAGGTGAGATCGCGCCTCATCCAGGCGTCGTACTCCTGACTCCACGCCTCCTTGAGCCGCACGACGACATTCGCGCTCAGTCCCTGGGCCTGCGCGCCCACGAGCGCCTGCAGCGCTTCCGAGAAGTCACCGGTGGAAATTCCCTTGAGGTACAGCCAGGGAATGAGTTCCTCGATGGCCCGGCTCTTCCGCAGATACGGCGGCAGGATGCTGGGAGAGAACGTCACGCGGGCCTCTGGATCAGGCGCGTTGTCTCGCGCTCTGGGCTGCGAGACTTCCAGCGGCCCGGCCCCGGTGAGCACTGCTCAGGACGGCAGATGACCGTTCCGCACGACCTGCCGGCGTCCCTCGTCGTCCCGCCGATCGGCGTGAGTCGCCAGGAACTCGTCCACCTCCGTTTCCATCGCCGCCTGCAACATGCGTCGGGCTCCCTCGCGAACCAGTTCATCGAGTGGACTTCTGCTGTCGAAGTTCGCGCGGAACTCCCACACCTCCGAGTCGACCCCCGTCGGTGTCGACGTCGTCGACGTGTCCCTGACTGGTGCCGCGTGCATCGCTTTCGTACTCTGGCTCATGGCGTATCCTGGTGCCCGCGTCGGGCCGCTGAAGTGTTGAAATCCCTCAGCAGGATACGCCACCTTTCTGCAACTCACGAGAACACGACTTTCGACAATACCTCATGATGATGTGCCCACGACGCTTACGCCGTGAACGATCCGGCAGTAGGCGCAGCATGGGAGCAAATCGCCGGCTCGGCGGGAGCCTCGCCCTCCCTACCCGCGCACCTGCCGGTAGACCTCCTGCAGCAATTCTTCGACCGACTTGAACTTGCCCTTGGACTCGACGGCCTTCTGAATCTTTTCTCTCGCGTCGCTTTCGCTGTGGCCGAGTGACACCAGGGCCGCGTGTGCCTCGCTCAATACGTCGCGACTGGTGCGGTCAGGCCCTTCCGGCACGTCTCCCGCGAGCAACAGGGCGAAGCGGGCCATCTTGCGGCGAAGTTTGGCTACCATTCGCTCGGCACCGGCGGCTCCGATACCGGGCAGCGTGCTCAAGGTCTTGACATCCTGATCCTCGATCGCCGCGGCCACTTCGGCAACGGGGCGGACCATCATCTGCAGCGCCTTCTTCACGCCGACGCCGTCGACTTGGCAGATCAGATCGAAGAATTGCCGTTCGGCATCATGCAGAAACCCGACAAGCCGGGGCACCATGCGTCCTCCCTTCTGCGGGTTCCCGTCAATATACTGAATGGTGCGCAGCGTGATGGTTTCGCCGACCCGCGACTGCAACTGCTTGCGGACGAACTCGGGAACGAACACGTCGTACTGAAACGGCCCCACTTCGACCACCGCCTCGC
>JANNSB010000246.1:0-3573 GCA_031402175.1 Planctomycetaceae bacterium
CCCACTTCGACCACCGCCTCGCCGGCATCGAGCGCGACCAACTTCCCTGTGACTTGTGAGATCAATGTCGCTCCTTCAATTGTTTAACGCCCAGCCGCAAGCGCCAGATTAACCGTCAGCGATGCCCTGGTTGTTTACATCGTCGTCTGCAACCAACACTTTCACGATCGGCGCGAACACGTGGCGTAAGGCATCAAGCTTGACCTTGAGCCATTCGTGATAGTTTGGCCAGAGTGTCCGATTCTGAAGGTCTGCAGTCGTGCGAAGAAAGATGCGGCACGCCATCTTGTCTTGTGGATTGTACCAAGTAAGAGGCTCCCCCAACTTTTCTTCGACCGTATCCTTCAACGCATACAGTTGCGAGTAATACGACTTTGCATTGTGATCATTGAGTTCGAGTTGCGCACGAATCTCATGTTGGTCGAAACTCTCCGCCATTGAGTCGTACAACGAAGCGATTGCGGTTAATTTGAACCCGACACGTCCAATTGCGATGTTCATCCAATGCTGTGGCAACGGCTTAGTTGGTTTGAATGTCGCCCCGTGTGCTTCGACGTACTCACGGAACCGAGACCAGAACTCTACCTGCAGTTCCTTTGCCGGAGTAAGGGCTGCGGATTCTGCATTCTTCGCTCCCTGCGCAACTTGTTGCGACCAGTCATTTGGAGAGCTCACCACGTTGAACTTCGGTGCAATTGGCGAATTGCCAATCCTCCATAGCTCAACTTCGAGTCCGAAGAAGTTGATGTCCGCGTTTGTTGCTTCGTTCAGCCAATCAAGTGCAGCGCGATGTTCATTTGTAAAGCGATTTGCGATCCAGACAATTGTGACGGCGTCAAGACCTGCAGCGTAGGTGATTAGTTGTCCCAAATGCGTATGATCGGTGCGCTCCAATTGATTCTCAATCAATACCCAACGATCGCTAACCGTGTCTTTGCAAAGAATGTCGGCTCGAAAGGGTCCGACATTCTTTTCTTGTGCTTCGACTTCAAGATCGATACCGATCGTGTCGCCGAGAAGCGCGATGTTCTCTTCCAGCGCGAGCCAAGGCGTGAAATCTCCCGCCTCGCTTGCCCACGCGTCGCGAAGATCGACCTTTTCAAGACGTCCCAGAGCCTGCATTGATGTCATCATCTGGTTCGAAACTGGTTCACTGTCAATCAAGCAAGAGAATCAAAGTGAGGTCTGCAACTGAAGCCGTCGGCGCCTGCAGCTGGACGAGTTCAGTCTCGAAAGTACACCCGCTCCGCTGTGCCGCGGAGGAACCACGCGCGATCCTCATCCGACATGAAGTCGAGACCGTCTCTGGCCAATGCCAGCGAGGCCGCGTACGTATTGGGGGGCACGATCTGGTACGGCGAGTCGCTGGCCCACATGATGCGGCGGGGACCATAGGCTTCGTAGACGCGGCGAATCATCGGCAACAGTTCTTCATGTGGCGGCTCTTTCTTGCCGAGGGCGTAGTAGGCCGAGCATTTGACGTTGACCTTCGCGTGAGCGGCGAGGCCGCAAATCGTGTCGAGGTCGTGCGGGTTGATCGTGCCATCGACGCCGATGCGGGCGAAGTGGTCGATGACGACATTCGTGTCGGGATACAGCTCGCACATCGCCCCCACCATCGGCAAGTGCTCGGGGTTGATAAGGGGACAGATCGCGAGATTCTCTTCCCCCGCGAATTCCCACATGGCCCGCATTCCGGGGCTGTCTCTCCAATCATCATGCCCTCCTTCACCGGGACGGATGCGAAAGCCGGTCGCTCCCTTCGCCTTGAGATCGGCCATCGCGATGGTCGGGTCATCCGCCTCGGCCTCGACGCAGGCGACAGCCACGAAGACGCCGGGGTTTTCTGCGATCGCGTCGACGATGTAGCTGTTGTCGAGTCCATGATGCGGCTTGTGCTGGATCAGCACTACCCGCGTCACTCCCAGCGGCCGGCAAGTCGCGAGCAGTTCTTCGATCGTGAAGCTCGGCGGATCAAGCACATCGAGCGATTGATTGTCGGCCAGCGGATAACGGGCGACATCGCGAGTCCAGATGTGCGAATGGGCGTCGATGTAGCCTGCCCGCAAGTCGTTGTCAGCGGCATCATCGGCCATGACCTGGGTTCCTGTGAAAGTGCCAATGCCGCCGGCTAGGGCCGTCACCGCGGCCGCCCCTGTTGCCTGAAGAGCCTCTCGTCTGGTGAATGCAGATGACATGTGACGACTCCGCGATGGAAGGGAATCAAGATACGCCGCTAAGTGTGGACTCTTCACCGGCGGGAGTCGAGTGTCCCGTTGCCGCGTCTGTCCCCAGACGCGGGGGCGATGCCGAACAGCGTGAATTGTCGGAACGAGTCGCCGCGAAGGAGTGCGTATCCAATCGGCCACGGAATAGACTCTGGTGGCTGCACCACATCACCATTCCGCGTCGTCACCGCTGTGCTCCGCGTCTGGGGACAGACGCGGCTACTTGGATTGACACTCTGCGCCCCTTCCGACAATCTGAGGCTGGCGGTGCCGTTCGCAAGGGACTGTTTCAGCCGCCGTTCGCAGTAGCCCAACAGGAGCGCGGCGCGATGAATCTGTTGACCATTGTTCTCGTCTCGGCCGCTGTGCTGTCGATCGCTTACGTCTCCTACGGGCGGCTGCTGGCCCGATTGCTGCGGCTCGATGCCAATCAGCCGACGCCGGCCGTGCAGCTCAACGACGGCATCGACTACGAGCCGATCGAGACGAAGTTTCTCTTGAGCCAACACTTCTCGGCGATCGCGGCCGCGGGACCGATCGTGGGGCCGATTCTCGCGGGAGTGTACTTCGGATGGGCGCCGGCCCTCTTATGGATCTTGATCGGCAGCATCTTTGTCGGCGGCGTGCACGACATGGTGTCACTGACGGCCTCCATCCGTCACAAGGCGCGGTCGATCGCGGAAGTGGTGCGGGAACATATGACCAAGCGGTCGTACCTGCTGTTTCTGTCATTCGTCTGGATCGCGCTGATCTACATCATCGTGGCGTTCACGGATATTACCGCGACAGCATTTATTGGCAGTCAAACGCTGGAAGGCGGCGCCGTGGTCAGCGGCGGCGGCATCGCGACGTCGTCGATGATGTACCTGGTGTTGCCCATCATCATGGGACTGTTGCTCAGGCGCACGAAATTGTCGATCAACTGGGCCACGATCATATTTCTCCCGCTGGTGGGGTTGTCGATCTGGCTGGGCCAGCGATTCCCGTTCGACCTGCAGGCGATGCTGTGGCCAGATGCCGAAAAGCTGGTCGGCGCCGACAACGCCCGCCGACTCTGGGACGTCTTGCTGCTGGTGTACTGTCTGATCGCGGGCGTGATTCCCGTGTGGATGCTGCTGCAACCCCGAGGACATCTGGGAGGTTACTTCCTCTATATCGTGCTGGCTGGGGCGGCGCTGGGGTTGATCTCGGGGGCATTCCAGGGAGGTCAGCCGATCAATTATCCAGCCGTTACCACGGTGGGCGGCTTGGGACGTGATGGCAGCGCGCTATTCCCGATCATGTTCATCACCATCGCCTGCGGGGCCTGCAGCGGATTCCATTCGCTCATCTGTTCGGGCACGAC
>JANNSB010000247.1:0-4167 GCA_031402175.1 Planctomycetaceae bacterium
ACGTCTTCGGTCGTCAGCGGCTCGAAGAAGAGGACGTCGGATGTGTCGTAGTCGGTGGAGACCGTTTCGGGGTTCGAGTTGACCATGATGCTCTCGATTCCCAATTCGCGCATGGCGAATGAAGCCTGGCAGCAGCAGTAGTCGAACTCGATCCCCTGACCGATGCGGTTGGGTCCGCCGCCGAGAATCATCACGCGGCGCTGGGCATTCGGCGTTCGTTCGATGATGTCCGGCTGTTCGCAGAGGTTGATCGGCAGTCCGTCGGCCCTGCGGCGAATCTGAGCATCGGTGAGCGTCTTCCTGGCCGGCGTTTCGTCCTCCTGCTCGTAGGTCGAATAGTAGTAGGGGGTGTAGGCCTCGAACTCGGCGGCACAGGTATCGACCTGCTTGAAAGTGGCCTCGATGCCGAGCGACTTGCGGTATTGCCGCACTTCCATTTCAGTGGCGTGCCACCAGAAGCTGAGTTGCCGGTCGGAGAACCCGTTCTGCTTGGCTCGCCACATCATTTCGTAGGTGACATCCTCCAGGCGTTCCATCTGCCGCAGATCGTACTCGAACGCCACTAGGTCGCGAATGTGCCTGAGGAACCAGGGGTCGATGGCGGTCAGCGACTGAATCTCCTCGACCGTCATCCCTTTCTTGAAGGCGTAGCGGATGTAGAACACCCGATCTTCATTCGGCACCGAGAGCTTGCGGCGAATCTCCTCGCGCGTCGGCTGTTTGTCAGTCCCCCACAGATCCTTCTTGCCGCCGCCCAGACCGAAGTGACCGATTTCGAGGCCGCGGAGTGCCTTCTGAAACGATTCCGGGAACGTGCGACCAATGGCCATCGTCTCGCCGACCGACTTCATCTGCACGGTGAGCGTCGAGTCGGCATCGGGAAACTTCTCGAACGTCCAGCGAGGGATCTTGGTGACGACGTAATCAATCGTCGGCTCGAAGCACGCCAGCGTTTCACGGGTGATGTCGTTGGGGATTTCATCCAGCCGATAACCGACCGCCAACTTCGCGGCGATCTTGGCGATCGGGAAGCCTGTCGCCTTCGAGGCCAGTGCCGACGACCGGCTGACGCGCGGGTTCATCTCGATGATGATCATCCGCCCGGTCTCGGGATGTATCGCGAACTGCACGTTCGACCCGCCCGTCTCGACGCCGATCTCCCGCATGCAGGCGATCGTGGCGTCTCGCATGCGCTGAAACTCCTTGTCGGTCAACGTCTGAGCCGGCGCGACCGTGACCGAATCGCCCGTGTGCACTCCCATCGGGTCGAAGTTCTCGATCGAGCAGATGATGACGACGTTGTCGGCCACATCGCGCATCACTTCCATCTCGTACTCTTTCCAGCCGAGGGCCGACTCTTCGAGCAGCACTTCGCTGACGGGAGAGAGGTTGATGCCGTAGCGTACCTTCTCCTCGAACTCGTCCTTGTTGTAGGCGATGCCGCCGCCCGTGCCGCCGAGCGTGAAGCTGGGCCGGATGATGATCGGCAGCCCGATCTCATCGATAGCGTCGCGCGCTTCGCGCATGTTGTGCACGACGATCGACCGGAGCACGTCGAGGCCGATCTTGATCATCGCCTCCTTGAACGACTCGCGCCCCTCCGCCTTCTGAATGACTTCGGGCTTCGCGCCGATCATCTCGACGCCGAACTTTGCGAGCACTCCTTCTTTATGCAGCGCCATCGCGGTGTTGAGACCCGTCTGTCCGCCGAGCGTCGGCAGCAGGGCATCGGGACGTTCCACTTCGATGATCTTGGCCACATATTCCCAGGTGATCGGTTCGATGTAGGTGCGATCGGCCATCTCCGGGTCGGTCATGATCGTGGCCGGATTCGAGTTGACCAGCACCACCTCGAAGCCTTCATCCCGCAGAGCCTTGCACGCTTGAGTGCCCGAATAGTCGAACTCGCAGGCCTGTCCGATGACGATCGGACCCGACCCGATGATGAGTATCTTGTGGATGTCGTTACGTTTCGGCACTTTGCGTCAATTCGGGAAACCTGGACAGTCTGGGTCGCGGCCGGAGCGCGCAGGTCACCCCCGGCGGATCTCGGCGCAAACTCCGCACAGGCTACACGCAGCAGCGGGGGATGCAACCGAAGGGGCGAGATTTTGGGAAGGATTGGGGCTTGTGACTCGAGGCCTGGGTGGACGAGGAGCAGACCAAAATCGCACTGCCTGCGTTCATCACGAATGTGCAGACCTCCTCGCTTCCACATTTCCACAAGCCACGAGCCTCAAGCCCCACGCCTTCCGTGCCGATTCTGCCGGACTTGAATCTTTCGGCCCGGTTCGTCTGGCTTTGAGAAAAATGCCGGGCTATAAGTTGCCCCCGCGACGCAGCCGACTCTCAGGCTGAGCCGCGAAACATCTCTCCGACTTTCCCACCTTCTCAGAATTCCCACCTTCCCCCAGTCGATTTCTCCTTGCCGAGATCGACCAGGATGTGAGCGCGTTCACATCGCACTCATCATCAAGCACACCCATCGTTCGCCTCGCGAAATGCCGCGGGGAATCCTGGACCTCCCGCGATGCGGGACGCAAACCCAAGGTCTGATATGAATCGCCAGTTTCTGCACGGATTGGCCGACAACTCACTCCTTCATGTTCTCATGCAGGCCGGCACGCGCCGCGTTCTGGGGCGCTGGATCAGCCTCGCGCTGCTGCTCGCCCTGTGCCTCGACATGACGGGCTGCTGCCATCATCGCCGCATGCGCTGGCGCTGCAGGCAGGCGCAGTTGCGGTCGGCCCAGATCCATCAGGCCCATCAGGACATGCAGTATCAACTCTCCGACGCGCAGAGCATGGCCAATCAACTGGCGATGGAGCGCGACCAGGCTCTGCAGCAGGCGCAGATCGCTGACGCACGCACGCAGAACCTGCTTTCGGAGCGCGATCAACTCCATCAGAGCATCTCGCAGGGTCTGCATGCCCCCGGCAGCCCGCTGTTGGGAGCCGCCGCCCGCCGGCTGCAGGAACTCGCGGCACAGCATCCCGACTTCGAGTTCGACGCCACCGCGGGAATCTGCCGCTTCAACAACAACCTCCTGTATGACCTTGGCAGCGATCAGATTCGTCCCGAAGGGGCCGCGATCCTGCGTGAGTTCGCCAGCATTATGAATGAAGCCGAGCACCGCGATCTGGAGATTCTCGTCGTCGGCCACACCGATGACACCCCGATCGTGCGTCCGACAACGGCGGCCCGGCATCCGACCAACTGGGAACTGTCGGCCCATCGAGGGACGACCGTTATCCGCGCCCTGGCCGGCATGGGTGTCTCCGAACCCCGCATGGGGCTCGGCGGCTACAGCATGTATCGCCCGACGACGACGAACGCCAGCGACTCATCCCGCCAGCAGAACCGCCGCGTGGAAATCTTCGTGCTGGCTCCGAAGTCGACGCTGTCGGCCGGTGGGATGTTTGAGCCATCGTCGCGGTAAGGTGACTGCGACGGGTGGCCGTGCGAATCCCCGAGCGGCGGGGTTGAACCCCGCCGCTCGATCACTGCTTCGATGCTGCCTCGAGCCGGCCCAACAGCGCCTCGTAGCTGCGGAGGCATTCCTGTACCGTGCGGCGGAGTTCCTCGAACTCCTGGCGCTGCTGGCGCGAGCCTTCCGAGAGGGGCTTGATCCACTCCTGCATCAGGCGGAACTGCGACTCCATCACGTTTAGCACCGTGCGCGGCAACTTGTTGACGACAGTGATGCGATCAGGCGAGTCCTGCATTGTGTCGTCGGCTGAATCATCGTCGCCGTCATCCTCGACCTGCCGTACTTTGGGTCCGGACTTAGGCGCGGCGGCGGCCGGCATCTCGGCAGGCCATTGCATCTGAATCGGCGGCACATGGATGTCGGGCAGCACGATCTCGGGCATGTCGACCTGAATCGGTCGTCCCGCCAGTTGCAGCATCGCGGCCAGGTTCTCGCTGAGCCGGGCTGAGAGTGCTTCGAGTTGCGCGTTGAGTTTGCCCGCCTCCGCAATGAGTTGCGGCGACTCGTGCCCGGTTTTCTGTTGCGAAGCCAGCGACATTGCGCCCTGTGAGACCGCCTTCTGAATGGCGCTCAGTCCATCGTTAACGGTCGACAGCGTGGCGATCACCTGCCCCACCTTGTCGTCGCTGCCGATGCCGCGCAGCTTGACGTTCTGCTTGAACGTCCGCTTGATGTCG
>JANNSB010000248.1:0-6201 GCA_031402175.1 Planctomycetaceae bacterium
TTGACTCGGCTCTCTGGTTCGGTCTCGGTCCAGCCTTCGGGCAACTGCCAGGTAGGAGTGCCGTCTTCGGTTTTGCCGACTTCGATGGTGGCGACGAACTCCTGGAACTGTTCTTTCAAGGGTTCCACGACTTCAGGTGGCCCTTCGAGTTTGATGTGCCAAGCATATTCGGGATCAGTCGTATCCTCTCGCTGAGGCACGGTGTACTGCGTGATCCCCTGCTCTTGCTGGCAGCCCGACAATGTACCCAGCAATGCCACAACCCAGACGAACGAGAGTCCGGTGGAGGCGATGCGGGCACGAAATGCAGTGTTGAGCGTCATTCGATCAGCAGGCTCGATCTAGAATCGGGCCGGAGAAAGGGACTTCCAGGCGGGGCCGGCAATGCCGGTGGACAAGGCAGGAGGCGGCCCCCTGCACAACGGGGTTCCACCGTCTGAAGATTATACGCATTGCGACCTATGCGATGCCAACCTTCTCATTTCTCAGAGAGAGGGGGCGTTTCGCGGCATTTTCGATCCTTGTCAGGGATGAGGGGACAAGGAGCATGATGGGGAAAGTCCCCCTGTCACCGTGTCCCCTTGTCTCCTTGTCATAAACTACTGATCCCTCGATCCCTCCGTCGCTCTGCCCGTGTATGATGCACGCCAGCCCCATGCACAACAACGTCGAAATCCGTTACTGCACCCAATGCCGCTGGCTGCTCAGGGCGGCCTGGATGGCTCAGGAACTGCTCACCACGTTCGATCAGGAATTGCACTCCTTGACTCTGACCCCGGGCACCGGCGGCGTCTTCGAAGTGACCGCCAACAACGTCCTCGTCTGGTCCCGCAAAGATGCAGGCCGGTTTCCCGAGATCACCGAACTCAAACAACTCGTCCGCGACCAGATTGCGCCGGAGAAGGACTTGGGTCATGCCGATCACAAGAAGTCAGAGGCTTGACCATCTGAATCGAGTCGAGGATCCTCCGGTCTTCACATACTTCCAACCACAACATGGACAAATACGAACGCGTCGCCCGATTGAAAGACCTTCCCGACCCCGGGCGACTGTCGGTCGAGGTCGACGAATTGTCGGCCCTGCTGATTCACGCGGCGGGCCGCATCTACTGCATCGAAGACGTCTGCACGCATGATGGGCAGCCATTGACTGATGGGCCGATCGAGAATGGCGAGATCACCTGCCCGCGTCATGGCGCTCGTTTCGATCTGGCCACGGGCGCGGTCAGATGCATGCCGGCGACGCAGCCGATCCGCACGTTTCCCGTGGAAGTGCGCGGCGACGAGATTTGGGTGGGGACGAGTTAGGAGTTGTAGGGAACGCCCTCTGTGGCGTTCCCCTCGGCGGGATGAGGCGCGGCTCAATGTCGGATGTTCTCGTGAAGTACAGCGCGCATCTGCGTCATTCCGCGTTCTCGGACATCATCACGAAACCTTTAGAAGGAACGACGAACATGCGTGACTACTTTCGATTTGCGATGTTGTCCGTCTCCGGTCTCATCCTCGCGGCCGGCACGCTCTCGGCTGACTGGCTGCAGTTTCGCGGACCGCGCGGAGGGCGAATCGAAGGCGTCAATCCCCCCACCGAATGGAACGACAGCACTCGCATCCGCTGGCGGCACGAGATCGGCTACGGCTCTTCCAGTCCGATCATCGTGGGCGACAAACTGTTCGTCACCTGTTACCGCAACTACGCCCAGGGCACTCCCGACAACGGTGCGCGAGACGCCCTCACCGGCCACACCGTCTGCATCGATCGCAATACCGGCGCAATGGTCTGGGAAATGTCGATTCCCGCGGCAACCGAAGAACGCGCATACGAGAGCTTTCTCCCCGAGCACGGGTATGCATCTGCCACGCCTGTCTGTGATGGCATGCGTGTCTACTCGTATTTTGGCGCGTCCGGCATGGTCGCCTATTCTCTGGATGGCGCCGAACTCTGGAAGGTCGGCCTCGGCACCGAAACCAGCGGCTTCGGCAGCGGCGGCTCGCCGATCGTGTTCGAGAACCTGGTGATCGTGAATGCCAGCGTCGAGAGCGAATCGCTCGTGGCCCTCAATGCCGAGACGAGTGAGCAGGTCTGGAAAGTCGAAGGCGTGAAGCGCAGTTGGGGTACCCCGGTCATCGTGACCGCGGCCGACGGTTCACAGGAACTCGTGATCTATTACGAGGACTTCCTCAAAGGCTTCAATCCCCGCACCGGTGAAGAACTGTGGAGCTTCACGGGCGTGGCGGACTACGTCTGCCCCTCGGTCGTCGCTGAAGGAGACGTGATCTATGCCGTCGGAGGCCGGCGCGGCAACACATTTGCCGTGCGGGCCGGCGGACGCGGCGACATCACCGAGACCCACAAGCTCTGGGAAGCCGATGCCCAAACGAACGTCCCCTCGCCGGTGGTGGTCGGCGATTATTTGATGTTCGTCAATCAGCAGGGTCGCGCAGCGTGCATCAATCGCCACACAGGTGAAGTACTCCCCGAAGTCCGCATCGAAGGCTCGGCCAATGTCTACGCATCGTTGCTGTCGGTGGGCGATCGGCTCTATCTGGTTTCCCGCCGCAACGGCACCTATGTGCTCTCAGCCACACCCGAAATGACGGTGCTGGCTCTCAACCAAATTGCATCTGATGAAAGCGACTTCAACGCCTCCCCCGTCGTCGAAGGGAACATGCTGTACTTGAGGTCGAACCGTTTCGTGTATTGCGTCGGGGATTGAAGCGCGTGTGTGAGCGGCGGGGTTGAACCCCGTCGCTCTCGAAGCTGACTCCTGACCCCTGAATCCTCCAGTGTTCCTCGCCATCCTGGGCAATGCCGACAGTTGGTACGTGGCCGACATCCGGCGAGCGGCGGAGAAGCGCGGTCACACCGCCGTGCGGGTTGAGTACCGGAGGCTGTTCGCTTCGCTCGACAGCCAAGGCGTGCGACTGGGTGAAAGCCCCGCGGACGCCGACCCGGCTGCGACATCAGGAACCAACGACAGCTTCGCGAACCTGTCTTGCTGCGATGCGGTGATCGTGCGCACGATGCCGCCGGGGTCGCTGGAACAGGTCGTGTTTCGCATGGACGCGCTCCTGATGCTCGAAGCCCGGGGAGTGCAGGTGATCAATCCTCCCAAGGCGATCGAATGCGCGGTCGACAAGTTCCTCACCTCGGCTCGTCTGGCGCGAGCGGGCATTCCGACGCCGCGAACCATCGTCTGTCAGGACTTCGAGAGTGCGATGCTCGCCTTCGAACAACTGGGCGGCGACGTTGTCGTGAAGCCGGTCTTCGGGGCCGAGGGACGGGGCATCATGCGGGTCGACAACCCAGATCTCGCTGTGCGGACGTTTCGTACTCTCGAACGACTCGATGCGGTGCTCTACCTGCAGGAGTTCATTCATCATCCCGGCTACGACACGCGCATTCTCTGGCTCGACGGCCGGCCGCTCGGCGCGATCCGTCGGCACTCCGACGACTTTCGCACCAACATCTCACGGCAGGCGCGAGCCGAGCGGCATACGCCGACGGATTTGGAACTGCAACTCGCCGCCGCCGCCGTCGATGCGACCGGCACCCGCATCGCCGGCATCGACCTGCTGACCGACGACCAGGGCCGCACGTACGTGATCGAAGTGAACGCCGTCCCCGGCTGGCAAGGGTTTCGGCGAGCCACGGGGATCGACGTGGCGGAAGAGTTGGTACGATCGATTGAAGGGCTGTAACAATCAAGAGACCTCATCCAATCTGACGAACCAATGACAGACAGACGCAAGATCACGATTCTTCGGTGGGTCGGTGCAGCGATCGCAGCCGGTACGGTGATTCGGGTCTGTTCCCAGCACCAGCATGGCGGAATGAAAGGCATTTCGGTCCCACTCCTCACGGTGGCGATGATCACCATCGTGGCTGCCATCGCAGCTGCAGTGACCAGATTCGGATTCAAGAGCAGTGCAGGAAATATTGCGGCCCCATTTGTGAGTGGCATCGCTGGCGTTTTTACCGCAGGCTATGGGTCGTCGTCGTCTGGTCCGTACGGAGGCATCCTGGGGCTGCTGGTTGGCACTGTCGTTGTGCTCATACCGCTAAACCGCAATGGCCGCTTTGCGTCTGAGCGTCAATCGAAATGAGTGGCGATCACACGTTGATCACCTGTAGGGAACGGACTCCATGCCGTTCCCGCCAGCGGGGAAAAGTGTGGCGGTACGGTTGGCGTTCTCGTGACGCTGGGACGCGCACCCGGATGCCGGTCGTTCGTCACGGGGACGCCGGGCGATTGATGAACCGCTCCAACCCGCCCAGGGGAACGGCACGGAGTCCGTTCCCTACAGGTGTCGTGGTGCAACATCTCGCATGTTTTGTTAGCGTGACGACATCAACAGGGTTCCCGAATGTCGAACGCCGATCTCACATCATCCCCGAACGAATCGCGCGCCGGACGCGCATCGACTCCCTATCCCCCTGCGGGGTGGATCGATCCAGCCGCTTTGCTCGGCATGCGGTCGCTGGAACTGCGCGCCAGGGCGGTGGTGGAGGGCGTGTTATCGGGGATTCACCGCAGTCCGCTGCATGGGTATTCGGTCGAGTTCACCGAGTATCGCCCGTACGCGCCCGGCGACGACTTGAGGTATCTCGACTGGAAACTCTACGCCCGCAGCGACCGGTACCATCTCAAGCAGTTCGAGGACGAAACGAACCTGCGCTGCCATGCCGTCCTTGATGCCAGCCGATCGATGGAGTTCGGCTCCGTCGGCTACTCGAAGTTCGACTACGCCCGCACGCTGGTGGCGACCTTGGGGTACTTTTTGATTCATCAGCGGGATGCGTTCGGACTGTTGCGGTTCTCGAAGGGGATCGACTCGCGCCTCCCCGCCAGGTTTCGGCCCGGACAGTTCCGTCGGGCGATCGTGCAGCTCGAAGCTCCCACGACCGGCGACACGACCGACCTCGTCGGGCCGCTGGAAGAAACCGCACGCACGCTGCATCGCCGCGGACTGGTCATCATCGTCTCCGATTGTCTCGCGCCGCTCGACGGCGTGCAGACTGTGCTGTCGCGTCTCGCCGCCCGCCGGCACGAAGTGGTCGTCTTCCAAGTACTCGACCCGGCCGAGCGAGAACTGCAGATGGACTCCCCTGCCCTGCTGGTCGATCTGGAGACGGGCAAGGAGATGTACGTTGACCCGCGCACCGCCAGGGACCAGTACAACGCGAAGATGCGGGCCCATTGCGAACGACTGCATTCCGACTGCCGGGGCCTCGGCATCGACTACATCCTGCAGCCGACGAACGTGCCGCTCGAGTCGGCCCTCGTCGCGTTCCTCCGCAGCCGCGAGTCGCGCGTGGTACGGCGGTGAGCAACGGCAGACTGATTGCATTGCGAGCCTTCTCCCCGCAGTCCGTGTCTTGATTCGCAGATTGAACCAGCGGGGAGAAGGTGGCCGAAGGCCGGATGAGGGGCCGCACTTCGCCCTCACCCCGACCCTCTCCCACAGCGACATCGTTTGAAGAACGAGAACTGCCTCGTGGGAGAGGGAGAAGTTTCCACAACCGTTCGCACAAAGAGGATTCACCCATCTCTCCCTGCTAAACTTCCTCAATGACCGCCCCCACTCACTCCGTCTCCACCGGCATCCCGCGACTGGACGAGATGCTTGGCGGAGGTCTCGTGCCGGGGACGCTGACCGTGCTGCTCGGGGCCACCGGCATTGGCAAGACCCAACTCGGACTGCTGTTCGCGAACGAGGGACTGAAGTCCGACGGCGAGCGGGGCATCATCTTCGACCTGACGTCTCGCGGCGACTCGCAGTCGCATGCCGAGTACGCGAAGCGGTTGTGTGCCTGGACGCTTACCGATCGCCCCGTCGATTTGCCGTTCGAGATCGAACAGATCTGGGATCCAAAGGCTGCCCGGTTCGACAGCTTTCATCTGTTCCGCCAGTCGGGCAAGCGGGTCAGCACGCGGGATCTCGACACCGATCAACTGCGCGAATGGAAGGCCGACCTCAATCGCAAGCTCACGCAGACGATCGCGTTCTTCTACGGCAACTTTATTCACGGCGTGCGCCGGTGCGTGATCGACGGCATCGAGCCGACCGACCGGGCGAGCGAGTCGTTCCAGTTCGATCTGTTCGAGTACGTCTATCATCAGATCCTTCGCAAAGAGGCCGCGTGGCTGGCCCGCGATCTGTTGCGGGTCGAGTACCTCAAGAACGAACTGCAGGTCAAGC
>JANNSB010000249.1:0-1606 GCA_031402175.1 Planctomycetaceae bacterium
CACGGGAATAAGGCGCGCATCGAATTTGAGGAATCCAGGGAGGGGGACAACCTATGACAGAACAGTCCGCATCGCCAGGCTTGGCCACGCGCATCAATCAATTCTTCTTTGATGACGAAACCCCGTATGGACTGGCATTGCTGCGAATGGCCTTGCCGGCGGTGGTGATGTTCACGCTCGTGCCGCGCTGGATTCGCGCGCGGGAACTCTATTCGCTCGATGGATCGCCCACTCCACTGCTGAATGCCTATCCGGGCTTGGAGAATCTGTTTCCCGTCTTCTCGGCTCCGGTCGCCGTCGCGCTGTTTACGGCGATGATGTTGTTCTTCGTGACGCTGAGCGTCGGCTGGATGACTCGCATTTCCGCGATCGGTTGTTGCACGCTCTTTACTTATTTCACGTTGTGCGACGCCGTCAGCACGCTGACGAAGCACACCGTCATCACCTCGCATGTGTTTTTCCTGCTGTGCATCTCACGATCTGGCGATGTCTGGTCTGTCGATGCCTGGTTGAAGCGGCGACGGCATCCGGAATTGACGGGAACCCTCGCCGAGTTGCCTCGCTCAGCCGCCTGGCCTCGACGGCTGCTGCAACTGCTCATCGGCATCATCTACCTCGGAGCGGCGGCCACGAAGATGCATACGCCGTCGTACTTCAGCGGTGATCAGCTCCTGTTTTGGTTGCGGACCGATCTCAACTCGAACAATCCCCTGGGAGACCTGTTGGCCTTCTACCCGGTGCTACTGCAGGTCATGTCCTATGTCACGATCTGCTGGGAGATTCTCTTCCTGTTTATCTGTTGGAAGGGCTTGTCGCGAAACATCATGCTGTCGATCGGCGTGTTCTTTCACCTGATGACGATCTTCACTCTGGGACTCATCATCTTCCCCTCGATTTACTTCTGCCTGTACCTGACGTTTGTGACTACCGATGATGTCGCCTGGGCGAAGTCGAAAATGAGCAAGTGGATGACCCGACTGGGCTGGAATCGCAAGATTGATCACGCGCCGGAGCCGTCAACAATGGCGACGGCGCCGCACGCGGGCTGGTGGACTGCGGCAGGCGCTGCTCCTGTGTTCTGCCTGACTCTGGCTGCATTTCTTTTGTTGGGCGTCGAGGCCGAGCATTGGATGGACCTCTACGGTGAACATCGACCCGAAGGGCGCTACGTGCTGACGCCTGTCTCTCCAGAACGACTGAATCAACTCTTCAGTTCAGAATCGGAGATCGCGGTTTTAGACCAGTTGTTCAGCTTCGAACTCGGAACCGTCACCGTCGGAGGGACATTGGCCGACCGCCGCCGCACCTACGAACTGGGCGAAGAGGCAGTCGTGCAATGCTGCTTCAACCCTCCGCACGAAGACATGTGGGTCGAGGTCGATCTGCACGACGCGGAAGACCGCATCATGATCCGCAACGGTCAGATACTGCCGCGAGAGATGCTTCGCAGCTCATTGGTCTATCCCCTGTCGGAAGCCATGTCGACCGGAGAATACACCTTCGTCCTCAAAGTCGAAGGCGAAGAAGTGGCCCGCAAGCGATTCCTGCTGACGACTGACGGCGAGTAACTGCGCTGCTCTTCGCAGTCACGGCGGCTCTCAGAGAC
>JANNSB010000250.1:0-9813 GCA_031402175.1 Planctomycetaceae bacterium
GGGCCTCGCCGCCATCACCATTCCTCCGAAGGGCACCGTCAGCGACCCGTCGACCCGCCCGGGATGAGCAAGCTGGATCTCGCGCGGCAGCCGCTGCAGAAGTGATGCGGCTTTTGGAGTGGCGCAGCACACCTGCTTGAACACCATTGGCCGAAGGCCTCTCCCATCGTAGCCTGGGGTAGAGCCGGCTCTGTCGGCGGCACTCCAGGAACTGGGTTGGAGTTGGATCGATTTGGCTGAAAGCCACAATCACCTGACGCATGGCGGGAATGCGCACTCTCCGCGACGCGACTGTGTATGGCTTTCAGCCAACCGATGGATCTGGCTCGCAATCTGGGGCGACGCCGCTGTTGGCGGCTTTGCCCCAGGCTACGGTGAGAATGGCCTTCGGCCAATGATCCTCATGCCATGCGATGAGAGTTCATGGCAACTCGCTTCACGCCTTCTGCGGAATCCGCATCTTGTAGAACGACCGCCACACGAAATAGAGCGCCAGAGCCAGCATCCCAGCGCCGACGTAGGGCGTGAAGTCGCTCCCCTCACCAGTGCTCGCGGCCTTCTTGATCTCGACGGCGATCTCCACCGCCAACAGGCCGAACAGCGTCGAGAACTTGATGATCGGGTTCAGGGCTACCGATGTCGTGTCCTTGAACGGGTCGCCGACGGTGTCGCCGATGACCGATGCGGCGTGCAGCGGCGTTCCTTTTTCCTTCAGGTCGACTTCCACGAGCTTCTTGGCGTTGTCCCACGCACCGCCGGCATTGGCCATGTAGATCGCCTGGAACAGGCCAAACATCGCAATGGCGACCAGGTAGGCGACGAAGAAGTTCGGGTCGAAGAAGGCGAAAGCCAGCGTGAACGACATCAGGGCGACGAAGATGTTCCACATGCCGCTCTGCGCGTACTCGGTGCAGATCCGCACCACCGTCTTCGAATCCTCCAGATCGGCTGCCTTCTTGGTGAGGTCCATGTTCTGCTTGATGTACTCGACGGCACGGTAGGCGCCGGTCGTGACCGCCTGCATTGATGCTCCGCAGAACCAGTAGATCACGGCCCCGCCGCAGAGGAACCCGAGCAGCACCGGCGCATCGGTCAGGCTCAGCGACAACAGCGACTCGCCGTTGATTACCGTCTTGCCCAAGAGCAGGACGATCGAAAAGATCATCGTCGTCGCGCCAACCACGGCCGTGCCGATCAACACGGGTTTGGCTGTGGCCTTGAACGTATTGCCGGCCGAGTCGTTGGCCTCCAGGTAGTGCTTGCCCCTGACGAAGTCGGGTTCGAACCCGAAGTCGCGTTTGATCTCCTCCTTGATGCCCGGAATCGACTCGGTCTGGGCCAGTTCGAAGATCGACTGAGCGTTGTCGGTCACCGGGCCGTAGCTGTCCACGGCAATATTAACTGGTCCCATGCACAGGAAGCCGAAGGCGACCAGGCCGAAGGCGAAGATGGAGCCGACGCCGACCGGGGGCTCGCCGTGAATCAGTTCGACGGTCATGATCCCATCCAGACCCATCTGACTGACGAAGAAGGCCATCGTCATCAACCCTGCAATCAGGATCCCGTTCCAGAAGGCACTGAAGTTGCCTGCCACGAGACCCGACAGAATCGTCAGCGACGGTCCGCCTTCACGGGACGCTGTGACGATTTCGTGCACATGCTTGGAGTGCGAACTGGTGAAAACCTTGGTGAACTCGGGAATCAGCACCGCAGCCAGCGTGCCGCAACTGATGATCGACGCAAGCTGTGCCCAGAGCCAGTCCTGACGTTCGCCGCCGACCTCCATGTCGCCGATCAACAGCCAGCTCATGAAGTACGACGTTGAAATGCACAGGCCCGCGGCGATCCAGATCAGACGGGTGAGAGGGGCTTCGAAATTGAACTCTTTCAGGCCCTTGTATTTCTTCTCGGAGATCGCCTGGTTAATGAAGTACGACACCCCGGACATTAAGTCCATCAGGAACCGCATCGCGAAGATCCAGACGATCAGCTTCACCTGGATCGCGGAATTGGGCGTGCCATCCACATTCAGAACAGCCAGGGTGATGAAGGCGATCAGGGCTACGCCCGTCACGCCGTAGGTCTCGAAGCCGTCGGCGGTGGGGCCGACCGAATCGCCCGCGTTGTCGCCGGTACAGTCGGCGATGACGCCGGGGTTACGCGGATCGTCTTCCTTGACGTTGAAGACGATCTTCATCAGGTCTGAGCCGATGTCGGCGATCTTCGTGAAGATACCGCCCGCGATACGCAGGGCCGATGCGCCCAGCGATTCGCCGATGGCGAATCCGAGAAAGCACATACCCACGATCTGCCGCGGCACGAACAGCAGGATGACGACCATCATCACCAGTTCGAGCGAGATCAGGAACAAGCCGATCGACATGCCGGCACGCAACGGGATGTTGACCACATCCCACGGCTCACCTCGCAACGAGGCAAAGGCGGTGCGGGCGTTGGCATAGGTGTTGACGCGGATGCCGTACCACGCCACCCAGAACGATCCCACGATGCCGACCACCGAAAACAACAGCACCAGCACGATTTTCGGGATCAGGCCGATGCCCGCCGGAGCGCCGGGGACGTGAGTGGCGTGGGTGCTGGAAAACCACAGGTAGAAGGACATTGCCGACGCGATCAGCGCGAACAGCATCAGCAGGAATCGGCCCTGCTGGAGCAGATAGGTTTTGCACGTCTGGAAAATGATCTCGGCGATGTCGAGCATCGACTTGTGCGCCGGCAGCGCCTTGATCTGCGCTCGCAGGTACAGGCTGATACCCAGAGTGCCGCAGATGACCAGCGCCCCGACCGCGAGCAGCCACCACGCGCTGACGGTGTTGTTGAAGAACACGTCGACGTGCAAGTCGGGAATTGCCAGGTCGGCCTCGCTCGCGAATGCGGTGGACGTACCCAACAGACCGGCGGCGAGAGCCAGCAGCAGCAGTTTCAGGCTCTTGGGAACAGCGGCCAGCGAGGCCCGAGCGGTGGCGGCAATTCGATTCATAGTTCCTCTTCTCCGTGAGGCTGAGTCTTGAGAGACGATTGTGGGCGAGGGATCTCGCCGGTGATTCTGCGGTTGTTGTGGCGAGCCTCGTCGAACAATACAAGGCTTCCAGCCGCCTCAGGCGTGTGTGCCACGCCAGTCTTTTGAAGCGGGGTGGGATTCTAGGGTGACGTTCCAGCGCGAGCAACAAGGTGCGATGAGTCTTTCGCGGGTGAGAAATCGAGGGCTCTGGTCAGGGTTTCGCAGGCGTGACGATTCCCGCCGGAATGATGGCGGCTCTGTGTTCCTCCCGCCGGAAAGGGTGCGCGAGGTTGTAACGATTGTGCCGAATTCTCCATCCGTAACGGTTGTTCCCGGCGTGCCGTCTGCAACGATTTCAACGGTTGTCATATATCCATAACTGCAATTACAGCAGTAGTTTGCGATTTGAAAGACAAACCGTTTCGACTGGTGCGAAACGTCTCATTGATGCGACCGTCACAGGCCGAAGAATTCACCGGATGGGAAGTTCCACCGCACGCAGATGCTGGATCTGGACCGTCTCGTGGGCAACCACGCATGAAGGGGGAAATCACGATCAGTCAGGACGGTCCACCGCGCTGGTGACTCGATCATCCTGAACCGACAACTTCAGGGAGGGGAACGATGGTTCGTTTTGTGGCCGCTGCCGCTTTGGTCATGTGTTTGGGAATCGCCGGTCGTTCTGCCTCCGCCAATGACGGGGCAGTCTATCCCGGCGCCGTCGGCTACCAGGCCCCGGTGCACAGCACGCACGGGCCGACTCAGTACACGCACGGGCCGACTCAGTACGTCGACAACGGCGCTGCTGCCGCCGGAGTGCAGACGTACAACTCCGGGCAATATCCGGTGCTCAACGCTCCGCTCTATCCCTCTCCAGTGCAGCACACGCCAAGCTGGAATGGGGGCACGATCATCACCAATCAGGCGTTCGCGCCACACGAGATGCTCTACCCGCATCGCTATCACGCGATGTACGGGCCGTTCTACTACAAGGTGAAGGGCTGCTGGATCTGGACGCCGTTCGGCATGCGTCAGCATGAACACTGGGAACTGCAGGGGACCGAAGTGAAGGTCAACTATCGTTCCCGCATCAGTTGGCTCTCCGGCTTCCATCCGCCCCGCTAGTCGAACGTGGCCTGGGCGAACCGTCGCCGCATCGGAATCAACCCGTCTACCCGCAACGCTTCTGTTACAGGATGTATCATGAAGACCTTGTCTCGAATCTGCTGCCTGCCGGCCGTGCTGATGATGCTCGGCCCAGCGCTTACGGCCTCGGCCGACGACGCCGAGGGCGTCGTGCGCCTGAGTGACTATCAATCCAGCGATGTCATCCTCGGCCAATCGCCCGAGGGAGAAGTCACCGAAGAGCATCACGGCGATGCCGGTTCCTCGGAAGGCTACGCCCCCGAAGGTTACTGCCCCGAAGGTAATTGTCCCGAAGGCTACTACGTCGAATGCCCGCCGTACTATGGCCCACCGCCCCTCTGCTACCACCACTCGGTGCTGGGCAACAACTGCCTCGCCAATTGCCTGCGCGGCCATGCCATGAACTTCCGCATGCGGAACCAGATTGCCGGCGAGACGCTGAAGGCCTCGTGCCATCAGCAAAGCCGCGAGCACGAACACTGGTTCCGGCATAAGTTCGGCTACTTCTTCCCCACGGGCTGCTGCGGTCGCGGATGTCCTCCGGTCGGCCACTACAGCATGGTTTATCCGCTCGATCCGAACTACTTCGATCAGCGGGACGGCAACATCTACGCCGCTCAAGGATACGGCGGCCCGGTCTCGGTGCCTTTGGCTCCCAACGTGCGTCACTCCTACAACTACGGATGGGGTGTGCCTTCGAGCCGTCTGACTCCGATTTCGCATCCGTATCCCGGCCAATAGTTGCAACTTGATTCTCCCCTCTCCCGCCGGGAGAGGGGCCGGGGGTGAGGGTCGCGGGCCATATCGTCGACTCTCCCTCTCGGTGATGTCACTGGATCGCATGCTCGCCAGGAATCCGGCGAACTCGTCTTCACTCACCGTCATCGACAAGGAAGTCTCATGTCCCGATTCTACTCACGAACGATGCCGGCTTGGCTGATGGGCGGCCTGTCGGTGCTGATGTTGACGCAGCCCGGCCTGGCTGATGAGCCCGGCGTCGCCTCGACTCGGTCGGTGATGCAACAGAGCATCACGCCGGCCAATCACATGTACTGCCCGAACTGCCCCGTGGTCGACTACGGCTACGGCGGTGGGTACTGCCCCGATGGGAATTGCCAGAGCGGATATTGTCCTGGCGGCTATTGCCAGAACGGCTACTGCCCTGGTTACTATGGACCCAGCATGTGCGACCAATGGGGCCACTGGTGGGGCACTGGTTGTCATCAGTGCGGCCACAAGCTGCACAACATCATCAACTGGCTGCATCCTCAGGGCCTTGGCACGGTATCGCCCGACCACGGATGGGCTCCTCCCGGCAAAGTGCCGATGCACACCGTGTATGTGCCGTATCAAAAGCTCTACCCGAATGAATGGACCGGCCAGCCGTCGAACGGCACGGGCATGTCGGCGGCGGCGATCTATATGCCGACCGACACCACGCAGCTCGGCTACTACTATCAGCATGCTCCGGCTTGGCGTCCCGCCGCGGCGCCTGGCGCGCCGATTCCCAGCCAGTGGCATCGCCCGCTGTGCGGACCCGGCGGCAACGGCATGTGCCAAGGTGGCGTGATCTACGGCCAGATGTGTCCGGGAGAAGTCTTCAGCGAGGGTGAACCCACGCCAGCCGACCAGGAGACAGCTCCTCCGGCGCCGCTGCCTGCCGATGAATTAGCCGACCCGCTCGGCGCGACGGCAACCTTCCTCTCACCGAGGATCGCGAACTGAAGTCCGACCTGGACCCAGTGATCGGAAAGATCAGGGGCCAGGATTCAGAGTTCAGAATTCAGGGAGCTTCATCCCTGGTTCTGATTCCTGAATCCTGGTCCCTTTCTGTTATCCCCCCAGGATGCGCTTCAGTCGCTCGCGATGGTAGGCGAGGCGTTCTTCCGGGGTCATCTTGTGCGGCGGCTTCGTGCTGCCTGCCGGGTCGAGCGCCGTCGATGTGCCGCTCACACTGCTCGAACGTCCGACGGCTGATGGTTGCGCATAGCTGGCCACGCCGATCGTCACCTGCAGGTCATCCTCCAGCGGTCGCAGAGGCTTGATGTTCAGCTTCGCCAGCACGGCATGGTAGGCCCGCACGGCTTCTTCCGGCTCCAGCACATCGTCGACGATCAACCTCAGAAACTCGATGAACGCCAGTTGATTCTCGGCGTTGTTGATCTTGCGACCGAAGAGCGCCACACGCGCCCCATGTTGGCGGGCATCGTGAATGAGCTGAAACGCATCCCGTGTCGTGCCGGACGAGCCGCCCAAGATTCCCACAACGAGATGCGGGTCGTAGGCGACGAGTTCTTCCATCGCGCGCGGGCCAGGGTAGGGGATCTTCAGGAAGACCGGCCGGCCCTTCGATGTCACTCCGGCCAGCGACCGGGCAATGGCGTCATTCACGAAGTCGACGGTCTTCGCGAGATCCAGATTCTGCGGCGCGTTCGGATGGAACACCTCCAGGAAGTGCCGAAAGCCCTTCAATTCCGCCTCTTCGCGAAATGACTTGTACGCCTCCAGCGCCTCGCGATCGAGCCGGCTGTCGTTGTTGAACGTGATCGAGTATAGCCCCAGATCGACCCCCAGAAGTCGCTCGGCTGTCGCACAGTCGAGATGACCGCACTGAGCATGATCGAGTCCGGCCGACCGAAACGGCAGCGAAGGCTGCGACCCCAACTGGCTGCCCCGCATCACATGAATGTCGGTCGCATCGTTCGCCCGCACGGCCGGCGTGACGTGCGACTGATCGAACAGTCGTTCCTGCAGCACGAGTTGCTCACAGGTGCTGGCCGACATCAGCACGATGTCGACCACGCCTTGCCGGATCACTTGGCGAATCTGTTCGCGGTAGTCCTCCAGCGACTTGAACGACGAGACGTTCGCGGGCGACGATTTCATGCCAGGCGCGGGAACCCCGAACCCCATGTCAGCGTCCTTGGCATCGGCAATGATGAACTCCCGCGACCCTGATGGATCGCGGTGAATATCGGCCAGTTTCGCATCCAGTGATTTCTGCATCTCAATCTCCCGGCGGCAGGATGATGGGATCGGTGGGAATTGAAAACCCCAAATGGCTTATAACTCCTTCTCCCCGCGGATGATGTCTTCTGTCACGGTGCATACCAGCGGGGAGCAGGTGGCCGCAGGCCGGATGAGGGGCCAGTTCCCGCTCTCCCTCCTTCGGTAAGAGTTCGCCTCTTCACAGCCCGCGACTCGCGTGCGAAACTGAATCAATGAGGACGGTGGCACCCGAGTTGCATACCCGCGATGTACTCGCCTGCCATACGATGCACGGTCAAGTGTGGTCGCAATACAGCCGGTTGATGTTTTGAATGTCGAAGCCAGTCGTTCCTTCAGAATCGCCCGACATCCAAGGTGATCACCCGATCGTCGCTGGTCCCGAGAAATCTGAGCAATCGCGGCCGCGGTTCTCATCCTGGCTAGCGAAGTGGAACTTCCGCCATCTGCTGCGGGTAGTCCTCGGGGCCGACGACACGCCGCACCGCATTGCCCTGGGCGCCGCGATAGGAATGTTCGTCGGCCTGACGCCGACGCCTCTGCTGCAGACGCCGCTGGTGCTGCTGGTGGCGCTTGTCTGCAGGCCGTTCTTCAAGTTCAACGTCCTGGCCGCCGTCATCGCGGGGCAGATCACGAATCCGCTGACGAGCCTCCCGATCTACTGGGGGGAGTACGTCGTCGGGTCGTGGTTCGTCGGCGACGGCGGCGTGACGTTCGAGCGGTTCTCCGAC
Source organism: Planctomycetaceae bacterium (assembly GCA_031402175.1). Taxonomy (GTDB): domain Bacteria; phylum Planctomycetota; class Planctomycetia; order Planctomycetales; family Planctomycetaceae; genus JANNSB01. The sequence goes on from JANNSB010000250.1 coordinate 7,906, forward strand.
CTGTTCGGCAACCAGAGTTGGGGCGAATGGTGGGGAGGCGCTAAGCTGCTGGCCGCCGATATCGGCAAGCCGTTGCTCGTCGGCAGTGCGATCGTGTCGACGTTGAGCGCGGCGGCGACCTATCCCATCGTGCTGAAACTGGCGAAGAACGTGCAGAAACGACACGGACATGGCAACCCCCCGAAGTAAACCGATCGAATTCGGATTTGCGCGCGAGCAACTTTTGGGAATCATGCCGCGATTCGTCATTCCGAATGGATTGATCGTCGGCAGTTGCCTATGACTTCCCTGGTCAGATGCAGCCGAGGCGATGAGACGGCTGGCTTCTGGCCTGCCTGGCCCGAACAACCTCCCAATGTCTTTCCTAGTTACTAATGATGATGGCATCGGCGCCCCGGGCCTGAACCTCCTCTGCGAACTGGCGCTGAACAAGGGGCCGGTGGTGGTCGTGGCGCCGCATACGGAACAATCGGGCGTCGGGCATCGCGTGACCGATAACGGACCGATCACCGTGCGGCGACTCAGCGAGCACGAGCATGAAGTGGAAGGGACGCCCGCCGACTGCGCGCGTATCGGCGTCAAGCATCTGGCCCGATCGAGCACCTGGCTGCTGTCGGGCATTAACGCCGGAAGCAACCTTGGCACCGACATCTACATGTCAGGCACCGCCGCCGCAGCCCGCGAGGCGGCCTTGCTCGGCGTGCGGGCCATCGCCCTGTCGCAATACACGCGATCGGCGAGAGGTACCATCGACTGGGAAAGAACCCGCGCCTGGGCCGCTGCGGTACTGGAGTTTCTGCTCGAACGCCCTCTGCCGCTGAGAGCGTTCTGGAACGTGAACTTCCCAGATCCCGAATCGCCGACAGCCCAGCCGCAGATCGTGCTCTGCCCGATCGATCCCGGGCATCATGCCGTCGACTACGAACAGACGGCAACCGGCTTCGTGCACCGCAGCATCTACCGGAACCGCCACCGCGAACCCGGCTGCGACGTCGATGTCTGCTTCTCAGGGAATATCGCCGTGACGCTGGTCACGCACGGGTGATGACGCGTGCGGCTGTAGTCGGCGTTGAGACTCGCAGTCGTTGCAGTCTCCGATACTGGTGACGGCGTTCATACGTCGCGAGGCAAGTACTCGGCGAAGAATGCGTGGTCGACTTCAAACACCGTCTTCGGCTTCAGGCCCAATTCGACTCGTTCAAACAACTCGATCAGCTTCTCCGCATCCACCAACTCCACCGGCGGTGCGCCTTCGCGATCGGCTTCACGACGGGCGTCTGCTGTAAAGGTGCCAGTGGTGATGATAATTCCCTTCTCAGCTCGACCAATCATCGCATTCCGAAAATCGCCAACTTGCGCGCGAGAGACTGCACCCTTGTATCGCTTGCATTGAAACAAGACTTTGAAGCTGACGAATGGGTTGATCTGCAGGATCCCAATTCCGTCAATGCCTCCGTCTCTAGGCCGACCGGTCACAGTCACCTTCTCAAAACCAGATTCGCGAAGAAGTCGGGCGCAGATGCGTTCGAAACCTTCTGGTGTGACCTTCTTCAGTAATTCCAAGAGCACGTAGTCGTAGTCGACTTCATCCGCATCAACCTCGCGCTCCAAAGGCACCTCAGCCACTTCCTCCTGCTTACGCGCATTGGCATGGATCTTGGCCCATTTCGAACAGATTTCACGAGCCTGCGAGTCGCTTAACGAAGTCGAGTAACCCTTCGGAGTTAAGGTCCAGACTCCCCGCGTCGACTTATCGAGCAGGCCTTCCCAGACCATGTATTGCCGTGCCCAGTGAACCTGGTTGTAGAAGCGAGTCTGTCCAGACTTGAGCGTCTCTTCATATCTCTTTTCTGTGACGCTCTGATGCTCCGCAATCAGGTCCACCACTTCTCGCGGTTTTCCAGACCC
>JANNSB010000251.1:0-23032 GCA_031402175.1 Planctomycetaceae bacterium
CGATCTTCTCGGCGGTCTTGATAGCGAGCGTCATCAGTGATTTCACGTAGCAGCCGACGGCAATCACGAAACAGTTCATGACGCCGCGCACGCGGTTCGGTTGATCGTGAATCGTCGTCTCCACGCGATTCAAGAGTTGCTTGAGAGCCGGGATGTCGAGGTCGGCATCGTCCTTGATCGACACCAGACTGCTGATCGTCGCCCAGCCGGTTGATGCGATCAGTTCCTTCTTCGAGTCGATCCACTCCAGCGCGAGTTCCCAGCCGAACCGGCTCTCAGCGGCCACCCAGGGGACGGCATACTCAGTCAGCATGCACCAGTTGGCACCCTTGATCCAGCGCTGCAGATCCTTCTTGGTCATCTTCGCATCGTCGGCGATCAACGACGCGAGGTACTTCGCGTCCGAGATGCCGGTGTCGTACAGTTTGAGGGCCAGCTTGTGATTTTGCTTGACCCGCTTTTGGATCTTCTTGAGATGCTCGATCTTCACGCCGAGGAACGGTTCGATGGCCCCATGCCTGCCGTGAGTCTTCTTGGTTTGCGCGTCTCCCAGCGAGCGGAGTTCGTCGACAATTTCTGCGGCGGTCGGCTGTTCAAGCGTGGCTTTCACTTTGGCTCCTCGGACTACATCTCTGGTTCGGCGGACTCCTGCGCGGGACGCTCCTCCTCCTGCTGGCGGAAATTCTGCAGTGAATCCTGCAACATGTCGAGCGTGTCGGTCGACGGCACGAGTCCATCGGGCAGCAGCCCTTCCGGGATTCGCGATCCGAGGTTGCCCTGAATCGAGTTCAAAATATCGGCAGCGGCCGCATCGTCGGGAAGCATCTCCAACAGTTTCCGCATCGCCTCGGCAGCCGACTCCTGTTCGGGATCGTTGAACAGTGCGATCGCCATGCCGACCAGAGCGTCGCGATTTTCCGGATCGGGCAAAAGGTAAGCGTTGCCATCCAGGATGGCGCGAAACTGCTCGAGTGCTTCCTCAGTCAGTCGTTGTTCCAGCAGGAACTGGCCGAAGTTGAGCCGCAGTTGAGGGCTGGAAGGAAACTCGGCGATCGCCTGTTCGTAATCCTCTCGAATCTCGGCGATCTCGGTTTCGGTCATGCCTTCTTCAGGGTTGCCCTGCAGCCAGTCGGGGGCCAACTGACCCAAGGGACCATCGGAGTTGATGCCGTAGTCTCCGAGGCTGTCCAATTGCGTCAGGGCGAGGGCCGAACTCAGTCCACGGCGGGCCTGCAGACGGAGCGATTCAATCCGCCCCAGCAGATCGCGTGTCGCGGCGTCGGCCGACTCGCTGAGTTCGCTATGCTCACTCACGCGATCGGAAACCAGCCGCACGTCCTCGAAACGGCCTTCCGCCAGAGCCGTGTCGGCAAGCTGCTCGCCGCTCTGCGTCAGAATCTCGAATGCCGCTTCGCGTTCGTTCGCGGTGTCGGCGACTGCGAGGGCTTCGTCGGCTTGTTCAAACGCCTCCTGCAGATCATTGTTCTGCATGGCGGTCATGGCCGCGGTGAGCGGCCCGTTGCCGCCGGGATTCATGATCGACAGCGTAACCGCCACGGCCACGCCGGCGGCGATCAGCCCCACGGGCAGCCAGGTCATCATGGCATGACGCGACCGCGCACCCTGGCGAGATGTGCTTAGAGTGTCCTTTCCCGCGGACGCGAACACCGGAGGATTGGAAAAGTCCGACACGCGAGTTTCCTCCGACGCCGACAAGACCGTGGGGCGTTCGCTTTCCTTGAGCACCGCGGGCATATCGTCGCGATCACTGGCGGGTAACGTGAGAGATCCCGAATTCATGAGCAGCGTGATGATCTGCCGGCTCTCTTGCGATGTCGCGAGTTCGTCGAGAAGTGCCTGATGCTCCTGTTCCGAAAGGTCGCCGGCCTCCCAGCGGGAGAGGAATTCTGCATCCACCACCAGCCGCGGTGGCGTCGTTTGCAGCGTGGAATGGGCGGAGAGGATCTCGCGCCAGACTTGAGATTCGCGAAGCGTGGTTTTCATATTTGCACTCCAGATGGAGAGATGTTGTACTCTTGAAGTCGTGATTTACGGACGACACCCACGGTTCCGCCCGGTTGGGAAGTGGCGTCGCATCCGAACGCAAGACTGACCTTCAGCCCAGCAAGTGGTCGACGCACTCGCGTGCATCGGGGTGTCTGGTGACGGCATCCCGCATGAAGTCCTTGAGTTGCTCCAGCGCCTTGGACTTGGCCCGGCCGACGGTACCGGTGTTGCGTTGCACGATGGGACCGATGTCCGTGTCGCTCAGACCTTGCAGAAAGGACATCTGCACAATGGTCTGATGTATCGACGAAAGTCTGGGCATCACGTCTTGGAGCAACGGCAGCAGCAGCGAGACGCACCGGTTGGATATTGCCTGTTCGCGTGAATGGTCGCGGGCGGCGGGATCGACTTCTTCGGGCAATTGAGCCGCCGATCGTTTCCGCTGTCCGTGTTTGGTGGCCAGATTCAGTGTGATGGTCCGCAACCATCCGGGGAATCGGCGCGGATCGTCGAGTGTTTTGATCTTCTCGATGGCAACTCGAAAGGCTTCCTGCGCCACATCGGCTGCCAGGCTGCGATCGCCGAGCCGACCGTAGGCCAAGGCCAAGGCCACTTCGCCGAACTGTCTCCAGAGTCCATCCCAAGCCTGGGCATTTCCGGTGCGAGCTTGTTCGATGAGCGCCACGTGAGAATCGTCCATGTCGCTTCGATCGCCCCGTCGTCTTGCAACACCGCCTTTGCCGACCCCAGACCCATTCCCAGCGGAATTCTGGCTGATGGTCGCGTGCGAACGCGGCGGCGTCAACGGCGGACCAGACGGAAACGTACACGACTGTCCCTTGCTCAAATTGGATGCTGGCAATGAATGACGAGATCTAAATACGCAGCCTTTCGTGAAGCGCGTACCCGACTGGGATCGCTACGGATCCCAGTCCCTGGAGTTGAGAGAGGGCTGGTTCGCAGTATTGCGCGGGATTCTCCAGATTTCGCGCAAGTCGCCGGACAGCCACTTTAGACGGCTGGGAGATAATCGCTGTAACCACTTATCATTAAATGGTTTGCAACGATCCGATGAGCGACTACTTCAGCTTCTCGCGGAACTGGCCAAACAGGTAATGGCTGTCGTGCGGGCCGGCGGAAGCCTCGGGGTGGTACTGCACCCCAAAGGCATTGAGTTTCTCGTGGCGAATGCCTTCGACCGTCTGGTCGTTGAGGTTGATGTGCGTGACCTCCGCTCCCCTGGGAAGCGAATCGGCCGCCACCGCGAATCCGTGATTCTGGGTCGTGATCTCGACCCGGCCAGAGTCTTTGCACAAGACCGGCTGATTGGATCCCCTGTGTCCGAATTTCAACTTGTACGTTGTGCCTCCGAGCGCCAGTCCGAGCAGTTGCTGTCCCAGACAAATTCCGAAGATGGGCTTCTTGCCCAGCAGGTTCTGAATGGTCTCGATCGCATAGGTCAGCGGTTCGGGATCACCGGGGCCATTCGACAGGAAGACGCCGTCGGGGCGGTGACTCAAGACTTCGTCGGCTGTGGCGGTTCCCGGCATGACAGTGACACGGCAGCCCATCTCGGCGAGATGCCTGGGGATGTTCCACTTCATGCCATAGTCGATGGCCACGACATGCGGGCGATCGATGGTGTTCCCCGAGGAGACCTGCCCCGTCCAACCTTTGGGAGTCGAAGGATGCCGCGCATATTCCGAGAGTTTTTCGTCCCAACCGCTCGATTCCCGCGGGGCGACTTCCCGGACCAGATCCCTTCCGACCAGCGTCGGACTGCTGCGGGCCTTGTCGATGAGCGAACTGTCGTCGAGGTCGGTCGTGGAGAGGACGCCGGTCATGGCTCCCACGGTGCGCAGGCGTTTGACCAAGGCGCGGGTGTCGATGCCTGACAGCCCAATGACGTTGGCCTCTCGCAAATAATCCGCCAGACTCTGGGTCGAGCGGAAGTTACTGGGTTCACGACAGTAGTCGCGCACGACGAAGCCGCGCAATCGCAATCCGCCGCTTTCGACATCCTCGGGATTCACTCCATAGTTGCCGATATGCGGGTAGGTCATCGTGACGATCTGACCGTTGTAGGACGGATCGGTGAGGATTTCCTGGTAGCCCGTCAGGCTCGTGTTGAAAACAACCTCGCCATAGACCTCGCCAGCGGCGCCAAAGGCGATTCCGGTGAAGACTGTACCATCAGCGAGAGCGAGCTTGGCTATGGGTTCGGGCATCTTTCGCGGCAGGGATGAACGGGGCAAACGCCGCGAAGGATATTGTTCCTTATCCCGGAATGGAATCAACCGGGCATTACAGTTTCAAAATACAAAAACAGCCCGGCCGAAGGTTCGGCCGGGCTGTTTGTCAGAAAGACTCGACATCTCAATGAGTGACCAAGGCTCGCAAATCGTCGGCCGTCGTGGCTTCGTCCAAGTTTCGAGCAGTACCCGTGGTGTCAGTCACGACTTCTTCGAGGGCATGCAGCACCGCGGGATGGTGATCGGCTTCCACATCGCATTCCAGCTCTTCGATGATATTCCGAGGGTCGTCGGCGATGGCTAACGGATCGTCGGCGAGGAGAATGTAGGCACGCACCGTTCTGAGGATCCGCGCTCCAAAAGGCACATCGCCAGTCGGCTTCGCGGAATTCGACGTCTGAGCCAGAACCAGCGGGAATGCACCCGTCAGCACCTGGCCCAGGGACTTGACGAGTTCGGTGCCGTGGAACGTGGACTGTTCGACTTGATGACCCCCCAGCTCTCCGACCGCCTTGCGAATGACGCGCGATGTCACTTCGAAGTTCTCGATGTCGATCAGCATGGCCGCGACCCGAACGTCATCGACTTCCTTCGCCGAGAGTCGCATTCTCTGTGCCACGGCTCCGCTGAGTTGCGACACTCGTCGCGCCCGGCAGGTGAATTGGGCATTGGCGCCCCCCAGGTATTTGGAAAGTACGTCGACCACGCCGACATAGGCCTCGTGGGCCTCGACGGCCTTCGTGGCTCGATCATCACAAAGGGTGCCGACCATGATCGCCGTCAGTCCCAGCACCGCCCCCCACAGGATCATGGACAGTGCCACGACGATGGGTGACGAAACCATCGCGAAACCCGTAATGTCCAGGGAGATCACGATTGATGCGACAATGACCGACAGAAACGCGAGCACACCCGCGCGATATCGGCCGAGAAAGAAACCCGCGAGCACGATGGGGAGATAGAACAAATTCAACACGACCATCTTGATGCCGTCCGTGTGGTAGAGCACACAGCTCAGCGCCACGGTAATCAGCACCAGCATGATCTCGAGCATGCGATCGTTCTTGCGTTCAATGTTGGGCACGGGTGGCTCCTGCGGACCTGCGGGGGGAGTTTAGGGGTGATGGATCTGCCGGCGGATGGGGTTACATTCCGGCAATGAGTTTGAAGTACGAACGGGGTGCTTCGGCGTCTTCGTCTTCCAAGACGCCTGCGTCGACAGTCTGGGCGAGCACGCCTTCTTGTGCCTTGGTCATGCAGCGATCATCACGCGAATCCATATTGACTTCGCGCCGCGAATGAACGTCCCGGAACCTCTCGGCGATATCGCAGAACTCGGCTTGGAGGGAGAGAAACGCCTCGACCAAGTCCGGATCGAATTGTGTTCCTGAACCAGCCGTGATGCGTTCGAGGCAGACTGCATGCGGTAAAGCCTCTTTGTACACGCGTTTGACCGACAAGGCGTCGTAGACGTCGGCAATGGCCACGATTCGGGCGGCCAGCGGAATCGCCTCGCCAACCAGTCCCGTCGGGTAGCCGGTGCCGTCCCAGCGTTCGTGATGGTGCATCGCGATTTCATGCGCCATCTTGAGAAACGTGGAATCGCCGATCCGCCGCTGAATCTGCAGAATGCACTCTCCGCCGATGCGGGCATGGTCGGTGATTTTGGCGCGCTCCGCCGATGTCAGCGGGCCGGGCTTTAAGAGAATCGAATCCTCGACGCCCACTTTGCCGATATCGTGCAAGGCCGAACTGATGCCGATGGTTTGCACGAAGGCCGGAGAGATTTGGTCCTTAAACCTGGGAAGTTTGCGTGCGGCGCGGGCAATGCGCGACGAATACAACGAGATGCGTTCGAGGTGCATGCCGGTGTCGGGATCACGCGACTCCGCGAGTTTGGCGAGTCCGAAAATGACGGCGTCGCGCATCTGCTCGAGTTCGCGAGCGCGTCGCATGGCCTCTTCTCGCGATACGAGGTTCTGCCGTTCCTGCTCGCCCTGGATGCGCGACGTGATCAGCCATCCCGCGCCTCCCAACGTGCCGACCGACCATACGAAGGTCAATGCGTTGATAAACCAAGCGCTGGTGGTCTCGGACAGCATGCCTGCATCGTCTTGAGTGGCGATCGCCTGTTTCCGCCAGCTTTCATCCGCGGCAAAGAATCGGTCGCGGACCCACATCCCGATCGCCAGGCACGTCGCCTGGACCAGGATCAAAAAGACGAACGCATGCAGACGGTTCTTGTGCATGACCGGGGGAAGTGTCGACGTGACGATATGGCCCGACGCGCGGTGAATGCGAATGCTTCGCCAGCGTCAACTGGAACCGTAGGTCAGGCAATTCCCGATGATGTTGTGGAAACACCACTGCCGACGAAACTCCTAAAAGCGGGACCGGTTGCGCAGGTTGTAGCGCGCAATCCCGGCGGTAGTGGCGCGAATGACCGGTTTGCGGCGAGGCCCAAAGCAACTTGCGATCGCCGCGACAGGGTCCGTCAGCGGCTCGCCGCGGGAACCACCCAGATCTTTACTTCGGTGGACACTTCCGGATGGAACTCCAACCGAACCGTATACATCCCCAGGGCCTTGATCGCCCCTTCCAGCTTGACGTGGTCGGCTTCGACTGGAAAGCCGGCTGCCTTGAGAGACTTGGCGATATCCTTTTCCAGTACCGAGCCGTACAGCACGCCTTCGTCGTTGGCGTTGGCCTCGATGGTGACGCTGTACTCGGCCACCTTGGCGGCCATTTGCTTCAATGCCGACTTACGCTTCTCCAACACCTCGGCCTGTCGACCACGATGCTCTTCGACGGCTCGTTTGTTCTCGTCTGTCGCGACGGCGGCCAGTCCCATGGGGATTAGAAAATTGCGGGCGAAGCCGGGCTTTACGCGGACGATTTCACCTTGCTTTCCCAAGTGATCCACATTTTCGATGAGCAGCAACTCGACGCCGCCGTTTCGATCTTGTGCTCGCAGACGTGTTCCAACGCGTTGCTTGACTGGCATGACTGACTTTCGTGACTTTCGATATCTGTTGTAGCCGGACTCGTATGAGTCCGAAGTTTGGAAGTCTCACGACTTCCGCTGCTTGGACATTAGAACGGGACATCATCCTCGGGGACTTGTGAGCCATAGGCAGGCTCATCGTTCGAGACGGGCGCGTCACCGCCGCCGGACGATCGGGACGGTCGTGACCCTGCACCGGCACCACCGCCGCCGCCGCTCGGAAGCATTTCCATGTTCTCGCAGACGACTCGCAGTTTTGAACGCTTCTGCTTGGTTTCGCGATCTTCCCATGTGTCGAGTTGCAGACGGCCTTCGATCAAGACGCCGCGTCCCTTGGCCAAGTATTCGCCCGCAACTTCCGCCTGCCGCCCCCACAGGGTCACGTCGACAAACGTCACCTCTTCGCGTTTTTCATTGTTCGCCTTATCGAACCAGGTGCGGTTCACGGCGAGAGCGATTTCAGTGACCGCTTTACCCGAAGGAATGTATTTGACCTCCGGGTCGCGAGTGAGATTTCCCATCAGGATGACACGATTGAAACTCGCCATCGGATGCGTCTCCTTTCCGGATCAGGTTCAATCACTCTGCTGCAACTGGGGCAGGCTCGGTGGTGTGTTGCTTCAGGTTCTCCACGAGCGCCTCGAACAATCGGGCTTCGTGCTCGATGACCAGATGACGGATGATCGTCTCGTTCAACTTGCAGAGCCGATCGAGTTCCGGCATCTTCGAGCCGTCCATGGCGAAGTAGGCCAGATAGTGCAACCCCTTGCGGTGCCCATCGATCTGGTAGGCCAGCTTGCCATCCTGCCAGGGGGCGTGAGCCTTGATGTCGGCCCCGCATCGCTCAAGGATTGCTGTTACGCCACCGATCGTTCCTTCGGATTCGACGGCGTACTTGCCGCTGTCGAGCAGGAACATACATTCATACAGTTTGCCAGCCAAAGCTTAGACTCCTGAAAATCACGAACTGCGACCATAAGTGAGGTCGCACCCGATGCGCAAGTTGTTTTCTAGTTGTTGCATAGGGCGTGAGAACCCCACTGGTCCGCCACTCCCCGTAGCGACTCGAACCGGGCAATATAGCGAAACAGGCATTCATTGCAATCGGTGCGGAATCGTCTTTCGCTGTTCCACCGACTTGGATAGACTTCGCCCCCCTTGTTTTGGCCCAAAGCCATGCGAATGCAAGGTTTGAACACTCGGGAACGGAGGTCCGGGATGCGCACTATAGCCGTCATGAATCAAAAGGGAGGGGTCGGGAAGACCACTTCCAGCGTCAACATCGCGGCCGGCCTGGCCAAGCACGGCCGGCGGGTCTTGATGATCGACCTCGACCCGCAGTCCCACGCCTCCATACATCTGGGGATCGAGGCCTCGGGGACGCCCTCGACGATCTACCAGGTCTTTACGGGAGCCCGTCAACTCGACGACGTGCTGCAACACGCGATCCCCAATCTCTGGGTCGCCCCATCGGATGTCGATCTCGTCGCCGCGGAGGTCGAACTGGCCGATACTCCCGGCAGGGAGTACATCCTGAAGAAAGCGGTGCAGTCGGCGACCACGGGCCAGGACCGATTCGATTACATCGTGATCGACTGCCCTCCCTCACTGGGAGTGTTGACGATTAACGCCCTGTGCGTCGCAACGGAAGTCTTCATTCCGCTCCAGCCCCATTTCTTCGCCCTGCAGGGAATGTCGAAGCTGTTCGAGACCACGGCCCTCATCAATCGCCGGCTCAATCGCGACCTGCGCGTGAGCGGCATCGTGCTTTGCCTGTATGAGACCGGCACTCGGCTCGCCACCGATGTGACTGACGATCTGCTGCGTTTTCTCGCCGCCAGCGACCCGCAGGCTCCGTGGGCCAACGCACGCATCTTCAACAGCCGCATTCGCAGAAACATCAAGCTGGCCGAAGCGCCGAGTTTCGGACAGTCGATTTTTGATTACGCCCCTGCCTCCGCCGGCGCCATCGACTATGGCACGCTGGTGGATGAAGTCATCTCTCTCGAAGCCGCATTGTCCCTCCCGCGTCAAGCCGCCTGAACGTCGTCGTTCGTTCCGCGAAAGCGTCCCAGAACGCGACACGCTGTGGCTCCTCACTCACCTCGCCTGAATTCCCGATCGCCATCCGAGTCCCTACGCCCTTTCGCGAACGAGAGGCGACGTTCATCTCATCGCCCGTGGTTCCTGGCATGCATCGTCATCGTATTACACTTGTCCTGGCGTTGGTCGCGCTCGTGGTCTTTTGCGGCTGCACTTCAACACAGTCGTCGAATACCGCTCGCACCGGCAAGGAGCAGCTCTTGATTACCAACGCGGTCGATCAATCGCTGAGCAAGATCGACTTTCAACCCTTTGCGGGACACAACGTGTTTCTCGACGCGCAGTATGCCGACTGCGTGGATAAGGGCTATGTGATCGGATCGATTCGTCATCGCCTGGTGGCGTCGGGCGCGAACCTGGTGGATGCACGCGACACGGCTGACGTCGTGCTGGAACTCCGCACGGGGGCGGTTGGGACCGACTCATCCGAGAGCTTTATCGGAATTCCAGAAGTCGCCCTGCCGGGCCTTGTGACGCTGCCGGAAGTACGCGTGCTCACTCGCAGTCATCAGTCGGGAGTGGCCAAGCTCGGGCTTGTGGCCATTGATGCACGCACGGGAGCGGCGCTAGGGAGCGGCGGTCAGACGCTGGCCCAATCAGATGACAGCAACTGGTTTCTGCTGGGCATGGGGCCCGTTCAATCCGGGACGGTGCGAGAGGAAGTCGAGCGATCCACGACAGGCTCGTCGGCCTATGTGCGTTCCCCCTTGCCGACGCGAGTCGTGTTCGCGACGCCGTCCCCACACTTCGACGATCCCGATCCCGAGACGCAGTACACCGGCGGAGAAGATGCCTCCGAAGTTACCCCCCCGGCCCCCGGCTTCGTGGAACCTGCCTCGCAATGGTACGACGAGTGACCGCGAAGCTCCCCGCCGCACCTCACGGGGCGCTACTGAGACGGTCTACGATGTCGGCAATCTCACGCAAGCGTTCGACGTCGCGCTCCTGTTGCTCTTCGGTATCCGTCCGCAGCCGGTCGAGTTCGCCGCGATGCCACACCAGGTCGTCGTGAAGCTGGTTGATGTTCGCATCTGCCCGCAGAAGTGCAGCGTTCAAGCTCTCGATCGTCAGACGTTGGGCTTCCATCATCGCACTGAGTTCATCCACTCGCTGCGACATGTCTTCCAATTCCTTCGTCAGGCCCTCGCAGCGCTGGCAGCAGTAGACGCCGCTCATCCGCTCGATGTCGGGACTGATGGGTGGCGGCGCCAGCTCGACGTTCGGTCCGGGCATCAATTGCGGGCCGTCATTCGGGAAGTACGTCGGCATCGGCGCGAACGGGGGTTGCCCATCCACGCCCAGCCTGGCCGGACTCGACGGCGGGTAGATCGGCCCGCTGTGCATCTCGTTCAGCATCGGCGGATAGCCGCCATCGGGGAATGGTGGCATGGTCGCCGAATAGGCCGTCGCCCGCGAGATGGCGGCTTCCTCGGGCAGAATGAATTCCGGTTGCCTGTTCTGATGACACCCACACAGCAATGAAATCAGCGCGCAGCCGAGGAGAACCGCACCGCTGACAAGCTTTCGCCTGCTTGCAGAATCGCGACGAATCGATTGCGTGTTTGAAGTCAAGAATGGCATGCTGTGTTGCGACGTTACCACGTCGCGCTGTCTCACTTGGTGGGGTTTGCGACGAGTTTCAGATCGATGTGCCGACCGCAGGGACAGTCGACATGAATCACTTCGACTCCGTCCTGACCGCGAGAGACCGCGACCTGATGCCGTTCTTCGGGACGCGAGAGCTGTCCTACTGAACGCGGCTGCTGAACAAGTCGTGTTTCGGCGGCCCTGAGAATGCCCGCCGAGGCATTGGTGGTGTCAGGCGTCATGGAATTCCTCTCGATCGAAATGCGACTTGGCGGGGGCGACTCCGTGGTGCGGCGGATCGATGCGCGCGCCGGCGACCTTGCGACTGAACAGCCGGCGCAGCGATTCCTCGGCATTCTGCACGAGCCTGCAGACGCGGGATTCCGACAGGCTCAGCACTTCGGCAATTTCGCGGAGTTTCAATTCCTCCAGATAGTACAAGGTCAGCACGAGTCTCGGCTGGCGCGGAAGTTCCTCGATGCAGTCGGCCAGAATCGACAAGTCTTCCCGCCGTTCGATCTGCTCATCGGGAGGTTCGGACTGTCGCTCATCCGCTTTGCACGCGATGATTTCGTCTCCGAGGGACGTGAACCGGGTCAAGGCGATGGACTGCAGGCACTCTTCCACTTCGGCGGTGGAGAGACCGGTTTTTACGGCAATCTCCTCGGAGGTATGTTGCTCGACGTGAGTGAAGTTCGCCTGAATGAGGCTCCAGTTCTCAAGCACGCGCTGCGGCAGCGGACAGTTCCGGCGCAGTTCATCCAGAATGGCGCCGCGCACGCGGGGAAAGGCGAATGTGCGGAACTCGGTCTCGAACTCGGGATTGAAGCGTTCGGCCGCTTCCACGAGGCCAAGCATGCCGGCGGCTTCGAGGTTTTCGATGTCGACGGAGTTTGGCAGCCGGACCGCGAGCCGGCCCAGGATGTGCTTGACCAGATCGAGATGCTGCAGCACGAGATCGTCTCGCTGCTGTCTCGCCAGGTTCGCCTGGTAGGTTCTGGTCTGCGTGAGGGACATCAAGTGCTTCCTTGCACTATGGAATCAACGGATCTCTATTGCGGAAGTCGTGAGACTCCGAGCTTTCGGTACTGTTCAACCGTTGGGAAAGAAGACCGACCACGACAGCGTCCCGCCGCGAATAACGCATGCGGTCAGCAGTCCTCCCACGAGTGATCGGCTGAGTATTTCGTCCACCGGAAAGTCATGAGACACGCACCACAGCATGATGATGCAGGCCGCGAGCATCCCCATTAGCGTTCCCCACGGCTGTCGCAGGGAATCGCTGGAGGTGTGACTCTGAAACGTCGTCTCGCTCATATAGCTAATCGGTTATGTCGGTTGTAAGTTCTTAGGCGGCTTCGTCACTTAGGCTGCGGCCACGGCATTCCGCGAGGACTCTTGAGTCGCAGCCGGCGACCCTCCGCCGGGGGTTGTGGTACTTCGCGATTCGATGACCTGGTGTGTGCGTATGACGCCGATCGCCTTGATCTCCAGATCGGCGGGAACTTCGTCGTAGGCGATGATGCCCATCCCGGGGAATGACTTCAGCAGCAGACGCCTGAGAGGCCGCCGCAATAGCGATGAGACCAGCAGCGCGATCGGCAATTCCCTGCGCAAGCGGTCGGCATGATGGATCCCGACGGCCTCCTTGAGCCGCACCAGGGCCTGCGGAGCAAGAGCCAGCGCCCCCTGCTGGCATTGTTCACGCAGCATGGCGTCGAGTTGCGGTTCGAAGGCGACGACCGCCAGAGTGCGCCCGGCGTCGAGATAACGATCGCAAACGAGATGCCCCAGATCTTTACGCACTTTCTCGACAAGTTCGTCGAGGTTCTGGGTGTTCGGCGCGTGATTGAGTATGGCTTCGAGAATGGCCGCCAGATCACTCAACGGGACGCGCTCGGCGGCGAGCTGCACGATGACCTGATGCAACGTGCTCATGCGGATCGTGTCGGATTTCACTTCATCCACGACCGTCGGAGCGAACTCGCGGGTCTGGTCGAGCATCACTTTGACGTGTTCGCGGGTAATCATCTCGTGGCCGTGCGTTCGCACCAGCTCCGAAAGATGGGTGATCAACACGGTCATCACATCAACGACAGTCAGCCCCATCCCCTTGGCCTTGGTGACGCTGGCCTCGTCGATCCAGACGGCCGGCAGTCCGAAGACGGGGTCTTCCGCGGGCAAACCCTGCAGACGAGGTTGCTCCTTGTTCGATGAAATCGCGAGATACCGCCCCATGTGGAGCGTACCCTTGCCAACGACTCGCCCCGCGATGGAGATCGAATAATCGTCGTCGGTCAGTTGATTGCTGTCCTGAATGCGGATCGGCGGGATCCACAGCCCCTCGCTGCGTGCCAGATCGTGCCGCATCTTGGTGACGCGTTCCTGCAGCGTCAGGCCGCGATTCGCCACCATCAACGCCGCCAGTGACGGTCCGAGTTCGACGACCGCGCGATCCGGTGTCAGGAAGTCCCTCAGTTCATCGGCTTCGGTGAAGCTGTCTTCTGTCTTGCCGGCACCATCGGGCGTCTTTGGGACGGCGCCTGCCTGGGCCTCGGGTCGTGCAAGCCGGCTGATACCATATGTGGCGGCCGCGATGCTCCAGAAGGGCAGCATCGGCAGTCCCGGAACGAACGACAATACCATCATCACGCCGGCGACGTACTGCAATGAGCGTGCATTTCCCAGGAGCTGCGTATTCAGTTCGCTTCCCAGTTGCACTTCCGAGGAACTTTTCGTGACCAGGATACCGGCGGAGGTCGCGATGATGAGGGCGGGAATCTGCGTCACCAGACCGTCGCCGACCGTCAGGATTGAGTACAGTTCCAGCGACTCGAAAAAAGTCATGCCCCGGCTGAGGCCAATCCCGAATCCGGCGCACAGGTTCAGGGCCGTGATGATCAAACCCGCGACAGCATCGCCACGGACGAATTTGCTGGCACCGTCCATCGCTCCGTAGAACTCGGTCTCGCGCATCAGTTCCTGACGCCGTGAGCGAGCTTGTTTCTCATCGATCAGTCGCGCGCCGAGTTCCGCGTCGATCGCCATCTGCTTGCCGGGCAAGGCGTCCAATGTGAAACGGGCCGCCACTTCCGAGATGCGTCCCGCACCCTTGGTAATGACCACGAACTGCACGATCACCAGGATCAGGAAGATCACCAGCCCGACCACCAGTTGGCCGCCGACCACGTACTCGCCGAACGCCTGCACGATCTGGCCGGCGTCGCCATTCAGCAGAATCTTGCGGGTGGTCGCGACGTTGAGCGACAGGCGGAACAGCGTGAGCAGCAGCAGCAGCGATGGAAACACCGCCAGTTCGAGCGGCTTCCTTGCTCGCAGCGTGACGAACAGCAGCAGGCAGGTAAACGCGATGTTCGTTGCCAGCAGCAGGTCGAGCAGAAACGCCGGCAACGGGACGATCATCACCGTCAGCACGAGCAACATGCCGCCGCACAACAGGAGGTCGGTGCGCGCACCCCCTCCTGTCGTTGGCTGGTCAAGTTGTGCTGGTCGGTTCATGCGTAGGCTTCAGTCACTGGTCTCATTGAAAACTCATGTGTAGTCCGCGGATGACGAGGGTCCAACCGTCGACGAGGACGAACAACAACAACTTCATCGGCGTGGAAACGACGACGGGGGGCATCATCATCATGCCCAGCGACATCAAAACGACCGAGACGACGATGTCCACGAGAATGAATGGCAGAAACAGACAGAACCCCATGATGAACGCCGTCTTGAGTTCGCTGACGACGAACGAGGGCACGAGCACCGTGAATGGAATACTGTCGACGTTCTCCACGGGACCGACGCCCGACAGATTGAGGAACAAAATCAGGTCGGTCTTGCGGGTCTCTTTGATCATGAACTCGCGCAGCGGCCCCATCGCTTCCTTCGAGGCCTCCAGCATCGTCATCTTGCCGTCCATCAGTGGTGTGACGGCGGCCACATTGATCTTGTCGATCGTGTCCCGCATCACGAACAGCGTCAGAAACATCGACAGGCCGATCAGCACGAGGTTCGGCGGGATGCCGTCGGTCGACAACGCTCGTCGCACGAAAGACAAAACGATAATGATTCGCGTGAAGGCCGTCAGCGTGACCAGTGCGGCCGATATGAACGCCATTCCGCCCAGAAACAGCGCGATCTGCACCGGCGTCGAAACGCCCGCTTCGGGTGATGCAGTTTTCGCGATGAGCAGCAGGGATTCCATGGTCAATTCTGATCGTCTGATTCAGTCAGCGAGTTGTGTGCAACGAGATTTCCGCTGGAGCGTCGAACGGTAGCGATGTCAGTTGAGAAAAGTCGCCGGGCAGAGGCGTCATCGCTCGCACCGATCCGCGATCGACGGCGATCAGCACGTCGCAGCCGCCGGCCCGAACGAGATGCAGTCGGCAGGTCTGTGTGATGGGCAACCGCCCGCGTTCGAGGAGTTCCGAGGTCTCTGCGGGAGCCGACAGCTTCGATCCCCGCATCCGATGCCAGCCGAGAAAACCGACGAGTGCGATCCCCAGCAGCAGAATCGCGAATCCCGTGGCTCTGATCGCCGAATCAACACGATCCTCGGCAGCGGAATCGAGAGCGGTCGACCAGTTGTTTGATCCGTCCGTTGCCATACTTTGGAACAACCCCTCGCCGGCGGCATCGTCATTCGTTTCATCGCCGCTCGGCAGCAGGTCCGTCGTGTCCAGCTTGGCGGGTTCATGGGAGTCCGAACGCGGCGATTCGTCGCCAATCGGTTCCGAATAGGTTGCGAGTTGCAATGCGTCGAACGACGTTCCGACAACTTCGTGTGTGTCGCGATCGACTGGCGCCAACAGCCTGTCACCCGATTGGATCGAGTACTGCATCGCGAACGGCGCGCGGAGTTCGTGGTCGACGGAGGGAGGCTCGCCCGCCACTACCGAGATGGGCAGCCCACAGACGATTGCGACGACCAGTGGCCAGCAGGCCCTCATCGATGGCCTGTTAACCGGCATGACGTCGCTCCAGTCGAATCACGCGGACGGCATAGCGGTCGCCGATGACGACAATTTCACCCAGGGCGATGGGCAGCCCCTGGGCGACGATTTCGACAAGATCGGTGACCTTGCGATTGAGTTCGATCACCGAACCCGGCCCGATCCGCGCCAGCTTGCCGATGGGCAACTTCGTGCTCCCCATCGCGACCGAGACTTCGACCTGCACATCGAGAAAACGGTCGAGGCTCGCCTCATGCGTGACGGTGCCGTTCAGCTCCGTGAATTCCGGGTGCTGAATCTCCGCAACCTGACCGCCGCTCGACAATGCGTCTTCAGAGGGAGTGTTTTGATCGATTGCATCCACGGCTGAGTTCCATTCAGTGAAGATTCAGAAAGTCTTGGGTTCGGCCCGTTAGTCATCCGACATCGACACGACCTTGATGAGCTGCCGGTTGTCGGTCCGACCGGGCAGGCCGTACATCTTGACCGACCCTTCCACGAGAATACGCAACGGCTCGTGAATGGACTGGTCGAGCACGATCACGTCGTGCTCCTGCAAGGACCGGATCCGCGACAAAGGCACGATCTTTCGTCCCAGCTCGACCGAGACCGAAACAGGGATATCCGCGTCCAGCAGTTCGACCGATGACTGACCTTCCTCGATCGAGTCGGAGCCATCTGCCGAGAGGCCGTCCAGATGTTCCTCAAGATACGACTTGGGCACGAGCCAGTTCGTCGAGAAGGCGCCCAGGCTCGAGGTGATCGAATACTGGATGGCCACCACGTCTTCGACGCGATCCATCAACTTGCCCGCGAAGCGTGTGTTCGTCACGCGGCTGAAGACGGCATCGTTCGAACTCGCGATCGGCCAGGTCGCGGCGAAGGCCCTCGCCCACCCGTCGAGCACCATTTCGAGGAGCGCCTGTTCGACGGCAGTGAGGTTGTGCGGGGGGGGCGTTTCCGACGAGCCGAGCAGAGAACACACGATGCCGACGGCGGACGATTGATCCCAGTGCCACAACGTGCTGACCGATTCTTCCGCGAGCGCGACGTGATACATCAGATGTTGGTCTGTCAGCGCCTGCAGCAGGGATCGTGTCTTGTGCGTTTCGATCGATTCGATCTTCCATGTGAGCGGTCCATCGAGCAGCGAAGCACAGATTTCCGTGACGGACGCGCAGAGGATCTCCTGCCACTCCCGCAGGGCCATTTGGCCATGGGGCGCGATTCGACGCGGCGTCGAGAAATCGAAGAGTGTCGCGGTCGCGGTCATTGCACGTTGAATTGCTCGAAGAGCACGTCGTAGATGTGGTCAAACCCGTCGGAAAACAACACTGAGTTGAATTGCGACTGAATCTCGCGGCGGATGCGGTTCTGGCCAGCGGCTCCCTTGACGTCGTCCGTGGTGAGTTCCGAGAGATAACTGATCATCCAGGTCCGCAGCACCGGGCGATGCGATTCGAGCAACTCTTTCACTTCCTCTTCCTCGCTGGTGCGGACCTGGAGGGTCATCGCCACGTTGAGAAAGCGGTTCATGCGGGCGTCATTCAGATTGACCGTGATTGATTCGAAAGGGATGAACGAACTGGCCTCGGCGGCGGGAGGGGCCAGCGACTCTTCGACGACCTCGTGTTCTTCGGATTTGGGAAACATGAACTGGCTCGAGGCGAAGCCGCCGCCGGCCGCGAACAGGGGGATCACGATCCACAGGACCATGCCCAGGCCCTTCTTCTGCTCCTTGCCGCCTTCTTTTGCACTCTCGCTCATGTCGCATTCCCTCTCGACAAACCGCCCGCAGTTCACGCCGGTCCACGCCTTCAGCGCGCAAGGCTGCGGCCTTACGTACCTTTGAAACGTCGGCAATCCAGAGAGGCTGGTACAGACCTTGACGATTGTGCCGATTGAAACAGCGGGGATGCCGAGTTTCCACTCACGCCGCATGACCCAGCGCTGCAGGGGAAACACTCGCGGCGAAGGCATTCACCGGCTGAACGTGCCGTGTATGCGGTTCAGGCGACACTTTTCGAGGATTTCGGATAGCGTCGATTGCGGCTTACCGAAATGCTCTTTCAGAGGAAGATCTCACCGCTGCTCAATGTTCTGCGAACAAGATTAACGACAGAACTTCGATGTAGTTCTCGTCGTATTTTTCATTACATACAGACCCATGACCTCAACTCTGGCCAAGACCACGTTAATCTCGCTGCCACCCCGCGTCGGGGAATTCATCATGGCGATCTTCCATCATGGCGCATGGAAGGAGCAACGCATCAAGGTCACTTTCGATGAGGCCGAGGCGACGGCCCGCGGCGTGCATCAGCGTACGAGCCTTGTCGTCCAGGTTCGCAACCTCGACAAGAGCGTGCTGTGCCAGTTCGGATACCCGATCTCGGAATCGGATTGCGACGACAACTGGGAAGACGAAGAGTAGACGGGCTTAAAACACGCCTTCCCCGAAGCCTTCTTTTGACTTCGATTTGCTGGCGACCGACTGGCGCGGCTGTTCGGCGGGCTGATTCCCGAAATCCGTGTGCGGTCCGGCCAGTCGCGTCCCGGTAGGTGCCTTGCCGGCGGCGCCATCCGCGACTTCCGACCAGTCGTCGAGATCGTAGTCCATTTCGCTGTAGTCATCGTACCGGCAGACATAGCCTGGCTCGCGGGCTAGGACGAGTTCATTCTCATGGGCTTCGATCACCCGGGACTGGATCTGATCCCGGCACTCGGAGTGAATCGGGTGCGCGATGTCGGCGTAAAGCTTGGCCCGGCCGGTGTCGTTGCGAACTGCCCGCTGTTCCACGAGCTTGTGACCGCACTGGTTGCAATAGCCCGCGCGCAACTGATTCTTGAAGCCGCAATTGTGACAGCGGTCCATCAGCTTGCGGCTGGGCATGGCGACAAAGGCTCCCTTGGTGCCGCGAATGATCTTCAGATCCCGCACCACGAAGCTTCCGTCAATTGTTATCGAGCAGAACGCCAGCAAGCGGTCTTGAGGGTCTTCCATCAGCTTGATGCGAATCTCGGTGATCACCATCGAACGCTTCCTCCGTGGAACTCGCCAAATCCAATGACGCTAATCCATATCCGAAATCTGATGCTCTGCGCACTCTGCAGCCAACAAACGCAATGGGAATTGCGGGAAGCCGCATTCGACCCGCGCTGTCCTTCCATCTCGTTGCGTGTTTCATGTCAGGCCGCCTCCATTGCAGGACACGATCGGCACAACCAGACCGGAGTGTTACGACTCACGCGCAACCGCGCCGCAAGCCGCGCCGCTTCGGCACGTCCGCCGCACAAGGCGAAGCACGCGCTGCCGCTGCCGGTCATTCGCGGCGGCAGACGTGAGTGCGACTTCATCAGGCTCAGCAGTTCTCCGATGTGTGGATTCAAGCCGACGGCTGGCGCTTCCAGTGCGTTGACGCTGCCGCTGGCGATGTGTCGCGTATCGCCTGCCTGCAAGCGTTCAACAAAGCAGTCCATCTCGTCCGATGCTTGATGGGCGCCGAGCGATTGAAACACCTCGCCGGTCGATGAACCGCTTCCCGGATGCGCGACCACGAAATGGAGCGGGGGGACGCCGGGTACTCGTTCGACCTGCTCGCCGCGTCCGCGGCAGACAGCCACCTGCGGCGAGTCGATGAAGAAGTTGATGTCGCTGCCTAACCTGGCCGCCAATCGATGCAAGTCGTCGGAAGCGAGTCCCAGTCCCCAGAGTCGATTCAGCCCGACCAGGACGGCCGCGGCGTCACTGGATCCGCCCCCCATGCCCGCCTGCGTGGGAATGCGTTTGTAGAGTTCAATCAGCGCGCCCTGCGGAAAACGGCATTCCTGTTGCAGCAGCCTCGCCGCCCGCACGCAGAGATTGGTTTCATCGGCAGGCACTGCTCCCAATTGTGCCGCAAGTGGTCCGCGGCCTGCGGAGACCGCCAGGCGAATCTCGGAACCCTCCGCCCGGGACAGTCGAAGCGTGTCGAACACGTCGATCGCGACCATCACCGTTTCGAGGTCGTGGTAGCCGTCCGGACGTCGCTGAAGCACCTCGAGAAACAAATTCAGTTTCGCGGGGGCGTCAATCACGAGGGACGGTCCTTGATGCCGCAGCCGCATCGGGAACCGCCTTGGGCCGTCACACTCCTGGCTGCTTCATCCAGCGCGAGTGCACGACGCCTTGAATATCACTGCCCGTCCAGGTGAGAAAACGGGGCCTCACCAATCACCCCCAGACCACGCGAATGAATGGTTGCCGACCCTGAATGAAGCCGGCCAATGAAAATGATGTGCGATCCAGAACTCAACTGCGATGTTACGTTCGCGATGCAGAGTGTCAATAGGAGAGTTTTTGACCGTTGTCTCCGCACGCCGGAACACTCATCGTCGGATGAGCTTATGATTCTTCATTGCTCAACCGGAGCATACGACCTCTCCAGTCGCGGCTCCAGAACGGGCGATGCGCCAGGCGTCACGCGATCGCCGCTTATCGTGGATCTCTGGTCTCGCATCGGCGCGACGGCATCAAGTCCCATGATTCGGGCTTGTTCCGCCATCCCGGTGCTTTGCTCTGCATCACCGTGCACGAAAAACACCTGACCCACTTCTCGAAACTCTCCGAGCCATTCGAGAATCTCCTGCCCACGGGCGTGGGAGCTGAAGTCGGTGAATTGGTCGACTTCGAGCTGCAGTGTCACGTCCTGCAGGCGAGTCGTTTGCTCTGCTCCGTATCCTTCTTCCCAAGCGAGTTGTACCTGCCGTGCATCCTCCAAGATTGAGCGGCCAACGCTGCCCGGAGCCTGATAACCGACGAGGAACACAGCATTGTCAGGATTGTCAGCCATCTTGATCAGATGCTTAGGCGACAGCGCATGCTCGAGCATGCCACTGGTTGAAATGTAGATCGCAGGCTCATGCGGCTGCTCGGATTCATGTCGTCGCAGCGACACCCGTGCGTCTAACTCCTGGTAATCCCCGCGATAAAACAGCGACTCGAGAAACACCTTCGCCTCACCGTCGTAATACTCCCGATAAGTGTCGTAGATCCGCGTCAAATCGTGAGCCGACGAAGAATCCGAAATGATCGGCACGTCGCCGGGCAGAATCCCGTCCTGCACCAGCTTGTGCAGGATGAAGATGATGGTCTGCGTTCTGTGCATTGCGAACGAAGGCAACAGCACGCTGCCGCCCCGCGCGATGACTGCGTTGATCCGGCGGCCAAAGTCCTCGAAATCGATCGGCTCCTGCCCCACGGGGCCGTAGGTCGATTCGATGATCACCGCATCGGCTTCGTAATGCTGCGTGGGCCGGCACACGATCGGCGAATGCATCGGTCCCATGTCGCCGCCGAAGATGATCTTCCTTCCATCGACCCAGACCTCGACCATCGCCGACCCGAGAATATGGCCGGCATCAGTGTAACGGAACGCGATCCCCTCACGTTCGATGCGGGTGTTGTAGGGCACTGCTTCCACCAGCGCCATCAGTCCGTCGAAGTCGTCCTGCGTATACAGTGGTTCTTCGTCCCCCTCAAAGACTTTCAGCGTCACTTGCGAGAGATCCCGAGTGCAGTCGGTGCAGTACACGGGCCCGCAAAAACCGCGAGCGTAGAGCAATGGCAAGCGTCCATTATGGTCGGCATGCGCATGCGTGAGAAACACCGCCCGCACGTCGCGAGAGTCGAACGGAAAATCCTCGCGGTTCCATGTTTCCGGATCTCCGCAGTCCTGCATATACGCGCCGCAATCAATCAGATACTGACCGTTCGAGGTCTCCAGCAGATGGCACGAGCCTGATACGAGCCGGGTCGCGCCGTAGAACTGAATCACGGGATCGCGCGCCGCAGCCGCGCCGATCTTCCAGCCGGCGGCTCCGATGCCGAGGGAGGCGGCCGCCGATCCTGTCAGGAACTGTCGACGCGTGGGCATGATAGCTCCTTGATCTTGAAGGGAGCGACCATCTTCTCTCGCAGTCGCCACGACAGCAAGCGTCGAATGCTCATTCCGCGGGCCGCACGGTCAGTTCAATCAGCGGCGTGCACGGTCCGGGCATGCCGATGCGAATGTCGCTCCGCCACGTCAAAGCCACCACCAGTCCATACGTCCCCGGTGGCAGACTCTCCGGTAGCTTCACCGGCATGTTCGCGATCCCGTTCTGAATGGGCACCGTCTGCGGCGCCTCCAGGCTGCAGGCGACACCGTCGGAAGCCACGCATGCGGTGAGCGAGATCGTGTCGGGCAGTTCGTCGCCGACCACCTGCACTGGAATCGAAATGCTCTCGCCGGTCTTGCCGGCGATCGACGTAACTTCCGTTCGCAGATACGGTCCCTGCGCCCGGGCCACCGCAGCGCGAGCTTGCGGACTCGCGCGAAACAGGCCCGTGTCGCTCGTGTACATCAACGAGATCGGCAATGCGTGGCGTACGATTTGAGGCTCAGCAGCGGCATCGTCGCCATGCGGCAGCGATCGGCCGACGACTTGAAACTCCACGACCTGACCGGGCGCCGCATCCGGCGGCGCGGTGATCGTCAAGAACTGCTTGATCTTGTTGTTGCTCACGATCAGGCTGCCCGCCCCCGTATTGACGTGGCGACTCGAATTCCAGCCCGGTGGCAAACCCTCGATTGTCAATTCAATATCGTTCACGCAGCCGCACAGACGATCAAGTTTCACGAGGACCGCGGCCGTGCTGCCCGGCCCCCAGATCGGCACCGCATCGGGGAACAGCACGATCTCGAAATCGGGATCGGCCTTACGAATCTGCAATGCATAGACCGCCAGCGGGCCGCCGAAGCTCGTCATTTCGCTGACACGGATGGTGTACCTGCCCGGAGCAGGCGGCGTGAAGACGGCAAACGTGTCTGGGCTGCGATACAGATGCAACGACTCGTATCCCTGTTGAGTCAGGCCATCGTCCACTTCGAGCAATTCGTGGCCGCTCTCGTCGAGAACTTCGATCAGCGTATCGACCAGCGTACGCAGATAACGCTGGGAGATGGTTTCGATACGTATCGGAGATGTGTCGGCCACTTCGATGGTAAAGCAATCGACATCGCCTGGTTCATCAAACCGGCCCAGCAATGTCGTCGACCAAGATATCGACTGCGTTCCAGTTGGCTCGTTGTTCGGTTCCT
>JANNSB010000252.1:0-19557 GCA_031402175.1 Planctomycetaceae bacterium
GCTCCGATTTTCCGCGGTCTGATCGCCGCGGCACGGCTAGCTCGCATCAAATTGCTCACGCCGCCCGTTGCCACGTTGTGCGGAAGCGACCGCGAAGGGCGTCGCAGAGGGCGACGAACGTCGTGAAGTTCAGACTGAGGAACATCCACGGAATGCCCAACGGGCGCGATCGGCGGCCGAGCCGCTGGCAGAGCCAACCCGTCAGTCCCGCGACGTAGACAACGACATGGGCCGCCATCAGATACCGATAGAACGGATGGTCCAACAGGCACAAATGCGCCGCCAGTACGCCGAGCAGAAAGAGGGGGGAGACCAGGCGCAGCAGTTTATGCGATACGAACTGCAGCCAGATTGGATTCCGCCACGGCAGCAGCCAGCCGGGAAAGAGCCATGCAAGCTGAGCGGCTCCGGCGATCGTGCGACGTTTGCGAATGGCTTCCTGCGTGGCAGTGCGACTCGGTTCATCCCAGGCGATCGCGTTTGTTTCGAAGACGCAGCGGTAGCCTTGAGTGACGATCTGCATGGGGATCGCGACATCGTCGAGCAGCGTCGTATGCGGTATCGGTCGGAACAGCGACCGTCGCAGTGCGTAGATCGCTCCCGTCGCGCCGGGTACAGATGCGAACGCGCCCTCCGACTTGCGGATCCATTTTTCATAGGCCCAGTAGGCGCCGATCCCTTCGGCCGATGTCGAGTTCGATTCGCCCGAAAGGAAACGCAGTTCACCTGACACCACGCCCACCGCCGGATCGGCAAAGTTGTCCACAAGCTGCACCAGAGAGGATGGCTCCAACTGCTGCCGCATGTCGTTGAGCACGATGAACTCCGATCTGCACAGCGGGATGAGTTCATTCAAACACGCCGGTTTGCCCCGCCGCTCCGCGAACACAAACCCAAGCACTCGCGGATCGGGATATGCCGCGAGCAAGCGCGCGGTGTCATCGGTCGAACCATCGGATGCGACGAGGATCTCGGCGATGCGGTCGGCTCCTTCACAGCTCAGCAGATTGTCGAGCTTTCGAGTCAGTCGTGCGGCTTCGTTGTAGCCGATGATGACGATCGAAAATGGCTCGCCGACCGCGCCCTTCGCAACACTCTTGGGCAAGAGCCTCGCCAACAGCATCACCAGCAACGGATACCCGGCGTAGATGTAGGCCAGCCCCGCCAGGCAGATCCAGAATGCGATCTCGGCGGCCATATGGGAGGGAATTACAAAGAGGGCTTAGCCGCTCGCGTTGCCGTGCGACGGAGCGTTTGACTCAGTCTAGGTTGCGAAAGTCCGATACTACGTGTGGACGTCATTGTCCGCAGGTAGGATTTCGACACTTCGCGCGAGTGTGACGATTGCAGTGATGCGACGCCTCCTGATCGAGTGCACTATCGATCAGGCCTGACCCAAGTGGACCCGACGGGTCTCGAATTGGGCGAAACCGCCGCGCTCCGGCACTGCGCTGTCGACATCAGCACGCCATCCGAAGTGAAGTCTGAATCGGGTATGAGCATCAAGGTCGCCGCGAGCAGTCGCTCGACGTGCCTGGAACGTGAGGCCGGAATGCAGGCATCCGCAGGGACCGCGGATTGGATCGCCCGGCGCAGCAACAGGCTTGCCATGTCGCGATCAGCCATGTGATTCCAGGGGTGCTGGGACCAGTCTTCTGCATGCGCTCGGTTGATCCAGAATCGCTCGAGCCGGCTGTGCTTCAGAATGGGGGCCAGCAGAATGTCGCTCCAGCGATCGAGCCGTTTTTGCAGGCGATAGAGCTTCAGCGACCAACTGAAATCAGGCTTTGCCAGTATGAAGTGCTGTTTCGCGAACCGCGCCATGTCGTCGATCGATGTCGAGATTTGATCAACCAGCGACTTCATCCTGTTGTCGTGGGCGGTGCTGCCGCGAGCGATCATCAGCACACTATAGACGCGGCACAACAGCTCGGCACAAAGGATTTCGGTCACCGTCTCGGCACGCTGCCTGGCGTCGTCGGTAGTTGACGGCCATCGCGAATCCTCTCGCACAGGTTGACGGCCGTCAGCCTCAGGCATTCCGAGTGGAGCCGTGGTGGAGCATGCCGAGACGCTAAGACTCCAATGCCATTGCTCGATCAGAAGTGCGAGAGCATCTTGTACCTCGATGGTCGTGTCCAGCGACTGCTCGAGCGGATGAGACGACTGGGCGTCGACTCTCAAGGCGAGCAGCGCCGCCACGTCCAGGATGTCTGCCGAATTCATCATGATTCAGATCTCCGTCTTGCGATCGCTGCGACTGTCGGCGGTGCGGCAGGGCTG
This sequence comes from Planctomycetaceae bacterium, assembly GCA_031402175.1. GTDB lineage: Bacteria > Planctomycetota > Planctomycetia > Planctomycetales > Planctomycetaceae > JANNSB01. Next base: position 2,284 of record JANNSB010000252.1, read on the forward strand.
GATTCAAAAGACAAGGCGTCCGAACAACATGCTCGGACGCCCTGCAGCGGGTTGGCTCGTTGTACGGGCGAGCATGTGAATGCCGCTCCGTAGTCGATTCAGTCTCAATGATGATTCTTGCGGCCTTCCGGTTGTGCGCCGCCGTCACAACTGATGTCGAATTCGCCGTCACAGTTGTCGGTCTTGTCGCGGAACGAGAAGCCGTAGGTGCACGCTTTGTGGCCGCTGTGTCCGCTCACATGGTACGACTGGTTGACCGAGCCGATGGCCGACCCGACATCTTCGAGTTCTTCAATCACGCCGTTGGATACTTCCGCCAGTCCGACCACCATGCCGATGACCATGATGGTGGATACGAGGACGAGTTCGGCTGACACGATAAAGCCGGCTTCGTCACGATGCAGTTGGGCAAGCACGTTCATTCTTTTGTCTCCTTGGGAATCGTCGAGAGTGAGTGTCGCAAGTTGGCAAGCACGACGCCGATGGAGAATGCACGGCGAATGCCATTTGTTGCCGAGTCCGTCAACGAAAGTGAACGCATCCGGCAAATGGTTTCACAAAGTGCTTTGAAATAAGGGGTTATTACAGTTCATCTGTCGCGCGTGTGGCGAGGATTTTGCGCCAGGATGGCCGTGTCCCATGATGATGCGAATCAACATGTGGCGTTCGGACAACATCATCGCGGGAACAGTGAGCGCGCGAACGATCGACCTGGCAGGGCGTCGAAGAAACCGACTGGCCGACTTGTGACATCGCCGCCAAATCCAGCCCAATTTGGAGCCGATAGGCCGCCGGAATCGGGCTGGCGGCACCTCGGAGAGCACGCTAGGATTCCCGCAGTTTGAGGGTCGCCTGGCGACCTGCATCTCGGATTTGTTGCCTCTCATCACGAGAGAATGAGCTGAGTCGCGTGGCCCGCTGAAGCGTACCTCAAGAGTCTAGAAGTCTGTGTTTTTTCCGAAGGAAGGGCTGCTATGCAGCGAGGTACGATTAAGAAGTTGGTCGCTGACAAGGGTTTTGGCTTCATTCAAGGTGACGGAAAGGACAAGGACTTGTTCTTCCACCTCTCGTCACTGCAGGACACGGCTTTCGAGTCGTTGCACGAAGGACAGGCGGTGGAATACGAGTCGGAAACCGGTCCCAAGGGACCGCGGGCCTCGGTCGTAAGACCAGCCTGAACTGCAACGAGTTTCTATTCGCAACACAACGCCGAGTCGGCCACTGCCGACTCGGCGTTTTTTGCGCGCTGGGATCGAATGGCGGCGTCAACAAGACGTGGCGTGGCGAGCCGGTGTCACGCTTCTTCGACTTCGTCGAGCTGGACGACATCGTCCTCGACATCCGTCGCATCGGCAGCCGTCTGCTGAATTCCGAGCGCAATTGCGAGCGAATGAAGCGAGCCAGCCGGATACGTCAGTCTTGCCACGCGCTTCGTGGCGACTTCGCCCTTCTTGTTCCTGGTGACTTTCTCGACGAACACCTGGATCGGCGCATTGTCTTGACACATGGAGCAGGGGGACAGCGTGACCTTCGCGAGCGGTTCGGTCGCCAGTTCGGTCGGAATCCATCTCGCGGGACACCCCTCCTTCAAGGCACTGCAGACGTGATCGGGATCGGGATACATCCCCACCATCAGCGGCGGCTTCCATTGCGAGCAGTTCTGGCAATAGGGCTGCGAAGCCGAACCGCTCATGATGCCGAAGGCAAAGCCAGCGACCAGGGCCGCCTCGATGATCCAATAGATGTAGGAACCGACGTAGCCCAGGTTGGCGTTTCGTTGTCCTGCTCCGACGACATCGCCGATTTCGACGCCGATCTCGGCTTGCAGGTCCAAGTAGTCGAGCAGCGAGTTCACCTGCAGTGCTTTCAGCCAAAACGGATCCAGTTTGAGGTTCTCCGCACAGTCGCGAATTTCCTGAGGGGCGTCGGAGTTCGGGGCTGTGATTTCGTCGATGTTGCGGGCGAGTTCAAAGACGATGTCAGCATCGGGGCCAAGATTCGCGCGCATCTCATCCTGAAAATAACGGTAGTCGAAATAGTGCATGGCCAACATGGCGAGTGCACCCGCCAGCAGCCCGGAGATGCCGCAATAGATCGAATTCCGGATGTGGAACCGCTTGATGCAGGCCGATCCCACCGCTCCGATGCAGCACCCAATGATGATGGGAAAGACCAGGACCAACCAGAAGTAGCGGGAAATGAAGCTGGCCACGATCCCCAGCAGGATCCCCAGCAGACCCAAAATTCCAGTGAGCTGCAGCGCTCCCGCCAGCGAAACGCCACCATCCGGCCGATACTTCGCGATGTCGAACTGCCCCAACGGTGCCGAGCTGCCTGGTTCCGCCGTGCTCATGGAGATTCCTCATGAAGAGTCGTTTGCGGAAGCATACTCAATTCCCATCACGATCGGCAGCTTTCGCCGCTGCCGCAAGGTCGCGATTCCGGGTGAGAGTCCGGATCGGTCACAATCATTCGTGTCTCCCGTATCCGCTGAGCCTCGTCGCCAATCGTCCCGTTCTCGTGAGTGAGGAGCATCATGACCGCTTTGCGTATCTTCCTCTTCGCGAGTTGCATCGCCTCGATCGTCGCTGTCGCGGATGACGCACCCCTGCCCGCGCCGGAGGCTGCATCGCCGGTTGATCCCGCGGCTCCCGTCGACCCCACGGTGCCAACAGAGCCGCAACGCGTGCTGGTGACATCGACCGGACGGGTCGTCCACGGGCTGATCAGCGAAACTCCCGGCGGGTACAGAATCGAGACGCCGAACGGAACCATCACCTTCACGTACAACGACATCGCGTGTACCGCGACCACCGTCAGGGACGCGCACCAGAAGCTGCACGAATTGTTCGTGCCTCCGTCGGCGTCGGGACTTCTCGTGCTCGCCCGCTGGTGTATCGAGAACCGTCTGTACGATCTGGCGCGAGATGATATCGAAGCGGCATTACGACTCGAACCTGCTCGAGCCGAGGCGAGAAACCTGCTGGTGCAACTCGAACTGACTCTCAACCCGCAGCCGGAACAACAGCAGACGGAGAATCGCTTCAACTGGGACGCGATGCTGGCTCCGCCCGTTGCGGCCCCCGGCGGCCTGACGCGGGACGCGACTCACCAATTCGTGCGGCGAATCCAACCGCTCATGCTGAATACGTGCTCGAATGCGCGCTGCCACGGCAACGCTCAGGCGAGCTTTCATCTGGAGTTTGTTCCGTCCTCCGGAGTGGGGGGCCAGGGCATTACGACCGACAACATTGAGGCCGTATTCGATTTCGTCGACATCGACAACCCGCGCAAAAGTCGACTCTTTACGGCATTGGAAGATTCAGACATCCCGGCACATCGCCAGGTCATGAACGGACCACGGGGGCGAGACCAATTAGAGATGATCGCCGCCTGGATCATGCAGGGTTCATTAGAACGCGGCGGAAAGCCGCCAGAAATTCTCGCGCCGGAGATGCAGACGGCCTCAGCGCCGGTTGCGCCCGGAGATGACGAGGTCACACTCGCCGCTGTCACGCAGACGAATGGCTCGATATCGCAGATGCCCCACATTCCGATGAGCCTCGACGACGCGCCACCGATCTCGATCGACCCCTTACCAGTGGATGCCGACGCGGCAACCGGCGAGCGGCCAGTTTCAATCCCGATGCCGACAGCGCCGCCCGTGCTGCAGTTGACGCCCCGAGATGAGGCCCTCGATCAGTCGGCGATCGATCAGCAATCGCAGGGCCGCCAGTGAAGTGCGCCGCGTGCCACGACTGTGATTTACGTCGCCTGCAGATCCGCGATCATATCCCTCGTCGCCTGTTCCACCGCCGCCTCCCACTGATGAGGCTGGAACCGTGACCGGTACGGCTCGCGGTCGATCGCGAAGATGATGCCGCGTGAACTGTTGATGACCGCCCCCAGTCCCTGCTTATCCAGTGCGGCTCTGACATCGGCGGCTGTGCCTCCCTGCGCACCGTAACCGGGAATGAGAAACGGCACGCCGGCCATGCGTTGCCGCAATTCGATGAGTTCGCCGGGATAGGTCGCGCCGACCACGGCACCGATGGAGCCGTAACCGCCATTAGTGAGATTGGCGTTGCCTTCACCCCTGCTGCGGCTCGAAAGTTCCGTCACGACATCGGCCACATGCTGAAATAGTGTGCCGCCTGCATCGGAGACATCCTGAAAGCGAGCCGCTCCCGGATTGCTGGTTCGCACGAGAACATACAACCCCGCCTGCCGCGCGACTGCCGTCTTCACGAACGGCTCCAACGTGTCGGCTCCGAGATAGGGATTAACAGTGAGCGCGTCGGCCCCCCACGTCGCGGCGTCGGGATCTTCGCCGGCCAGCCAAGCATCGGCATACGCTTCGGCGGTCGAACCGATATCACCGCGTTTGGCGTCGGCAATGACGATCAATCCTTGTTGCCGTGCGTGACGAATCACATCACGCAGGGCGAGCATGCCGGCCGGTCCGCATTGCTCGAAGAATGCGACCTGCGGCTTAACCACAGGCACCAATGGGGCGACGACATTGATCACTCGCATGCAGAATTCGCGATATGCCACGGCCCATGAACTGGGGGGATCGAGGGGCCGCGATTCCGCGGAATCGCGAATCTCAGTCGGCAGCGACTCCCAGCGTGGATCGAGGCCGACGCAAACCGCATTGCCGGTCAATTTGATCCGGTGATGGAGGCGTTCGATGTACGTCATACGTCGACAGTCGGTCGTGGATTGTTGGCAGGACGGAAGAGGATTGAGGAGGATTCAGCAACGAAATCCGATTCCTGGACCCTTGAATCCTGACCTCTTTCCTTCGTTCCCGCTACCTGCTTTGCCCTTCAATTGATCCGACACTCAATTCCTGCAAGAATGCCGCCCCTCGCAGCGGATTGGGATCAAAACAAGACAGACATCGAGGCCGCAAATGGCCTCCATCAATCGGGATAGCGTCAAATGGGACTCGATAGAAACATTTTGGAACGGCAGCTTCAGTTCGCCAAGGATCAGTTGCAAGTCGTGCAGAACAAGCTGGATGCGGCTGGCGTGGAACTCAAGCAGCGCCGACGCGACCCCGTCTGGCGATCGGCGAATGCGACCTGCCGGCAGATTACCCGGCGGATCATCGCGATGACCAGGATCGAGAAACGAGATGTCGCTCTCGCCGCGGCCAAGGCTGGTGGGGACGGCGAAGTGTAGTGTGCCCGGCTCGCAACGTCGCGAAGCGGAGAAGACAATCAGGCGGAGACGGTTGGCCACGCTGACTTTCTCCGCCTCATTCGTTGCGCATTCTTATTCCGGACGCCTGAATCCCGAATCCTCATCCTTCCCCACCACATGCGCGTCGGCCTGTTCATCCCCTGCTACATCGATCAACTCTACCCTGACGTCGCGATTGCCACGCTCGAGTTGCTCGAACGCTGCGGATGCAAAGTCGAATTTCCGGCGGATCAAACCTGCTGCGGACAGCCGATGGCGAACACAGGCTGCTGGGACGATGCCCGTCCATTGGCCGAACGCTTTCTCAAGCTGTTTGGCGATTACGAGGCCGTCGTGTGTCCATCAGGTAGCTGCACGGCCATGGTCACGCATCATTACGACGTGTTTCTCGAAGGGCGTCCGGGATTCGAGGAACTCAAGCGCAAGACCTATGAGCTGTGCGAGTTCCTGGTCGATGTGATCAAGGTGAAGGGTTTCCCCGGCGTGCGGTTTCCCTACAAGGTCGGACTGCACAACAGTTGTCACGGCCTGCGTGAGCTGCGACTGGGGCGAGCGTCGGAACGGATGGAACCCGACTTCAGCAAGCCTCGTTCGCTGCTGGAGCTTGTCGAGGGTCTCGAACTCGTCACGCTCCAACGACCGGATGAATGCTGTGGGTTCGGCGGCACGTTCGCCGTCAGCGAAGAAGCTGTCTCGTGCATGATGGGGGACGACCGCATTGCCGACCACGAATCGGCGGGAGCCGACGTCATCACCGCCGGCGACATGTCCTGCCTGATGCACCTGGAAGGCCTGATACTGCGTCAACATCGCCCGCTGCAGATAATGCACATCGCACAGATACTGGCGGGACGGAAGGCGTGGTGAAGGGGACAGGCCACAGGTCGGGAATGAACCGGCGATCTGTCTCCTGTGGCTGAATCTGGCGTGATAACTCGCCCGCGATTGCGCCTGTGAGGTCGTAACCCTCACGCATTTCACATCGAATTGTCATGAAATCGCCGCTGTATTCGACGTTTCTTGCGTTCTCCGTTCTTTTGCAGAGCGGGAGCCCGACTCGTGCTGACAGCCGTTGGCAGATCGAACGCGAGGGGTCGTTCGTCATGGTGCGCATTCCCAGCGAGGAAGGCGTCGTCACATGGAGCACGGCGGCCGCCGCCTTGGCGGATGTCGCCGATTTCGATGGGGAGGTGCTGGACGACGCGGTCACGTTCGGCGAGATCGACCTTCAATCCGCCCGGACTCGATTGAGCCTGCGCGCTCTCAATCTGGTCTTGCCCGCGGGACTCGACTTTCATGCCGATCGCGGCGACGACCGCAGCTGGCAACTGCGAATTGAGATCGACCTCGATACGCTCGATGAGAGCACTCGCGACATGCGCCGCCGTGCCCGCGAACTGATCGTGGAGACTGTCGACGGTGACGATCCCGTGGTCCACGGTCTGTCCTGGCACGACATGCCTACCTCGACGCCGACTCGATCGAAGGTCGTCATTCTCATTCACGGCTACACATCATCCGCCGTCGCGCTGCATCCATTGGCCGATGCGCTCACGACAGAGGGCTATCAATGCGGATTCCTGGAGTATGCGAACGACGGGCCGCTGACGGATGCCGGCGAGTTTCTGAGCGAGACGCTCAAGACCGACGAAACTCTTGCGACATTGCTGGCAGAGGACGACGCTCGCAGCGTGACGATCGTGACGCATTCCATGGGCGGTCTGGCGGCTCGCTGGATGCTGGAGCATCTGGAACTGCGGCCCGATAGCGTTACTCAGCTCATCATGCTCGCGCCACCGTCACAAGGCTCGAACATCGCCTATTTGCCGGGCGCACTTGATCTATTCGAGCACTGGCTCGTGCGCGGCGAGGTCGACTTGGAGACGTTTGTCGAGCGATCGTTTGCCGATGGACTGGAAGAAGCTCACAACGACCTGCGGCCCAGTTCTCGGTTCTTCCGTGAACTCAACTCCTGTCCCCGCTGCGAAGATGTCGATTACACGATTATCCTTGGCGATGCAGGTGTCGTTTCGGAAGATCAACTGGAACGCATGAAACTAACTTGGGGCGTTCTTCGTGAACGCAGTCGGCTCGCCGAGTTTGCCTCACCGCGAATCGAAACGATCCTGGACGATCCGCAGGAGCTACTCGCAGGTTCCGGGGACGGGCTGGTCGCCGTCTCGCGCGGCCGGCTGGAAGGCGTCGAAGACACGGTGGTGCTGCCGATCAACCATGGCACGGTGTCGCGCCAGTTCGACAGTCCCGAGGGTCGGCAGTTGCTGGAAATGATCGTCGATCGGCTGGAGAACGGTGAGTCGAGTCCAGCCGACTATGCCAAAACCCGCCCCGGCAAGCTGGGGAAAAAGCGGTGTTGACCCGTTTCCCGCAGGAGACATATAACCCCGCCCCTTGATGATCGGGGGAGCCTCACGTTCGCCCCGGGGGAGGCAGTCGGAACTGCCACACGCTTACTCGATACGGAGATCACGGACATGAGTGAACGGAATCACTCGGATCAGACGACCATCGCTCCCGCTACGTCCTCGAAAGGCCGGATGGTGCCCATCCTCTTCGGCACCGCGGGCGTCGTGATTGTCGCGGGAATTTTGTTTCAATGGATGCGGCCCGGGTCGGCCCAATCCCAGGTCGACGCCGGCGCGGCAACGCCATCGCAGTCGAGTGAAGTGGTTGCCCGGGTCAACGGCCAGACGATTCACTTCGACATCGTGGCCCGAGACGCCGTCGAGCGCTACGGAGCCGAGATTCTCGATAACATCATCAACCGCACGATCATTCAGCAGGCCTGCGATGAGAAGGGCGTCACCGTGACGCCGGCCGAGGTTCAGCAGGAAGTGATCGACATCGCCTCGAAGTTCAATCTGCCGCTGGAAACGTGGTATCAGATGCTGCAGTCCGAGCGCGGCATCAACCCCGACCAGTATCACCGCGACGTGATCTGGCCGATGCTGGCCTTGAAGAAGCTGGCGGGGAACGACATCACAGTCACCGAGGACGACATGTATCGCGCTTTCGAGCGCGACTATGGTCCGCGTGTTCGCGCCCGCCTGATTCTGATCGAAGGCAACGTGCGTCAGGCGAATGAAATCTGGGACAAGTGCCAAGCCGCCCCCGAGACGTTTGATGCACTGGCCAAGGAATATTCAGCCGACCCGAACACTCGCCCGTTGGGGGGCCTGATTCCTCCGATTCGCCGCAACGGTGGTGATCCGCGAATCGAAGAGGTCGCGTTCACCATGCAGCCCGGCCAGATCTCCGAACTGATCGCCGTGGAAGGCGTCGTCGACCGCTACGTGATCCTCAGGTGCGAAGGACTCACCGAGCCGATCGTCAACGACATTCGCGATGTTTGGGATGAACTGCTCGCCCAGATCACCGAAGAAAAGGTGCAGGAGTCGGTCGCCGTCACGTTCGAGCAACTGCGCGAGTCGGCCGTAATCCACAATCATCTGACTCAGACATCCAGCGAAGGTTCCCCCTACGAGAGCGTCCGCGGTCCGAGCAATGTGGAACAAGCAGCCGGTTCAGCCACGCTCCCCGGTTCCACGAGCGCGACCCCTCCCGGATCGAGCGCCCTGTTCACGCAACCGACGCCATAGTGGTTTACTGATGTGAGATCTCCACGAAGGACGGACCCACGCGGGTCCGTTCTTTCTTACGCGCCGGCTACTGTCGACTGAATCAGCGTCAATTGTCGGCATCATTGTTCTCACTTCCTCCGCTCTCAACTGCTCCTCCCGCGAAGTGTCTCGGCGGATGCACGAGCGTCACGAGCACGAAGCTCAGCAGCATCAAGAGATACCACGCGTTGAGCTTCGAGGCGGAGACCATGCGCCAGCTTTCCGACTGATCGGGGTACAGCCAGATGCCGCCGAATGTTCCGAGATTTTCCGCGATCCAGATAAAGAACGCGACCAGAAACCAGCCGACCACGAGCGACATGTGGTGGTAAACATCTTTGGGGCGAAAGTACACCTGGCAGCGTCCGAACATCACGAAAGTAGCGAGCACGAGGCCCCAGCGCAGATCGATGGTGTAGTGATGCGTAAAGAAGTTGGCGTAGATCAACATCACCAGGACGACGGTCGTCCACATCGGCGGATAGTGTGAGAAGCGAAAGTCGAGCAGCCTGCTGATACGGGCGATGTAGCTCCCCACCGCGCTGTACATGAATCCCGCGAACAACGGGACGCCGGCGATGCCGATCTGATACGATTCCGGATAGTGCCACGAGCCGATCGCAGTCGAAGTCTTGAATAGTTCCATGATGGTGGCCACCACATGGAACACGAGAATCACGACCGCTTCGCGAGGTGACTCGAGCCGCAGACTCAGCAGCAGCACTTGGATTCCGATGGCGTACAAGAACAGAAAGTCGTACCTCGCCAGCGATGTGAAGGGATACCAGAATGCAGTAACGAGGATCGCCGCCAACAAGAGTGCACCGAACAAACAGGCCCAGGCCTGCTTGATGCCGAACCACCAGAGTTCTCGCAGAAACGCCTGCACGGCTCACCTTTGGAATCCAGTTTAGCAAGCGACTGCAGTTTACGATGAATGCACCTGATTTCGACCTTGCCGACGCCCACCGCTACTTTGCGGCCAGCTGTTTCAATTTGGCCTGGGAACTGATCGACAAGCCCGATCGCACGCCCGACGAGGATGAGCGAATGACTCAGCACAATCAGGCCTCGCTCTGGCATTGGAGCCAGCGACCTGACTGCCAGGCGAGAAATCTCTCGATCGGCTATTGGCAGTCTTCGCGCATTCACGCGCTGCTTGGCCGTGTCGACGAGGCGAAGCGATACGCCGAGCTGTGTCTCGCGCACACTTTTGCGGAGGAAGCGTTTCTCAGGGGCTATGCTCACGAGGCATTGGCCCGCGCGGCGCTTCTGGCCGGCGACACAGCGGAGGGTGCACGGCAGCTTTCAACCGCCACTGCGTTCGCGGCTCAGGTCACGGATGACGAAGATAGACAACTGCTGCAAAGCGACCTGAAGTCACTGCAAGCGAGATAGGCCTCATGACCCGTCAACATTCTTCCGTCGGCGTTCGTGCGCGCTCGCTTCGGGAATGGTCAGCAGGCCCCAACGCAGCGATTCGTCCTGCACATAGCGTTTGCCGAGCGTGAGTGCGGTGACGGCCTTCGCTAGTTCGTAGCCCAGATAGAACGCATGCGGCACATCGAGTGAGGCGGCGTCAACAATAAAGCGGTCGAACAACTCGAACGCATCAGTGCCGCGCCAATAGCCGTCGCGATTTAGGATATGAATCTCTCCTCGTTCGACGATGATCCTGTAATTCGGATCTTTGATCGATTTCGCCCAGTCGTCGAGCACTTCCTGGCCGACGGGTTGTTCCTTGCGGTCGCGAAGCAACAGCAGTCCCGGATCGATCGACTTCGCCGGCATCCCGCGATCGACGGCCACTTTCACGATCCGGCGGGCTAAATCGAACTCACGCACTGCCGACCTGCACCACGAGGCAACTTCGGTGGTAAGAATGCTCTGAATACCCAGTTCCTGACAGGCCCCCGCGAGCAGCAACGACAAGCCGGCCGAGTCGGTCTCGGCCAGTTCGGTGACGTTGCCGATCCCCATCATCACGGCTGCCTCCGGATGCCTGCGCCGCACATCAAAATAGCGTGCGAACGACTTCGCGAAGCCGACGCCGACCGGTTCCAGGATGGAATCGAGCCGATACCGCACGCCGAGCGCATCAAGCTGGGCCGCGAGATCGTCCAGCGAGTCGGCATCATCGGGCGTATCGGGGATGGCCACAAGCTCGACGCCCAGTTTGCTCATCCAGTCGACCGTCGCTCGCTGACAGCTCAGCACGAGTTCGGCACCTGCCGCAACAGCCGATTCGACTTCGCGTCGATCGAAGCTGTCGATCGAGACACGGTGCCCCTCGCGCATCAGCAGAACGACGACTTCTTCAATGCGTCCCCAGGACTCGCCGGGCACGGTGCCGATGTCGATCACATCGGCACCGTGTTCGCGGTATCTGGCCGCGAGCGCGACGATGTCGGCATCACTCAATCGAGGAGCATGATTGACCTCGGCCAGAATCTCGATGTCGTACTCGACAAGATTCACCGGAGGTTTCGCACCAAGTCCGAGGTAGGCCGGCAAGTCGCGAATGTCGATCGGACCCCGTTCGAATGGAATGCCGAACCGCTCGTTCAGCAGCGTCAGATCTCCCTGACACCAGCCTGGCAGGATTACGCGGGAGATGTCTGTTGCGTCGTTGGGCCAGGCCTCCGGCAGTTTGCGGAGCAGCCAGTCCACATGACACAGCGCCGCGACGCTGATCGGAACGACGACGACTCGCAGCGAGCCGTGCGTCTCCCGGGCGATGTCGTCGGTCACCTGCCGGACGAGCCGCTCGGCAAGGCGGCCCGTGACGACCATTACATCGGCATTGAGTTCGGATTCAGGCATGGGACACGATGACGCCAGGCTCGACTGCTTAGAACCTGCATCGCCCACACCAACCGGCAATCAATGGAACGATTCGCGAGGCTCGGTCGGACGCCGCAGCAGAGCACACGCCAGCAGCAGAACCAGTCCGCCAATCATCGCCCAAAAGGTCAGCGATTTTCCAGCCACGCGCTGCTCGGAGTCGGCATCGGCTTCGACGGCGAGCACACCAAGGCCGTCCGAGTTGTCACTGGTCAAGCTGTTTTCAGCCGCGATCGGGTCAGCGGCGGCAACTTGTGTCCCAAAGGCTGGACCCTGAAACGACGCAAACGGTTGATTGAATGCCGTCTGTTGCGCCTGGCCAGGCTGCGGTGCGAGCAGGCCTGTTTCAATCGCGGGAACTGCGGTGTTGTCGCTCATAGCCGACGGTTGCCGCCACGCAGGTGGTTCGACAAGTGGTGCCGACATCCGTTGAGGCTGGCTCAACGAGGCCGTGTCGATGGGGTCGATCAATTCACCCGACAGCGAAACCGGTTGCACCGCAGTGTTACTTCGCAGTTCAACATCGTTCGAAGTGACGGGATCCGAGAATCGCGGTCCATAGGCTTCGGTGCCTGTCGCCTCGGGAGCAACCGGTTGTGCAACGGCGTCCGGCTCGCGACGCTGTCTGAATGATGACGGGCGAATCGTCGGAACCGCGTTGCCGTCGAAAGTGGCCGATCGAATCTCTGGCGAATTGGCCGGGCTCGACATCGTTGTTTGACTGGGTGGCAATGTCCGCCATTCGGCAAAGCCAGATGTTTCCTGAAATGGCGAGTTACGTTCCGTGGACTGCGATGCAAACGAGGCGACCCACTCATCCTGCTCATGGGATTGAGTGCCGCGGTGTACGCCGGCGACGCTGAAGGAGGTGGGCTGGCTCGATCGCGGGCCACTCTGCTGATGAGTCCACGCCGAGTCGTGTCCGACAGTGTCCGAGGCCGCCGACAGAGCATCGAGATAATCGATTGGTCGTTCTTGACCTGGCGGCAAGGTGAGTCGCTCCTGCTGTACGATCTGATGCGCGACCAGCGCGAACCGATACGCCTCGTGTGGCTTGCCATGAGCTTCCAAGTCGTGAGCACGGGTCAACAACGCGTCGACCTGCAGCAGCGCATCGGTCCGTCGAGAGACTGAAGCTGCATCGGACGGAGCGTTGGCCAACGAGGAAATCGTTTGCGCCTGCGTCTGTTGAGTGGTCTGGGTCGGCGATGTGCGTTCCGGCCGGCTCGTCTGCGGCATCGACTCGCTGGCCCATGCAGGCCGACCGATGGATTGCCGCGACGACGCCAACGCAGTCTGATCACTGAATGGGTTGACGGCCGATGTCGGCGTTTCGGGTTCGATGTCCCTCAACCGTGCCAAACCAGTCGATTCGACCTGAGATGGTTGTCGCTGGCTGTCGATTTCGTTGAGCCACTCCTCCACCCCGCGAGATCGCGGAGCCGTTGTTGTTGCCGAGCGATCGGCACTGGCGACGGGCCGTCCATCATCCGGAATGGTGGGCGAAGGCTGGCGAATCCAGGGGTCGCGCGACGTTGGCGTGGCTGGAGAAGTTTCGCGTGGAGCAATCGTCTCGTGGCGTTCGGTGTCGGCAGGCGCGACGCTGGCCACTCCCGCTTCTCGTCGCGTCCCTTGACGCAGTCCACCGGCAACGGCCGCATCATCACTCTCGACAGCTGACGCACTCGAAGCGGTTTCCGTCGGCTCCGAACGCGTCAATCGGCTGAGCAGGCTGCGGCCGCTATTGCCTTGCGAGCAGCCCTGCAGAGCGATTCCCGAGGCGCATGCGGCTGCAGCCACAAGCGATATGACAGGATGTGAATGAGCGGCGCGCCGCCCCCAAGAGCAGAATCTGCGCATTTTCGATACCCCCCAAAGCCCCTTCGTCCATCCGGTTGTATCGGCCGCAGCGTCTGAATCTCATGAGCCGATTCTGCCCAGCCCAACGAGAGGACGCGATTCAGCGATCATGGCGAACCTGCGGTGGATAGGCATGTCGTGCCAATCGCAGTAGGACAACGGTCATCTGCGTGGCGCTTCGTTTCAGTCTCACAGGCAGCAGAGAACGTCACTCATCCAGGCGGAACAACAGTTCGCCAGCCTTGCGGACCAGCAGCACGCCTTCGTGTTCGTGTTCGCGATTCGCAAAGCACTCGATGTCAATGTCTCTGGGATCGCGATAGCCCAGATTGATCGACTCGCATACCGAGGGTGGAATCTGCGAAGCCAGGGTCACGCGAACCCGGCATTGTTCGGTGCCATTCGTGAAAGTTCCCGTACCGCGAACGTGCGTCGAATGGGCCAGCACTCCCCAGGGATAATGCGAGAATCGCTCCCACTGCTGGGTGAAGTAATCGCGGCAGTGATAACCGATTTCGCGAATCGTCTTGCCGTGCGTCACCGAGATTTCATCCATGTGCGGGGCAAATATGATGAGTTCTCCCCCATCGGCGACGACTGGCTCCAGTTTGTACATGCATTTACCTGCGACCCAGAGTTCGTCGTACATCGGCGGGGCACACGACAACACAGTGTGAAATGGCGTCGGCTTGCGAACGATGTGCACCTGGGCCGACAGATCGGCGGCCTGGCTCCAAGCGTCTTCCGGAGTCCCGTAGAACAGCCCATGCAGCCCGACCTTGCCATCGGCCGACACCACGAACGTGATCGCCCTGCGTTCGTTTGGAATCAAGGCCGCGGCCCGATCGACCACACTTCTTACAGGCGTCGACTTCACGCCGATGATGCCGACGTTGGTGATTAAAGCCCCCAGCCAGTGAAAGAAGTTCAGCAGTTCCGGCCCCGAAATCCCTGGAAAGAAGTACTTGTTGCCTCCCGAAAACCCCACGACTTCATGTGGAAAAACCGGCCCCAGCACCAGCAGTGTATCGTAGTCGCGGATGCGGGCGTTGATCGTAACCGGCACCTCGCGGGACAGCAGGCCGCCGGTGATCTCGCGAGTGTCTGACTCCGAGAAGGTGCCAATCGTCGTCAGCGCGGCGGGCCGGTCCCACTCGTGGTTAAACAGCCTCACGTTGGCGTAGTGATTGGCTCGACCTGGATCATCGAACCCTAGAAGTCGATGCATGTGCTCGGACGACAACGGCGGATGTGTGCCTAACGCGAACATCACATCGAGCTGGGAAGCGGCCGCTCCTATGCGATCGAACAGCAAGCCGAAGAGCAGTGCCAGCGGGGCGGTGCGAGTATGGTCGGGAACGACGATCAGAACACGCTTTCCGCGAAAGTCATTGAGCGGAAGCTGCGTCGCGAACCAATGGGCGATGTCCGCATCGGACAGCGTTGTCAGCGGAGAAGCGAGAGACATGGAGGGTGCTACGACCTGAACATTCGGGGGGAAATTGCCAGTCGATTCTAGCAATCCCTCCGCTGTCTCTCACTTCCGCCGGCAAGGAAGATCATTCCGCGGGCGACACTTTCGCCTGCTTTTCCTGCTGAATCGCGTCGTACACCTCCTGGCGGTGGACTGCGATGCTGGCAGGAGCCTGGATGCCCAGGCGCACCTTGTCGCCGCGAATGTCGATGACGGTGATGACGATATCGTCACCCACCATGATCGACTCGTCACGATGTCTGGAAAGGACCAACATGATCGCACCTCCTGTGGATTGTTCGGTCGTGAAACCGATGTGGCCGTTGCTGTGCGAAGCCGACCGATCCCACAGTCGTTGTCTCGCACGCTGCCTTCAAGATCGGAAAGCTGCGGTAGCTGTATGTACTCTTCCGATGGCGGAAACGGGGCAAACTCGCGACGCTAAGTAAGAGTTGCCGGATGCACCGAATGTGCGGTCGCAATTTGGGCGAAGCGAGTTAAGAATTGACGACCAGATCCCGCGCGCAAGCCGCCGCTCCGACGAAGCCCGCGCTGTTGCCCAGTGCGGCGAACTCGATCTTCGTTCGGGCGGCGGGAATCGGAAACGCCCAAGTTTGGACTTCTGACTTCACTCGTTCCAGAAATCGCCTTCCCAATGGCGAATCGTTGCCACCGAACGTCATCGCGCCGCCGATCAGCACCATCTCTGGATTGAGAATATGCATGATGTTCACGGTCGCGATCCCCAGGTACTTCGCAGTATCCATGACCAGTTCCAGAGCCAACTCGTCCCCTGCCTCGGCAGCGGCAGCGATCTCGAGTGGAGTGATGGCGACTCCCGCCGACGCCAGCGTTTTGAGTGAACTTTGCCTGGAGGTCTGCAGTGCCTCCTCGCAACGCCGCATCAACGCCTTGCCGCCGGCATAGAGTTCGGCCGAGCCATGTATTCCAAACGGCGACCTCGGGCCTCCTTCCATCTGCAGGATCATGTGGCCGCATTCGCCGGCATGGGAGTGCGCTCCTTCGAGGATTTTTCCGCCAAGCACAATGCCCCCACCGACGCCGGTGCCGAGCGTCCAGCACATCAGGCTCTCGGCATCCCTGGCCGCCCCAATCCAATACTCTCCCAGGGCGGCAGCGTTGGCGTCGTTCTGCAAGGCAGTCGGTTTGCGGTAGCGATCGGCGAAATAGGCGCGAAGTGGCAGGTTCTCGTATCCCGGGAGGTTGAAGGGATGCAAGATGATGCCGTTCGGCAAGTCGATCGTACCCGGCGCGGCGATGCCGATGGCGGCGATGTCACTCTGCGCCAGATCGGCATCGGCGATCAGGGACTCGACTTCATCGAACAGCGATGCGACCATCGCATCGCGTCCACCTGAGACATCGAGCGGCAGTGCGCGCTGAATCGAAACCTGCCCGGCATCGTCCACGATGCCGAGCTTGACGCTGCTGCCGCCGATGTCGATACCGATGTAACGCTGTTCGAAAGTCACTGGAGATTCAGCTTACCTCAACGTGAATGGCGTGCTGTCGAAGGGGAGGTCGGGAGGCGTGCCGTCTTCCGCCTGACTCCCGCTGCCATCCTGTGCCGCCCAGAACATTGGGTCGTTGATGCGACGCGCGAAGTCCGAGAACTTGGCCTCGCGGTCCCGAGGGCCCGTGTAGACCAGAAGGTCACTATCTTTGTGTTCGCTGGATGCGAAGTCGATGGCGGTTCGACCGAATTCCAGCCCGGTCCCTTCCAAGGTCTCCAATCCGTCGGTGCTGTCGATGGTGCAGGCCGTGAGAAAAACCATCTCTCCTTGCGGATTGACGAAATACACAAACAGAGACTCATCGGTGGCCGCCAGGTTCAGTTCGCCGGTACCCAGGGAGCCGACGTCGGCCACCGGATCGGTCGACAGATTCGAGAACGACACCACGGTTCCCGCGGGAACGTCATTGTCGGCCAGCCAACTGATCTGCCCTTCACCTTCAGTGAACGCGGTCCCATCCCATTCCTGATCACAAAACGTGATCGAAGTTCCTTGCGGCAGATCGACGAGAGCCACGAAGGCCAAGTCATCGTTTCCATCTGCATTCCATCCGACAATCGCAACGTCTCCTGGTCCAGTCAGTTGAGCTGATGCCGTCCCGCAGCAGGCGAGACACAGGCCGACGAACGCCAAACAAAACATCACATTTACCGAGTTTCTTGTCATGAGGGGCCCCTCAAAAAGTGAACACGAATGACAATGCCGCCGTGCC
>JANNSB010000253.1:0-3178 GCA_031402175.1 Planctomycetaceae bacterium
AGCCCCAGTTGCCGCGATTCGTCGAACCCCAGCAGCACTCCGCGCACGAATTGCAGGAGCGTCGACTTGCCCGACCCGTTGGGGCCGTAAATGACATTCAGGCCTGGAGTCAGACCTTCCAGAAGGAAATCGCTGAGTTGACCGAATCCTTGAATCTGCAGGGCTGAGATATACATCAGACGTGACCTGTTGGACTGGGTCGGGCGCTCTCGGCGTCATTCATCTCCGACGCGCCGAATCAATTTGTGAAGGGCCGTGCGCCGCAACTTCTTGAAGTACGGAACTCGAATCGCCGGGTCGGATTCGCGAACTGTCTGCGTGTCGCGTCCGTGTTCTGTGTCGAGATCTTCCAATGGATGCAGGCTGGGCGTGCTTTCCAACTCATCAATCGCCGAACTCCACGCTGCCCACGCGGATTTCTCGGACCGCAGGCGGGCTTCTTCCCGCGGATCGAACACCAATTCCACGTCGGCAATCGAGATGCGACCATCAAGGGCGCTCTCGCCTTGCAGCGACTGACGCAGGGAGTGAATGAACGTCTCCATTCGGCTCGCATCCCAAAGCTCGCGGCTGAGCGATCCGTGGCCGAGCAGTTGCCACTTGATGAGCGTCGCTGCGTGTCCACTCGACGCAGTACGCCGCGACTGCAGTTCACAGGTCAGCAGCAATTCGTCCCAACTCGTGTCGTCGGAGATCTCGACGACCTCGCGACGCCAGCGAATGACATCGCAGGGTACGAAGGCGACCTGCACTTGCCTGGGGGATTCCACTGTGACGAGCCAGCAGCCGTGGGGTCCATATTCATCAAAGCTTCTGCCTTGCGGCCCGATGCCGCGGGAGAACTCGCGGGGAATTGAGTGGTCCACGCGGTCCGCGGCCGTCCACGCGCCACTGGCTGCGACGTGGATGTCAAACACCAGCCCGGGATGTGGCGCGTGTGCAAAGTCTGCACGCCCCGGTATGACTCCGATCTGCAGTGTTCGATCGGTCAGGGGCGCCGAGTGCGTTCGAGGCAAGCTGGCAATCTCAGCCGAAACGCCGTCCGCGCGCTGAAACACAAAGTCCTGCCGTGCGCTGGAATCGATCTCGATCACGTTATTCGGCCACGAGATCCAATCGGGCAGTGCCTTATCCAATGATTGTCGATCTCTGGCCCAAATCACGGGTATGGAAAGCTCGCTCAGGCGGGCGAATTGCCGCATGAGGAATGTCGGCTCCTGCACGCCGTAATCGGTGAGTGAAAACAGGTGGCCGACAAGGATGACAAAATCGACCTGTTCGAAGATCGCGAGGTCAATGACCTGCGTGGCGGCGATGTAAGGTGCCGAGATCAGCTTCCCGTCCATCTGCGGATCGAGTCCCGGCTGAGGCTGGCAGACTTCTCCCAAGCGAAAGTCGCCGCAGAGCAAGAATTTCAGCGGCTCGGACCGAATTCGCGAGTTGCTGGCAGGATGGGGGCGGTGTTGCGCGAAGTCCCGGCGCGACGCAGTGCCCGACAATCGCGGCGCCTCCGTGGCCATGGACTCCTCCAGACGGTGAATCGTCGGGTACATCCCGCGGATGGAGCTTGTGCCATCCAGCGACCCGGTCACCCGTGAAAACTATGGCAGTTCGCGAAGTGCCGACAATGCCAGATGGGGCAATTCCGCGTCGAGCGGCAAGACCTGCGGGAGGGCAGCATTTCAACCGGCTGTGATTGGCAGCAAGTGCAATGGGCTATTGGGTGTCCAAATCAGATGCTGGAAAGAGTTCCGGATGAGCGGCTCGGAATATCGCATCTACCTGCTGGCGAACTCGATCAGCACTATTGCGCGATTTGAACGCTGAGCGCGTCTGGTCATTCAAGTGCCGTTGGCCCTTGATGTCCGAATTCTGCAGGCTATCAGCCCAGCCTCGTAATTGCCGTGAGCATGATTCTGCGAGTGCGATCAGTTGAGTGATTTCAGATCTGAGATCTGAGATCTCAGATTTGAAATCCGTTTCGTTCGCCATCTGTTCGCAGACGCGAAGCATGGAACGGACCTCACCTGCTGAACCGCGGGCGATGTACAGAAACATCAGAAGTTCAGCCGTCGAACCGCGTTCGAAGCCTTCGGCAATGTTGTTCGAAATCGACAGCGAAGCACGACGCAGTTGATCTCGCAGATCGCCAGGTTGAGCGAAGAACTTGGCTTTTGTCAGCACGTAGATGCGACGTGCCAATTCAACGGCACTCTGCCAGACAGGGAGATCCTCGAAGCGTTCATATTTCATATTGCGAACACCAAGAGACCACACGCAGAGTCCGCCATCCTCGATCTTCAATCCGGGATTGCCAGCGTCACCGTGATCAACGTGCGGCCGCGGCGGACGACGAGAGTGAAGTCTTCGCCAGGTTCCAGGCGCGCCAGCGATTCATCAAGATGCCTGATCGAGTGAATCAGCTCGTTGTTGACGAACACGATCAAGTCGTCGGGCTTCAGGCCACCTTCGGCGGCCGGCGATCCCTCGATGATGCTGTCGACGTAGGCCGGCGTGCGATAGATCACATTCGGAACAAGCACGATGCCCAGATCGACCAGCGAAGCCTCATTGAGAGGCTCGTCGGTCTCCATCGGATCCTGCCGACGGAAGACCCCCTCCTGAATGTCGCGGATGGTCTGCCGGAGAGCCTCGACCGGAATGGCGTAGTTGATCCAGGTATTGTTCTCCTGGTTCTTGAGTTCGCGGCCGATCATCCCCAGAAGTTCGCCGTCGTAACTGGTCAAGACGCCTCCCGCCGCGCCGGGATTGTTGGTGATGGCGTCGACGATATAAACGTCGCCGGTGTAGGGCACTTCGTACCGGCCGCGGCGAGCCGACAGAGTCGTCGCCGCCGCAATCACGCCATGCAGCACGGACACCGGCTCATCACCTTCGGCCACTTTGAACATATTGCTGAAACCCAGCACTCGCGTTCCCGGCCCGGCGCGTCCCAGGTCATCGAGATCGAAGTACGGGAGGTTCTCGGCATCGATCTTGAGCACGGCCACATCGAGAGCGGGCTCTGCGCCGAGGACTTCGGCATAGAACCTGCGGCCATCATCGAGCACGACGGTGACAGCCGACGTATCGAGCACATGGCTCCACACGGTCGCGATATGCCCATCGGGGGACACGATGAAGCCCGTGCCGTAAGCATGGAGGTTCGCGATCCCCC
>JANNSB010000254.1:0-19020 GCA_031402175.1 Planctomycetaceae bacterium
CCGCTTGGAGCCTGCACGGGGCCTTGGTGCTGTGGATGGCATGGTCGTCGTTACGCTGAGAGATACCGACAACGCAACATCTGGGAGAACGAACGTGGCACAATTCGAAGTTGGCGACCGCGCACCGGACTTTTCCGCGACGACTTATGACGGCAACAAGATCCGTCTGGCTGACTTTTTTGGGAAGCGTGCATTGGTGCTGTTCTTCTACCCCAAAGACGGCACGCCGATTTGCACACAGGAAGCCTGTGCCTTTCGCGACTCGTATGATCAATTCATCGATGCCGGGGCAGACGTGATCGGCGTCAGCAGTGATACCGAGGAAAGTCACCGTGCGTTCGTGCGTCAGCATAAGTTGTCGTTCCCCTTGATCAGCGATGTGGACGGCTCGCTTCGCAAGGCATTTGCGGTTCCGAAGACGATGGGGCTCTTTCCGGGGCGGGACACTTATGTCATCGATCAGGCAGGCATCATCCGACAAATCTTCTCGGCACAATTCGCCTCGGACGAACATGTCCGACAGGCTTTGATCGCCGTGGGCGCGGCAAGCAGATCTTCCCAGTGATGTGACTCGACCGGTACAAGCACGATACGGACAATGCGCGTCACGACATCAGCGGTGAATCCCGGTTGTCGCGATATCACCGAGAACTTGCGTTAGCCAATCTTTTTCGATTATCGGTGAGTCGGCGTCACCATCAGCGAGAGATCATGCCGCCATGCCGCGGCAAATCTCCATCGACGATCGGCGTCGTTCTGACGCCAACGAGGTTTTGGGCGTGCTTGTGAAAATACTTTGGCCACCCAACAGGAGGTTTTAGGTGACAACCATTGTTCATTTTCACAGTTTGCCCAACTACCCACATGATACACGTGCCACAGACTGCAACTCTGTCGATTATTGACGCTCCACGTCTCTCGCTCACCGACGTTGCCGGCCGGCTTGACGTCGGCGTTTCCACCGTTTGGAGGTGGGTGATGCGAGGCAGCAAGGGCCGCAAGCTCGCGAGCATTTTGGTTGGCGGTCGCAGGTATGTGCTCGAGTCTGATCTCGAGTCCTTCTTAGCCGCCGGTAAAACCGCCGGCGTTACGCCTTCTAATGTTGACGGTTCTGCATCGACTTCCCTCGACGAGGAATTGCTCGAGATCGCCTTGGATCAAGAGCTGGGCCAAAGTCGATAAGGACACCTCCGCAGCCACACCAGCACGAGCCTGCCGTTGGATGAATTCATCCGCGGCACGTTCGTGCTGCTTGTTTTTGTAAACTGCGGGATCAGCGCGGGATGCCGGCCGATCACCCAACGGCGGCCATGATCGTCCTCGCCTTTGCAAAGTTCGCCTCGGCGTAGATTTCGGTCGTGTCGAGGTTCGCATGACCGAGGACGGTCTGCGCGGCCTCGATGCCGTACTCGTGGCGGAGATCGATGCCGCGGGTGTGCCGGAGTTGATTAGGATTCCAGACGTGGTGCTCTCTCCAAGCCGACGCCGCCTGTCGCAGCCGAGCCTTCTCAGTCCGCTGCGCGTCCGAAGTCAGTTTCTTAAACTTCTTCCCCCGGAACCTGCTGTCGATGTTTCGCAGCTCTTTGGGCATGCCTAGCGCCACTTCGCAAGCCCGAGTGATTGCACGCCGATAACTCGCGTCGGTGAACTTTACGCCGGCGGTTCGTTTTGGATGAGACTTGGGCATGCGCCGTTGCTGCGAGGGCTGGACCCGCGACTTGCGCACGCGACGTTGTTCCGCTCGCCGCATGACCGTCGAACAACAGACCCAACGGCAGGACTTCATCGACCTGGCGATCGCCTGCCTCCGCGAATCAATCGCCGCCGGCTGGACCGACTTCGATCACATGCAGCAGGATCCCGATCTCGCCGTTCTCCGCGACCTGCGGGAGTTCGAGGAACTGATGCACACTCCACCTCCACCGCCGTTGGCGGAGTAACGGCCGCTCCGCGAACCTGCTCCGGTGCGACACGCCGACGTCATTCACTGGCCCAATCTACCGATGCCGGCTCGAGCACGAGGGCATAACGTGAAGTGACATTCACCGGAGCAGGTTGAAAGCAGTTTCGACAGACGGATCGTACGTCGTGATCGAAAAACCGTCCCCACCGATCGATCAACGTATCATCAATCAGCAGAAACGGGTCCCGGTCACTTCGGGATAGACTCGTGGATAAGCGGTGTACCTTCGGCTCCGGTCGACGATGACATTGATCCTTGACCGGCCGACGTTTCCCTCGGCGTCTGTCGCATCGACGGTGACCTGCGATTCACCCTTCGGCAATCGATCTCCCGGCAGAGGACCGCTCCATTCGTTCGGCTTCGTCGATTTCATTTCAACTGGACTGCCCGAAGCGAGCCGCATGGTCACCGAAGTGATCGGCGAGTTCGACCAGGTGCGGACGCAACATTCATCCATTCCGCTGATGATATGCCGACCGTCCGTCGCCAGCAGCGCGTCTCGGGGATGCGTCACCAGCACGATCGGGCCTTTGTCCTCGATGCTGCGATAGGACACCGCCAGGTCATCGCCGTGCAGGTAGACCACCGAGAAGCCTGCCGGGCCGCCTTCGGGATCGCCGATTGACCGCGTGGCGATCGTGATATTGTGTCCGTCGTTGGCGATCTGCCCATAGTGCGTGTGGCCGGCGAAGATCGCGGTGATCGGACGCGACATGACCAGCGATCGCCATTCATCGATGCCGGGGCCGGCGAAGTCTTCCATGATCTGGAAGGGATAGTGATGCTGGAAAATCACCGCTCGCTCGTCCTGCGCCTTGGCGATGTCGAGCTGATACTTGAACCACGCGATCTGCTCCTCGGAGATTCCCAGCGGCTTGTACTCCATCGTGTTGAGCCGGATGAAGCGATACCCGTTCAGTGACATCGCGCCATAGGTCTCGCCATAGTACGACTTGTATGCACTCGCCTTCGGATCGTGATGGGCGTCGTGATCGCCGACCAGCGGGAAATTCGGCACGGTCAGCCGGCCGCACAGTTTGCCGAAGAGCTCGAACTGCGCCTCGGTCGCATGCTGCACATTGTCACCGGCCCACTGCACGAAGTCAGGGCGCACGAGAGTGTTCACCTGATCGACCATCCATTCCGCGACGCGATAGTTCTCGCGGTCGGCAGTTTCGAGGTGCAGGTCGCCGGGCCAGACGAAGACGACGGGGGCATGAGAGTTGTTCACGAGCATGTCCTTGAGATTTGGAGTTCGAAAACGACGTTTCCTACAAGATCGTCGGTCCCTCAAAACTTGCGCGAGAAACCTAGGGGGATGGCGCGGCAGGCTGCTCCCACCACATCAGTCCGAGCCTGCCAGTGCTGACGTCGATGGCCTTCGGTTCGCCGTCGCGCCTCACGACGATGGTGACGTCTTTCGCCGTGAGAGCGAAACTGTCCTGCACGGCCTTGAGAGTGTGTCTCGACGACACAGGCACACCGGCATACGAGAGCACGATGTCCCCCACCATCAATCCGCGAGTGTCGGCGATGTCGCCGGGAATAATGAAGTCGATGCGAACTTCGCAAGTGACGGGGTTTCCCTCGGCGTCGAAGAGCGCGGCCGCCGGCGGATCGACGCTGTAATCGATCTCGGCCCGCGCGAACCCCAGTTTCGACATCACCAGGTTTCCTTCGGCATCGTAGTATTCCTCGGAGACCGGTTGTCCGTCCTCATTCAACTCGATCACCCGTCGATCGGTGCCGACTCTGTCGGAGATGACCGTGCTGATGCTGCGGCTCGTCGATGATTCTTCGTCGTAGATGGTTTCAGTGCGCCCCACCAGTTCAATGTTGGAGGGGATGCACACGCCGTTTTCATCGTGGCACTCAACGAGAATCTCGCGTTGCAGTTCATCGAAGTGATCGATCGTCTGAAAGAAGCCGAAGACTTCCTGATCGAACCCAATGCGACGATGTTCGACGCGCCTATCCCCTTCGTACAGGTACTCATCCATCGCGTAAGAGCCCCGAGGAACGTACAGGTTGCCCTGACCATCCTCAGCCCGGCTCTGCCGTTCCCGGCCTTGTTCATCGTAGAGGTTGACAAGCACGGGATAACCCTTTTCCTCGACGTCCCACCCCCACAGTTCATGTCGGCGTTCAAGGCCGTTGGGCCAGTACTCGGTGGTTTCTCCCTGATAGCCTTCGTTGTTCCAGGCAGGATTGCCGTCCTCGTCGAGCCATTTGACTGAGACCTCTCGTCCGTCCTGGTCGTATTCCCAAACGACGGACTGCACCGGCGACTCTACCGGGAAGTCGCGATGCTCCTCGAGGGCGAGCGTTCCATCCTCGCGGAAGGTTTTGATCCAAGTGTGGTTTCCATCTGGATGGCGTGCGAGGGTGTCGGGACCATTCCAGTAGGTGTATTCTTTCGTTCGCTCCAGGCCATTGTAGACGATGCGCAACTGGGCGTAGCCTTCCTTGGGATCGTGGCCAAATGTTTCCTCCCGTCCGGTCAAACCGAAGTCATCGTACACCGTTTCGCGGCGTTCCCAGCCGGCAGGGCCGCGGGCAGGTACGATGTCTCCCTCGCCGCCGTCTGCCGGTTTCCAGAAACTCTCGGCGATGATCCGTTCGTGCGGGTCGAATTCCTGCACGTAGCGCGAATAGGCGAGGTCTTCGGGGAATCCCGAATAGATGTGACGCGTCAGTCGGCCGAACGAGTCGTATTCGAAGCTCAACTTCGACCATCGCAAATCTGGATCATGATACGGGATCGACCGATTCTCATCCGCGTGATACGACTCCCGCACGCGCCGGCCGCTGCGGCGGTCGTACTCGATGTCGGCCACGATGAACAGCGCTGCGGGATCCGCGTCGCCTCCGTGATACGAGCGCTCGATTGTCCGTCGCCCGGCATCGTCGTATTCGAACTCGGTGAGGACGACGTCGGCAACCGCGGATTCTTCCGCGGAACCGGAATGTGTCGTGACGGTCTGCGACGACAACCGGCCGAACTCGTATTCGTACTCCACGACCTTAAACGGCCGGCTGCTTTCATCGATCTCCGACGACATTCCGTCCAAGTGCCGTTCTTCGACAACGCGTCCGAATTCATCCCGCTCGTAGTTGATGTGCACGGTGTCTCCGGTCGCGCGGCTGCCTGCGCCCCAGGAACACTCCTGCAGGTGCAGATAATTGAAGTCGAGCATGCTGTCTAAACCAACCTCGACGTCTCCGGGCGCGGCATATTGCCTGGTCGTCCGCACGATGCGTTCGTCGGCCTGGTCATAGTCGAATGAGGTTTCGATGACGACTTCGTCCGACACGGTGTAGCCGGTGTATGTCCGCCACACGCCATCCTCGAAGCCATAGACTTCTCGCGAAACGGCGGAAGTTGCGCTTTGGTCACCCAGCACGGCGGGAGAAGCATCAGCGTTTTCGCCTCGCAGTTCGACCATGTTGCCAAATTCGTCGTACTCCGAATACGCCGCCGCAAGGCCAAACACCATCGAGGTGGGTTGTCCCTGCGTGTCGAAGTAGGTGACTTTGGTCAGCCAGCCGCGGGCGTCGTCGTACGACATCGTGAGGCCGGCGACTCCGTCGCGGCTGAGCATCGGCCTTCCGTCGGGATCGATAAACGTCTGCTGAATGATTTGGTGCTCGTCGTCGTACGCGTAGAGGAATCCAAAGTAACCTTGCGTGCTGGCCGCGGGTGTTCCCTTTCCCGACAGGAAATCAACCCGTTCGATCCAGCCGTCTTCGTCCAGCGTCATGCGAATGCGGCTGGCGCCGGTCGGCGTGTCGATGTCGTTTCCCTCGGCGTCGAGGTATCTCGCGATGACGACGGTTTTGCCGTTGCCGGGGCTGTCTTCAGAGTAGTCGGCCAGGAACTGCCAGATCACCTTCCCTTCCCCGTCGAGCGCGTTCTGTTCCACCAGTCGCCCCTCGCCGTCGTACTCGATCAGGTACATGACTTCTCTCGACTCGGTGGGGAGTCCGTCACGGATGTCGAACAGGAAGGGTTCGACTCGGTTGAGGGAACTGGGCAGCCCATCGGGGCCTACAACCGTCACTCGCTTCACCGGGCCGAGCCGTCCGCGAGTGACCACTTCGTAGGATTGAAATCGAGAGGCGACTTCTTCAGCCGACAGTTCTCCCTGGCCGACGACCTGCAGCCATTGGAGGGAGAAGTTGTTGTAGTACCGCACGTGTTCCCAGCGATAGAGGTATCCCGTCGCGGCCCACGTCGCCGTCGCGGCGATCAGACACGCGGCGGCTGTAATCGTCAGCAACCGTCGGCGATGCAGTTTCCACTGCCGTCGGACTCCGGTCTTCACCCGATACCACACCGAGGGCTTGTCGATCGGTTCGCGATTGAGGTAGCGCTCCAGGTCACGGGCGAACTGTTCGGCGGTCTGATAGCGGTCCTTGGAATCTTTCCGCAGCGCACGCAGGCAAATGCGTTCGAGATTTCGCGAGATTCCGGGACAGAGCCAGGCTGGTGAAGGCACCTCGGCCGTGAGAATCTGCGTGATCAGGTCGTTGCCGACGAACGGGCAGCGCCCCGTCAGCATCTCGTACAGGATGACGCCCAGCGAATAGACGTCACTGGTCGCGTCGACGCGACTGGAATTACCGCTCGCCTGTTCCGGGGACATATAGCTCAGCGTCCCCATGACCTCGCCGGAGCGGGTCGCGGGGGACTCGTCTTGGGCTTCCGTCAGCCATTTCACCAGGCCGAAGTCGGCGATCTTGGGCGTCCCCTCCGCCGTGAACAGAATGTTTGAAGGCTTGAGATCGCGGTGCACGAAACCGAACTGATGGGCCGAATGCACCGCCCGCGCCAGCTTGATCAGAATCGCCGCCGCCTCGTCGCCAGTGAACCGCCGTTCGTGGATTCGATCGGCCAGCGTCCCGCCGCCGAGATATTCCATCGTGAAGTAGGGATGCCCCTGATACTCGCCGATCTCGAAGAGTGTGATGATATGCGAGTGCGGCACGCGCGCGACGGCCTCGATCTCGCGCCGAAATCGTGCGTTGAGTGCCTTGCTCGCCAGCGGACCCGCGATGATCGTCTTGAGGGCCACGATGCGGCGGGGACTCATCTGCTCGGCCAGATAGACGATGCCCATCCCGCCGCGGCCCAGCACATCCAGCAATTCATATCCGGGGATCTCCGGCGCGTCGCGGAGCATCATCAGCGTGTCTTCGCGGACGGGGTCGCCAGCGCGGCTCGTGTCGGCCGCGGGTGTGTCGCCGGCTGGCCTTTGACTTACGGCCGGTGATGCGGAACCGATTGAGACGACCGAGATTTCGGTTTCAGCAGTGGGCGATTTCGTTGGTTCGGTCCGCGGTGCGTCGCTGTTCTTAATCTCTGGGGGAAGCGGAGACTGTCCTGCTGATTCGCGGACGGCATCCGGCAAGTTCGGCGACGGGTCAGGGCCTGATTGCGAGTCCGGCTTCATCGATGCGTTCAGAGTGCGTACCGACTGCGCACCGATTGGAAATAGACGATGCGAGACGCGGTTCCGGAACATCATTCTGATCTCGATGCAGGATTCGCAAGTGAGTCCGGGAGGGATGTCCTCCAAAACAGGCTGAAAAACGCCATTGTTGCTGGGGGATTCCGCAGGACTGTAAGATTTGGACCTTCCACCAGAGAGATGCGCGGATCGTCATAATTTGCGCAAGAATCTGGATCGCGAAGTCTCTCCATTTGGTTAGTTCAAGTCTCACCCAGACCTCACCGGTCAACGCGGCCATGTCCGATCCGAAAAAAACCCAGAAAGATGCTGCAACAGGCCCCGCGCCGGCCGCCGGCAAGAGGCCGACCGGCGGCAAGCAGTCGCGATCCTGGCTGCATCATCACGAGATGGATTTTCTCGACGCGCTCAAGTTGCTGATCGAGTCGGGACGCGCCAAGACCATCACCGATCTCGTGCATTATTCGGAGCAGGCCCGACAGCAGCAGGCGGCGGAAATGCTCCGCGATTACGAAGAGGAAAACCTGCCCCTCGACCTCGCTTACGATGCGCTCAGCGTGCACATTCGCATTACGGCCTTCAAACGAAACGATCAGTTGTTACAGGCCTGCACCGGAGCGAGGATTGGCCTGATCCTGCCGTTGCCGCCGTATGTGCTCGATGCATTCCTCACTCTGCCCGACGTGAAGCTCCTTCTGCCCGATGGCCACCATTTGCCTCCCGTGCTCAGGCGGCAAGAGGGGATCTTGAACGGCAACCGCGCCTGCCGGTCCGAGGCACCAAAACTGCAGTACGTCGTGTTCGAGGCCTTCCGCAAGAAAAACGAGTTTCTGGTCGATGGGGCGACGGCCGACATCGTCGATTCCCGCATCCTGGGCGGCGAGGCCCAGCTTGTCATTCACGCCCGCGCCCATCGCGGGACGGATGATGTACCGCTTCCATCCGGTACCTTGAAAGTGCATATTCTGTAACCGTGATCTGGTGCGCGGGCTGAGGGATCAGTCATCCTTCTGGGATCAATATCGACTTTCCCCACACGGACAGTTCTTCATTCGCCCGCAGTTCTATGAGCACGAAGTTCGCTGCACGATTTGCCTTGGTCTTCATCATTCTCTTTGGATGCTGCGCCGCCGTTCCAGCGGATGACGGCGAATCAGCGGACGAAACAGCAATTGAAGCCGAACCCGCCGAAGACCCGCGTCTTGAACAAGTGCTCGAATCATGGGGTCATGTGCCCGAGACGGTGCGTGCCGAGCTGATTCGGCTCGTTCGCGACAAGACGGGTGTCGATCCAGGATCGACCGGACTCGCGGAAGCCTGGGCCGGCTTGGATGAAGTCGACCGCGAGCACATCTACAAACGCACACGGGTTTCACATTCCCCCGTCGTGGGTGCCGTCATGCTCGCTTTATTGTTCTGCGCCTTTTTCGCCATGACGGCATACGATGTGCCGCTTCCGCTGGCGATGTCACTGGTCGCCTGCGCGTTCCTCGCGCTGCAACCCGAGTATGCAGAGGCGATCCTGCAGTCGGGCTTCATGCACTACGCGAACATCGTGATTCTCTTCACCGCGGTCGCAATACCCGCCCACATGATCGAGCGGTCGCACGGCTTTAGCTGGGTCGCTGCGGCCATCGGCTACCGCTTCGGACGCATGCAGCTCTTCGCGCCCCGCATGGCATTGCCCATTCTCATCGTCGTTTTGATGGTCATGACTTACGTGACGGCCGGCCTGATGCACAACGTCACGTCGATTCTCATCATGACGCCGATCATCATCCGGCTGTGCGATTCGTATCGGCTGCCTTCACGCTGGATCCTCAGCGGCGCGCTTGTCGCCAGCAATTTGGGCGGGTTCTCGACGAAGTGGGGGGACACGCCCAACATTATCGAGTCGGCCACCTGGAAGTTGACGGCCAACGACTTCTGGCAGGAAGTGCTCCCCGCCAATCTGATCGTCCTGGCCGGCCTGACTCTGATGGTCGTGTTCCTCACTCGCCGCACCATGCTGAATCGACCCGCCTCGGACCTGCCACACGATTCGCTGTCGCTGCGGCCAGAGCAAGCCGACCACACCGGCTTCGGCAAGGCAATCGCCACCGCCGGCTGGAAAGAAGTGGCCCGTGGATTGTGGATCGACAAGCGACTGCTGGTCACCGGCCTCACACTGCTGGCTGCGTTCATCGTGCTGCATGTCGTGTTCGACCATTGGAAGATTCAGATCGGCGCCCTCACGATTCTCATCGCGGTGCTGCTGGAACGAAATACAGAGCGCGATCACACGCTCAAGTCGCTCGGCTTCGACGTTTATCTCGCGTTCGCGGCGATCTTCGTCCTGGCGGGCTGCATCGAACATTCCTGGATCGGCGAGTTTTTGCGGGACCAGATCGTCAACACGAAGGCCGCCCCCTGGGCGATCGCGATCACAGGTTACTTCGGCACGATGTTCACCGAGGCCGCGTCGTGGGCGACGGCCGCATCGGGACAGATCTACGGCTTGCAGGGAAGCGAAGAACTGGTCTCCGCCGCTCGCAGCCACTCGGCAGCGTGGGCGCTCGGCGGCGGCATCTGCGCCGGTAGCAGTTCGCTCGTCACCGCCGCGTCGGCGGGCATCATCCTGTGTGAGGAAAGCAGCCGCTTCAAGAACGAAACGCACACAATCACGTTCCGCAAATACCTCCCCTTCGGCCTGACTTGTTCGCTCTTAATGCTGTTGTTCTACAGCACGTACTTCACGGTGTTTACGTTTTAAAGAGCCGCGCACGATAGTAAGCGGAGAGCGGTACGCCGCTTACTGTCTCTTACCTCGCCGCCGACTCCTGTCCGCTGCGGACGAGTTCCATGAAGATGCCGTCCTGCGCGACGAGTTCATCGTAGGTGCCCATCTCGGCGATGCGGCCTTCGTCAAACACGAAGATGCGGTCGGCGTCCCGCAGCGTCGTCAGTCGATGGGCCACAGTGATGACCGTGCGGTCGGCGCGGGCCTCGGCGATGGCCCGCTGCACTTGCCTTTCGCTGATGTTGTCGAGGGCCGATGTGCCTTCATCGAGAATCAGAATTGGCGGATCCTTGAGGAACATGCGAGCGAGCGCGATGCGTTGACGTTGTCCACCGGAGAGGTTCTGACCGCGCTCGGTCAAATGCGTCTGATATCCCCCGGGCATCGCCATGATCTCATCATGAATCGCCGCCATCTCGGCCGCCTTGCGGATGCGGTCGAAACCGACTTCGCCGTTGCCGTAGGCGATGTTCTCTTCGATCGTTCCCGAGAAGACGAACGGGGTCTGGCTGACGTAGCCCAGTGTCTTGCCGATGACTTCTCGCGAGATCGACTGAATCGGCTCCCCGCCGAGCACTACAATGCCGCTCGTCGGATGTACGAGCCTCAAGATCACCTTGAGCCACGTCGTCTTGCCGCAACCCGATCGGCCCGCCACGCCGATCGACTCGCCGTGCTTGATGTCGATCGTCACGCGGTCGAGCGCTTTGCGCAATTGCCCGTCTCGTGTGCGATATTCGACGACGAGGTTACTGGTAGCGATGGCGGGATCGCCGGGCTTCAGGCTCGGCCAGCGAATCGTCGGCAGGCTGAACGAGGCATCCATCGGCTGGTTCATCATCTTCAGTAGATCGTCGACCTGAATGCTGCTTTCGTGCCCTTCATCGATGATGCGGTGAATCTCCCGCATCGGCGCCATCACGCTGGCGAAGAGGCCGGAGAAGGCAATGATGTCGCCGAAGCTGATCTGTCCAATGGCGGCCAGATAAATCGCCAGGCTGATCACAAGAATGTGAAACAGGCCTTCATTGAGCGACTTCGCGCAGTCGAACAGCGCCATTGCGGAATGATGAAAGATCGACTTTGCCCGACGGGACTCGGCGGCCGACGAGATGCGGGCGGTCTCCAGGTCGTGCGTATTGGCCGCCCGGATGTATTCGATGCCGCCAAGCTGCTCGACGACGGTGGCATCGAGCCCTTCCTTGCTGCGAGTAAGTTCAACGCGAATGCCCTTCTGCGAGGCGAGTTGCCGGGCAGTGATGAGCATCGACACAGGCACGACGCCGAGCATCACGAGCGCCAGCCACGGCTGCTTGAGGACGGCCGCCAGCAGGGCGAAACCCGCCATCGACAGCGACGGCCAGAAGTCCATGAACGTAATCTTGAGAAACTTCACGTACCCCTCGACGCTGCGGTGGATGCGGCCATGCAGCGCACCGATGCGTTCTTGCGACAGCGTCCCCAGATCGGCTTTCAGCAAATGGCCGACGAGATTGACGGCCGTCTCTTTCTCGATGCGGGAAGTCGTATCCTGCACCATGAATCGCTGCACAACCCGCAGCGACTCCCTCAACAAGTACGAGATGGCGATCACCGACAAGTACACGATGGAAATCTTGAACAGCAGGTCGTTGGTCAGACGCACGAATTGATTCGATGGCGCGCCGCTTTTTTCTTCGGCATCCGATTGTGGAAACGCTGCGTCCCGCTCGGCATTGATGCGGTCATCCAGTCCGAACACCGATAACGGAAAACTGGAAATGGCGTCATTCGGCACCCGTCCCTGCATCGCATCGACGAGTCCCCCCAACAGTACAGGGACCGCAGCGTTGGCGAGCGACGTGATCACCATGATCATGCTGGCCAGCCGCAGTGTCCGTTTTCGCTCAGGCGACGTCATCTTCCAGATGGCCTGGCCATGCCGATAGATGTTGCGCACTTCCGACAGAAGGGAAGCCTTGGGAGGCTGAGACTCAGGGCTCATAGACTGCATCCTCGATTGCCAGCGTGCCGCATGCATTCAGCAGGGTCAGTGAAGATACGCAGGTCGTTGAAAGGATTCCAGCAGACTCGCTTCGTGACGGCTACTTGAGATTTATCGCGTCGCTGCTACGGTTGCTGTTGGCAGCGACTGATCGCTGGGACCATTTCCTTCCGGACGCATTCATGCAAACCGTACTTCTCCTGACGATCTCGAATATCTTCATGACCTTTGCGTGGTATGGTCATCTCAAGTTCAAGACGTCGGCCTTGTGGATCGCGATCCTGGCCAGTTGGGGGATCGCGTTAGTCGAGTACTGTTTTCAGGTGCCGGCCAATCGCATCGGGCATGATTCCGGCTACACCGCCGCACAACTCAAGGTGATGCAGGAAGTCATCACACTGCTCGTATTCGGCGTATTCGCCATCCTGTACCTCAAGGAAACTCCGCGGTGGAACGAGCTGGTGGGCTTCGGCCTCATCGTGCTGGCCGTGTTCGTCGTGTTCGGACTCGGAAAGGCGAAGGCAGCGCCGCCCGACATTCAAGCATCGGCAACATTTCAGACACCTGCGACCGGCGACGGGTCTTGAATGCTCGCAAAGGACAACGGAGTCGCAGTCTGCTGGGCTGAACCAATCTGCCGTAGTGAATCTGGTTTAGGAAGCCATCGTCCGTCGTCAGTCAGTATGGCTGGCTGACGCTCGGTCGTGACGATACCCCCCTCTCCGCGGTAGCGAGACCCACATCCATTTGGAGCATCGTATGTCGGCCAGATGATTCCATACGACATCCGCCTCTCCAGAGCAAAAGAGCAATCGCTGGTGACGAAACCCTTGAAACCTGCACCGGTGGGTACGACCACCTCCGGTCCCATCGACCGAAGCGCGAAGAATCGATTTGGCGTCGACAGCGGTCCTGATCCCAACGGTAGACTGTACGAAGCAATCATCAGCACTAGCCCATTGTCACCTTCCGACGGGATGTCAGGCATGACGCGCAACAGTGTCGCCAGCGGGTAGGAGTCAGCATTGGAGCGCAGGCTGGCGGCATCGGAGGCCAATTCATGCCGACGACTCTGCCGTCAGCCATCGAGAGCTATGTGCGCGCCAAGGATCTGGCGCAGGGAACCCGCGACGAGTACGACTCGACGATCAACAAGTGGAAAGCCTGGGGCGGAAACGTCTCCCTGGAGAATCTCGGACGCAAGGAGATTCGCGAATTCCTCGACTGGGTCTTCGTACGAGCCGTCGTGGATGAGGGAACCAACCCCGGTCGCACAACTAATAAGTCTCGCGAACACCTGCGCGCCGTGATGTCCTGGGCCTGGGAGCAGGATCTGCTGGAGTCTCTGCCACGATTCCCCAAGGCACGAGCTCAGCGAGATGTCGCAGGCCGGCACTACCTCACGAAGGCGGAACTCAACGCCCTGTACTTCGCGACGCACAGCATGCGACATCCAAGAGGTTGGAGCCGACCGTTCTCCGTGGGCAAGTATTGGCGATGCGCTCTGGTGTTGTTCTTCAACTACGGACTCGACACCGGCACCGTGTGGAAGTCGGTCCCCTGTCATGAGCCAATTCTTTGGCGGCATATCTCCTGGGAGCGGCAGTCACCGGACGGACAGGCTAAGGAGCGCTCCCGCTGGGGTTGGATTTTCTATCGCCGAGTGAAGTCAGGAAAGTCGTTCTACCGGCCGATGAATCGAGTGATTCATGCACATATCAAGAGTATCGTCCCAGTAGATCCGCAGCCGAACGATCCGGTCCTGCTCGGTGGGAGTGCTCGTCCCAATCATCGGTTTCAGCAGTTGTGCCGGCTGGCGGGCATCAAGCCCAAGATCGACCCGGAAAGCGGAAAGGAGAAGCCGTGGCTGCTGAAGGATCTGCGAAAGACCTGCGCCACGTACTATGACGAGCATCTCCCCGAGTCATCGATCGAGATTCTGGGGCACTCGGTTGGTGGCGTGACCTATCGGCATTACGCGCATCGCGACCCGCTGGCGTTCCGGGCCATCATGACTCTTCCGCAGCCGACAGCGTTCATGGCCTTGGCCAAGGGATTCGACGGCGAATGTCCCTGCTGCCGCCGGCGGTTTCTGGAGGCCGGGTAAAGCTCATTCCCTCGGCCAACGGTTCTTGCTCTGGTGTGACACGCCGAGAGTGACGTCCGGTGACATTCACCGACACTTGCTTGGGCTGCGCACCCGCGAAGGCTGTCCGACGCGAATGGGCCTACGTGACGCCCGAGAATGGTGCATCTCAGCTTGGTTGCAAACGCAAAACCACAGTGGCGAGAACTCGCGCCGAAAACTCCCGAATGTCATGGTAGATTGCAGAGTTGGCTCTCTTCACTTCGCGCGACTTCTTGAGTTCCTTGCGAGCTACTATCATTGATGTAGGACCAGCGATTTCTCATTCAGAGGTCGCATCAGCCACCTGAAGATCATCACTCACAAGCGCCTGCGATGAAGCCTCTCAATTTACCAATGAGTTTCGTCTCGAGGTTTTCCTCACGGGCAGTACCCGCAGGTCGACTCCTGGCGACATTCTGCGTCGTGACCAGTGTGTTCACTTTTCACGCTGCAAGTGCGCGGGCTCAGAACAACAACTGGCAACATTCCGGCTCGATCTTCATTCTCACGACTCCCGATGGAGCTGACTTGCCAGAGTCGCTTTCCGTCGAAGAGTTTCCCTTACTCGTCAGACTCGATGGTGATTGGTTCCCGTTCGAGCAAGCGCGAGTCGACGGCTCGGACTTCCGAATCGGCACCGTCGATGGCCAACCGCTTCCCTTTCAAATTGAGGAATGGAATGCGTCTCACGGCCAGGCGGCGGTTTGGGTCCGCGTTCCGAGGATTCGAGGAAATGACCGACAGGAGTTAAGGCTCTATTGGGGCAATGTGGAAGCGTCGAGCCAGTCATCCGGCACGGATGTCTTCGATCAATCCAATGGGTTTCTCAGCGTTTGGCATCTCAGTGATCAGGTCGTGGACGATGTCGGAACACTCGAATCGCATGATGTCGACACGACGCTCGTCGACGCCGTCATCGCGAATGGGCGGCATCTCGCTGGAGGGCAGGGCATCTTTTGCGGCGAATTCATCAACACCTATCCATCGGGCGAAATGCCGCACAGCACCGCAGCCTGGTTCCGCGCCGAGCAATCGAACGCCACGATCATCGGCTGGGGAAACGAAGGGGGAGGACGCGGCAGCAAAGTGCGGATGCAACTCCGCAGCCCGCCACATATTCACGTCGACAGTGACTTCTCCGATGTCGACGCTCCCGGTCGCCTGCCCCTCGCAGACTGGATCCATGTCGCGCATACCTATGCTGACGGCGTCGGCAAGATCTACATCAATGGCACATTGGCTGGCGAGGCAAACCCCATGCTCGATATCAAGACGCCGGCAAGGCTTTGGCTGGGAGGTTGGTATCACCATTACGATTTCGTGGGGGATTTGGACGAGGTACGCATCTCGCACGTTGCACGCACGGCCGATTGGATCCGACTCGAGTACGAAAACCAGCGAGCGATGCAGTTGCTTGTTGGCCCGCTGGTCGGAGCCGGAGACGAATTCTCGATTTCCGCATCGCAACTTTCAGTTGCTGAAGGAGAAACCGTAGCAATCTCAGCTCAAGCAGGAGGCGCCCAGAAAGTCAGCTGGAGCCTGATCGAGCACGGGATCGAACGGCTCGTTGCCATCGACCGCTTCAACTACGAACTCGAGGCTGGCCGCGTGACGGGAAACTCGGAACTGACCCTGCAGTTCCGAGCGGTGTATCCCGATGGGGTTCGAACGCTCGACGTTGACGTCGAGATCAAGGAACAAATCGCGGAACCTGAGTTCGCGCTCACGGCGCCCTCCACATGGGACGGGCGAACTGCGATCGAAGTCGTACCAGTTATCGCCAATCAGTCAACGCTGACAGTGCAAGGAGCCGACACACTGCGATACGTCTGGAGCGTATCAGGGCCGGCGACCATTAAGGAGAATGACCTCGGCAGGCTAAAGTTGGTGCGGTCATTAGGAAGCGGCGAACTGATCGTGACCCTCGCGCTCGACAATGGCGGCAAGCCCACCTTGTCTAGCGCTTCCATCACAATCACGGAGCCTCTCAGCGATCCCTGGATCGAACGGAGCCCGAGCGACGACGAGCGTCCGGTCGACGGACAATTCTATGCACGCAACGATCGCGGCTTCGGTTCGCTCATCTACAACGACAGGGTCGAGGAACCGACCGATTCGGTTTTTCTGCGAGTCTATCGAGGTGACGAGCTGTTTTTCGACGAATCGCAACGCCCGGCAGCGGATGGCACGTTCGCGTTCTCGGTGCCGCTCGAAGGGGGCCTGTTCAAGTACCGCGCGGAATTCGGCACCGGAAATGTAGTCTCGTACGTCGCACAAAATCTCATCTGCGGCGACGCGTTTCTGATTATTGGTCAGTCCAACGCGGTCGCAACTGACTTTGGTCCAGACACGGAGGATCCTCCGACCAACGAATGGGTCCGGACCTTTGGCGCGACCGATTCCAGTCCGCAGGGTTCTCGCAATACATTATGGGAGACAGCCCACGCGCGCAGTCCCGGCGGCGTGTCAGAGGTCGGATATTGGGGTTTGGATCTGGGTCGCCAACTGGTTGAGCGTCATCGCATTCCGATCTGTGTGATCAACGGAGCAGTGGGAGGGACTCGCATCGATCAACATCAGCGAAACGAGGCTGATCCGACCGATGCCTCGACCATCTACGGTCGGTTGGTGTGGCGGGTGCAAGCCGCTGGTCTCACGCACGGTGTCCGCGGAATCATCTGGCACCAAGGGGAGAACGATCAAGGCGCCGACGGGCCGTCGGGTGGTTTCGGATGGGAATCGTATCGTTACTACTTCCACGAGCTTGCCGGGTCATGGAAAAGAGACTATCCGAACCTGGAACAGATCTACGTTTTTCAGATCTGGCCTCGCTCATGCGCGATGGGTATCGACGGATCGGACAACCGACTGCGCGAAGTCCAGCGAACACTGCCTCGCGACTTCTCAATCATCAGCGTATTGGCAACGCTCGACATCCGACCGCCGGGAGGTTGTCATTTTCCGGCCGCTGGTTATGCCGAGTTCGCCAACAGGCTGGTGCCTTTAATCGATCGCGATTTTTATGGCGCGTCGTTCGATCAGAGCATCACGTCGCCGAATCTGATAAGCGCCCGTTTTACTACAGAGACGCGAGATGAAGTTGCGCTTGCATTCGACCAGCCAGTTTCCTGGTCGGACGACCTCGCGGAGCAGTTCAGTTTGGATGCCCTTCGCGGAATGGTCCGCGGAGGAAGAACCGTCGGCGATACATTGCTGCTGCAACTTGCCGAGCCAAGCGACGCCACAACGATCACTTACCTCGACAGCCAGTCGTGGAGTCAGGACCAACTCCTTGTGGGCGACAATGGCCTCGCCGCGTTGACTTTCTGCGAAGTCCCGATCAGCAGCGAGTGAACGTCAGTTGTTTTAGAATCACTGCGATTCCGGCGAGTGGCTCGAAGACGTTGCCAGGCAAGGATCGGGCACTCTCGGTTTGCGAAATGCTACGAGTGGGCTTCAGCGCTTCACACCACCGGCACGACACACTCCGGCTTCTCATTCCTGGAGTTGTTGACCACCGTCGAGACGGCGTAGGCCTGTAGGCGTTCTGATGGATAGGACGTCAACCGCGACACCAGTGCCCCGGAAGGAATTTCGGGATCCAGCCAGGCGTCGTGATCGCTCCTGTCGAGGATCACGGGCATGCGGTCAACGGTAAACTTCCTCCGTCGAGGCCGGCATGCAACAACTGGATGTCGAAGAACGGCAACTCTTGTTTGTGCAACAGTTGGATGACATCCGATTCAATCAGAACCTTTCCGGATGGTACGAAGTCGACTTCGCGGAAACAGCGAAGTCGTAACTCGATGCGTTCGACGAATTCGGCGTGAATATCGAAGATCAAACGGCCGATGACGCTGTCTCCCTGCTTCGGCAGAGTCCGCGTATTGCAATTCCAGTGGCTGAAGCCATCGATCACTGGTCTTATGCCGTCCTGAACGTGAACTCCAATTCTACGGTCACTAGCCACTCATTGTCAGCGATTGCTCGCGACCTTGATCCGGATTCATTCCGGAATCTGCTGCGATCCATCTGGACACTGCCAAAGGCAGTGGCGCAAGCAGAGCTGATCAAGATGATCGACGACTTCAAACCATTTGAGCGATCACCGGGGTCATGTGACCTGTTTGCTGCCGCGGCGTACTACTTCGATGTCGAATACCACGGTGGAAGTGGCGAACAATTCATCTTGCGGCAATCTGTTGTGTTCCACCCTGACGATTTTTACATCAACTATGCCCTGGCCGAGCACTTCTACCATGAACAGGAATATGAGAAGGCCGTGCGGTACCTGACTGCCGCCGTCGCGCTGCGCCCGCAGGAAGCTGCGGTTCATGAGTTACTTAGTGTTGTGCTCTTTAATCTGAAAGAAAACTCTGATGCAGGCGTTCGGTTTGATCGCGCCATCGATCTGGACCCGGACTATCCAGACACCTACAACGGGCGAGCGTGGTTCTTGGTTGCGTGTCCCGACGAGAACCTGCTCCGGTGCGACACGCTGACGCAGTCAATCTGCCTCGGCGTCGCGATTCCGTTCGCTCGCAATCTTTCGCTGAAGTCGGATGCGCCAATACTCAATGCTGTGATGGATCGCGTCGCCAGACAACGTATGAGTACACGACCAACCCTGCCGTCGAGGCGAGGACGACCGCCAACATCGCGTAGACCGCCCATTCCGTTGCGAAGAACCCGCTC
>JANNSB010000255.1:0-9282 GCA_031402175.1 Planctomycetaceae bacterium
CAATTCGTGTTCGTCATCTTCGGAGCGCTGCGCCTGCTCGACGGCGGCCAGTTCCGAATCGGTAAAGCGGTGCATCTCCCGCTCCAGCCAATGGGTGATTTCCGCCGAATGAAACCGCCATTCGCCGTCTCGCTTGCGGCCGGGTATCACCTGCCGATCGGCGAGTCGCTCGAGTTCGCGTTGATCGCGTCCGAGATGCTGGGCGAGTTCCGACAAAGTCAGCCAGTCGTAATTTGTCATGGGGCGGGACGACGCGGGTGGGATTGTGCGGCTGTGGGGAAGGAATACAGCAAAAAATGGCGGGGAATGAGAGCGTTTTTGCCGCTCCCGGCGGGAAGGGCCGGAGTATAACCTCAGCTTATCATTCAACGGAAGCCAAAATGGGGGGGTTGCCGATGATGTAGGGGAACCCGCCCCTTGACAATGCCTCCCCCGTTTTCTACACAATAGAGCTAATTCATCGGCATCGCTGGATGGATCGTCCGTGAACCGACCAGCCCACTGGTACCCACCTGACGCGGACCCAACAACGACCTACCTCACGAGCGATAGCGCCTCGCACATTCCCACCCTTTACGGAGCAGTTTGCCATGGCTTTACGGACCAAACGCGGTCACGGTTGCAACCCCCGGCACTTTGACCGCCTCAATCGACGTGGTTTTCTGTCCGTCGGCGCCCTCGCGGGCACCAGCTTGACGCTGCCGATGCTCCTGCGGTCAAACAAGGCGCGGGCCGACCTCAAGGACTACGCCCACTTCGAAGGCACGGCGAAGTCGATCATCCACATCTACCTGCCGGGCGGCATGGCCCATCAGGAATCGTTTGACCCCAAGCCCTATGCTCCCATCGAATACCGGGGCGAAATGGGTCAGGTCCAAACGAATGTCGACGGCGTGCTGTTCGGTGAAACGCTGCAGCGCACCGCTCAGTTCGCCAACCGCATGTGCGTCATCCGTTCGATGACTCATGGTGAAGCGGCCCACGAGCGCGGCACGCACAACATGTTCACCGGGTATCGTCCCAGTCCGGCGTTGCAGTTTCCCAGCATTGGCTCGGTCATTAGCCACGAGTTCGGCAGCCGAAACAACCTGCCACCGTACGTGTGCATTCCGAACCAGCCGAACGTCTATGCGGGCAGTGGCTACCTAAGCAGCGCATTCGCGCCCTTCTCGTTGGGAGCCGACCCTTCCAACGATGGCTTCCAGGTTCGCGACCTGAACCTGCCGGGTGGGGTGGATGAATCGCGTTTCGCGACCCGCCGATCCGCCCTCGAGGCTGTGAATGCCCACTTCCAGGCCCGCGAAGTAGCCGACAACATCACGGCGATGGACAGCTTCTATGAGAGCGCCTACGCCCTCATCAGCTCACCCGAAGCCCGCGAGGCCTTCAATCTCTCCGCCGAAGCCCCGGAATTGCGAGACCAGTACGGCCGCAACGAAGCCGGCTCGCGAATGCTGCTTGCCCGCCGACTGGTCGAGGCCGGCGTTCGCCTGGTCAACCTGACTTATGGCGGCTGGGACATGCACGACAACATCGCCGCCGCCTTCCGTGGTTCGATGCCGACGTTCGACCAGGCCTTTGCTCGTCTGTTGCAGGATCTGGAGGAACGCGGCCTGCTCGATGAGACGCTGGTTATGATCTCCTCCGAGTTCGGACGCACGCCGAAGATCAACGGCACCGCCGGCCGCGACCACTGGCCGAAGGTGTTCAGCGTGGTTCTCGCGGGCGGAGGCATTAAGCCTGGTATCGTCTACGGCAAGTCCGACCCGACCGCGACCGAACCCGAAGAGAACCCAGTCGGACCGGAAAACCTCTTCACCACGATTTATCACTGCCTCGGCATCGTGGCCGACAAGGAACTGATGGCGCCCGGCGACCGGCCCATCGAAATCTGCGACGGCGGACAGGTCATTACCGACATCCTCGCCTGATCATTGTG
The DNA here is from genome assembly GCA_031402175.1 of Planctomycetaceae bacterium. Lineage (GTDB taxonomy): Bacteria > Planctomycetota > Planctomycetia > Planctomycetales > Planctomycetaceae > JANNSB01. The sequence goes on from JANNSB010000255.1 coordinate 1,940, forward strand.
GAATACGATGGAGGCCCGGCATCAAAGTGGTGCGGGGCCTCCGAGTCGTTCGGCACTCCCGTTCGGCTGAGATTTGAAACGACAATTACCCGCCGCTCGAACCTCATTTTCCTCTCCTCGGTTCGGGCACACGACTGACAACTTACAGGGGGACAGACGATGCGGAGCACGCATGCCGCTCGCCAGTTCGTGTTGCTGAGCGTAACGCTTTGCAGCTTGGCCGTGACTTCGAGTCTCGAAGCCGCCTCACCGAGATTCACTCTGGCCATGCCCCGCGGCATTCAGCGCGGCACCGAAGTGGAACTCACTCTCTCGGGCGCGAACCTCGAGGATGCCGAAGAACTCATCCTCTTCGACACCGGTCTCGAAGTGCTGAGCTTCACCATTCCCGAGAACTCCGGCGGACAGACAGTGAAGGCTCAGGTGCGGGTCGCCGCCGACTGTCCCCTGGGCACGCAGCGGATGCGCATTCGCACGCGCACCGGCCTGTCGGACTTGCAGACCGTCTACGTCGGACCACTGCCCACCGTGGAAGAAGTCGAGCCGAATACCGAGTTCTCCACACCGCAGGAAATCCCCTTCAATTCGACAATGCACGGCCGCGTCGACAGCGAAGACGTCGACTACTTCGCCGTGAACTGCACTGCCGGCCAACGCCTGACAGTGGAAGTCTTCGCGATGCGTCTGGGCGGCCCGTTCGCAGGCAACTACTTCGACCCCTACATCGCCATCTTGAATGCCGACCGGTTCGAACTCGCGGTCAGCGACGACGCCCCGCTGGTCTGGAACGACGGCATCGCTTCGATCATCGTCCCCACCGACGGCAAGTACATCGTGCAGATTCGCGATGCTTCTTATCTCGGCGACGGCAGGTCGTTCTACCTGCTGCACATCGGAGACTATCCGCGCCCCTTGAGCGCGGTTCCCTCCGGTGGAAAGCCTGGCGAAACGCTGGCCGTCACCTTCTATGGCGACGCCGGCGGCACATTCACCCGTGACGTCACGTTGCCCGCCGAACCTGGCGAACGCTTTGGACTTGATGTGACCGACGACAGAGGTGTCACCCCTTCCCGTCAGCCGTTCCGGGTGAACAACCTGACGAACGTCGTGGAAATCGAACCGAACACCGCCCTCGCCGAAGCGACGCCGGGTGCATCTGCCCCCATCGCCTTCAACGGCATCCTCTCGGAAGAAGGGGACATCGACTGGTTTAAGTTCACGGCCACCGCGGGTCAGACATTCGACTTCGAGTGTTACGGGCGGCGTCTGCGTTCCTCGATCGACGCCATCGTCACCGTGCATCGCATGTCGGACGGCGCTCAACTGGGCGGCAACGACGATGCCCGCGGCCCCGACAGTTATTTCCGTTTTCAAATCCCCGAGGATGGTGAATACGCCGTTCTCGTGCAGGACCACCTCAAGCGCGGCGGCCCGAGCTTCGGCTACCGTGTGGAAGTTGTCCCCGTCACTCCTGCACTCGTGGCATTGCCCATCGAGTTCCAGCGTTACGTTGAGCCGCAGATCGAGATTCCTCAAAACGGCGGACGCGGATTCCAGGTCAACGTGCAGCGGATGGATTTCGGCGGACCAGTCAACATCTTCAGCGACGACCTGCCCGCCGGCGTGTCCATTGAGTGTCCCGAAGGCTGGCGAAACGACGGCGTGATGCCCGTCGTCTTCTATGCCGCCGCCGATGCCCCGATTGATGGCCGCTGCTGCCGCATTCAGGCGAGACTGGAAGATCCCGCGCAGCCGGGCGTCTCGATCGTCGGCCCCTTCAAGGAAGACATCCTCACGATTCGCGGCCAGAACAACACAGAGGTCTGGCGGGAAGAACAACTTCGCATGCCGCTGGTCGTGACGAATCCGACACCGTATCGCGTCTGGATTGAACCACCGACCGTGCCGCTCGTGCACGGCGGGTCGATGGAACTCAAGGTCAAGTGCGAGCGACTCGAGGGCTTCACCGGACCCATTCAAGTGCTCGTGCTGCAGAATCCGCCCGGCGTCAATTCGAGCGGCTCCGTTTCGATCCCCGAGGGTCAGCTGGAAGCTCTCATTCCGATGAATGCCGCCGATGGTGCCGCCGTTCGCACATCGATGATCGCGGTTCGCACGATCGCCACCATCGGCAACGGCATCGTCGAATCGTGCACCCCGTTCGTGCCGCTGACCGTCGAAGAAAAGTATGTCACCTTCGAGTTCGCGCAGGCCGCCGTCGAACGTGGCGCGCAGACGCAGATGCTTGTGACCATCACCAAGCGCAAGGATTTCGAAGGGGAAGCCCAGGTGACGCTGGTCGGCCTGCCTCCCAACACGACAACCGACCCCGCCGTCATCACCAAGGACACCACCGAAATTATCTTTAACATTACCGCCGCAGAGACCGCCCCGACGGGAAACAATCAGAATCTGTTCTGCGTGGTGCAGGTACCCGAAGCGGGAACAATGGTCACTCACAACCTTGGGACGGGAAGGCTGCGAGTGGATGATCCGCTGCCTCCGGCTGTCGCCGCCACGCCGGAACCGATGCCCGAGCCCATGCCGGAACCGATGCCCATGGCGGAGCCCGCTCGTCCGCTCTCACGTCTCGAAATGTTGAGGCAACAGGCGGAAGCCCGCCGGATGGCCGAACAGGGTGGAGCCGCAGCGCCGGCCACGGAAGCAGCCGGCACTCAGGAATAACGGACGAATTGGTTTCGGCCCTAATGGGCAGCGCAAATCAACGACTCAAGACTTTGTGATTCGCAGAACGGACTTCCAGCAATGAACGTGAAATCAATCGCCCTCCTGGCATCGATGCTCTTCGCGACGCCGGCCCTGGCTGCCGAAGTCGCCGAGCTCCGCATCTTCCCCGATCAGGTGCAGCTCACTACCGCTCGCGACCGTCAGTCGATCGTGGCTCAAGCGGTCTATGACGACGGCATTACCCGCGACGTGACCGGCCAGGTGACCTGGGCGGTCGCTGCCGAGGGATTGATCCGTCAGGAAGGCAATGTCCTTTATCCAGTCGCGGACGGCGCGACGCAGATCCATGTTTCGTTCAGCGGAAAATCAGTCATGGTGCCCGTCACGATCGCCCGCGCGACCGAGCATCCGCCGATCAGCTTCAGGCTCGACATCATGCCGATCTTTTTGAAGTCTGGCTGCAACACGGGAAGCTGTCACGGAGCGGCCCGCGGCAAGGACGGCTTTCGCCTGTCGCTGTTCGGCTTCGACGCTGCCGGCGACCATTACCGCATTACCCGCGAACTGCCGGGCCGTCGCATTGATCTCGGAGTTCCAGACCACAGCCTCATCGTGGAAAAGGCCTGCGGAGAAGTGCCACACACGGGGGGAACTCGCTTCCCTCGCGATTCCGCTTATGCCCGCGACCTGATTTCGTGGATTGATGCCGACTGCCCGCAGGATCCCGCCGATGTGGCGACCTGTACCAGCATCGAACTCTATCCGCGCCAGGCAGTCATGGACGGCGAAGGCGAAACCCAGCAGGTCACGGTCCTCGGTCATTACTCCGACGGCACGACCCGCGACGTCACGACACTGGCGTTGTTCCTCACCAGCAACGAAACGTCAGCCGCCGTCGACCAGAACGGCATCGTCACTGCGGGAGCGCGCGGCGAGGCTTTCGTCATGGCCCGCTTCGCGACGCACACAATCGGATCGCAATACATTGTGCTGCCGAAGGCGCTGGAGTATCAGCAGCAGCCGTATGTGGCCGTGAACTACATCGATGATCTCGTGGCCCAGAAGCTGCATCGCCTCAGGATTCATCCTTCCGAGATTTGCAGCGATGAAGAGTTTCTGCGCCGCGTGACGATCGACCTTACCGGGTTGTTCCCCACCTCCGAGGAATACGCGGCTTTCATGGCCGACACTGCTCCCGACAAACGGACGCGGGTGGTCGATGAGCTCATGTCCCGCAAGGAGTTCACGGAAATTTGGGTGTCGGCCTGGTCGGAATGGTTGATGATGCGTTCGTCGAACATCGTCTCTTACAAGTCGATCGTGCTGTACTACCAGTGGCTCAGCGATCAGATCGCCGCGAACCGCCCCTGGAACGAAATGGTCGTCGACCTGCTCTCTTCGAGCGGCGGCACGTTTTCCACGCCGCAGACGAACTTCTATCAGATCGAGCAGGACCGGCTGAAGCTCTCCGAGAACGTCGCCCAGATGTTCATGGGCATGCGAATTCAGTGCGCTCAGTGCCACAACCATCCTTTCGATCGCTGGACGCAGAATGACTACTACAGCTTTGCCGCCTTCTTCGCCCAAGTCGGACGCAAGGCCGGCGAGGACAGCCGCGAAATCATCGTCTTCAACGGCGGCGGCGGCGAAGTGCAGCACCCCGTCACCGGCCAGAACTCGATTCCTATCTTCCTCGGCGGGGGACAGCCCGACCTCACCGGCCGCGACCGCCGCGAAGTCGTCGCCGAATGGCTCGCTTCCCCCGAGAACGAGTACTTCGCGGAGAACTTCTCCAACCGCATCTGGGCGCACTTCTTCGGCATCGGCATCGTCGAGGAAGTGGACGACGTTCGCGTGAGCAATCCGCCGTCGAATCCCGAACTGCTCGACGCACTGGCGCAGCACTTCACCGATTCGAACTACGACTTCAAGCAACTCGTGCGGGACATCGTGCTCTCGAACAGCTATCAGCGTTCGACCCACCGCAACGAAAGCAACATGACGGACGAACTCAACTTCGCCCATCAAAACGTCCGCCGCATCAAGGCCGAATCGATGCTCGACATCATCTCGCAGGTCACCGACACGCTGGATAAGTTCCAGGGCCTGCCCATCGGCGCCCATGCCGTGCAGATCGCCGATGGCACCACCTCAAGCTACTTTCTGACGACGTTCGGCCGCGCCACTCGCGAGACCGCCTGCTCTTGCGAAATCCGCATGGAACCGACCCTCTCGCAGGCGCTGCATCTCATGAACGGCGACACCGTCAACGGGAAGATTGCGGCTGGCGGCGTCATCGGCCAGTTGCAGGCGCAAAGCCTGCAGCCGTTGCAGATCGTCGAGCAACTCTATATTCGCTGCCTCTCCCGCCGGCCCACCGAGGAAGAATTGCGCAACCTCACCCCGCTGTTCGCGGAAGGCAACGATGTGAACCTCGCGCTGGAAGATGTCTTCTGGGCGCTGCTCAACAGCCGGGAGATATTGTTTAATCATTAAAAGAGGCAGTAGCCAATAGGCAGTAGGAGACGGAAGTAGTCCCCTGCCTACCACCACTACCCACTACCAACTATTCCTGCCATGTCCCGCGTCCTGATTTCAATATCGTTCCTGCTCTCAGTCGCTGCCGTCGCCTCTGCCGATGATGCCGCCGCCGAGACGCCCAAGGTCACGTACAACGACGACGTGCTCCCGATTTTTCGGGCGCGCTGCGGCACGTGCCACAACGCCAACGATCGCAAGGGGGGCCTCACCCTGGATTCCTTCGCTGCGGCGATGGAAGGGGGCAGTTCGGGCGTCGTCATCGAGCCGGGGCAGCCTGATGTGAGTTACTTGTGGAATCTGGTGAATCACGAGTCCGAACCGGCGATGCCTCCCAACGCTGACAAGCTCCCCGAAGCCGAACTGATGACGATCCGCGGATGGATTCTCCAGGGCACGCTCGAAACTTCCGGCAGCACCTCGATGGCCACCGCCGGCCCGCAGATCGCGCGCGTCGAAATCAGCACCGAGCGTCCCGCCGGCCCGCCACCGATTCCTCAGTCTTATCTCGGCGAACCCATTACGATTTCGGAGCGTGGCAACGCGGTGACCGCGCTGGCAGTCAATCCGTGGTCGTCGGTCGCCGCAGTCTCGGGTTTCCAGCAGGTATCACTGTACGACACGAATACCTTCGAACTCTTGGGCGTCTTGCCATACCCCGAAGGCACGCCGCATATCGCCAAGTTCAGCCGTAACGGCGCGATGCTGCTCGTCGGCGGCGGTCGCGGCGGAGCATCGGGCCGCGTCGTCGTGTTCGACGTTCGCACCGGCCAGCGGATGATGGAAGTCGGGGATGAATACGACTCCGTGCTTGCAGCCGACATCAGCCCCGACCTCACGCAGATCGCCCTCGGCGGACCGAAGCGCATGCTCCGGGTCTATTCGACAGGGACCGGGCAGCTCGTGTTCGAGATGAAAAAGCACACCGACTGGATCACAGCCATCGAGTTCAGTCCCGATGGCGTGCTGCTCGCATCCGGCGACCGCAGCAACGGTCTCGTCGTGTGGGAAGCCTTCACCGGGCGTGAGTTCTACAACCTCGTCGGTCACGGGTCGGCCGTCAACGATGTCAGTTGGCGGCTCGACAGCAACGCCCTCGCGTCGGCCAGCGAAGACGGCACCGTTCGTCTGTGGGAAATGGGCGGCGGCAGCCAAATCGCGCAATTCAGCGCTCACGGCGGCGTCGCCTCGGTCGAATACACTCGCGATGGCCGGCTCGTGACCACGGGACGCGACCAGATCGTCAGCCTCTGGCAGGGGGACGGCAACAAGATCCTCGATTTCGGCGGTATGACGGGTCTGGGCATGGATGTCGCCTTCGATTCCGAAACCGAGCGAGTCGTCGCGGGTGATTTCTCCGGCGTGGTACGCGTTTGGAACGCAGCCGACGCCGTGGAGCTCGGTCAACTGGCGACCAATCCGCCGCCGCTCGCGGCGCGTCTGGAGGCACTCAATCAAAGCGTTCTCACGGCAGTCGCCGCCGCGGATCAAGCGACGGCACAATTGACCGCCATTCAACAGGAAATGGAAGCCCGGCGCAAGCTGGCGGAGGAAGCTGCCGCCGCTGCGACTGCCGCGGCCACGCGACTCACAGAAGCGATGACGGCTCAAACCACCACCGCCACTTCGCTGCAAGAAACCGAAACCGCACTCGCCACCGCCGCCCAGACATTGGAAGCCGCTCGCCTGGCCTACGAAGAAGCGGTTAAGTCGCACGAAACCGCGACGACGGCCGTCGCCACCGCGCAACAGACCGCGACCGATGCCGCGACGCTGGCTCAGCAAGCCGCTGATGCTGCGGCCGCGCTGCAGGCCACCGCTGAGCAAGCCGCCGCTGCCGCCGTCCCGACGGAGGAACAGAACCAGCAGTTGGCGCAACTGCAAGCCGCCGCCCAGTCCGCCCAACAGCAAGCCGACGCTCTCCGCGCCCGCGCCGCGTCGCTGCAGCAAGTGCAGGCCGCGTTGACACCGGCCCAATAGTCGCCTTTCGCTCCGAGCGTGTCAGTTTTTTGAGGTGGGCGAGAGGGGTCTGGGTTGGTGTGGGTGTTTTTCTTGCGAGTGGGGTGGTTAGCTGCTGTGCATGGTATCGATGGTGATGGGTCGACGGCGGAGGGAAG
>JANNSB010000256.1:0-19630 GCA_031402175.1 Planctomycetaceae bacterium
ACGGCCGGAAACGCCGCCGTCGGCCGATCATCCACCGCGCAGAGCATGAACGTCTGCGTGCCTCCACCACTGGCCCCGGTGACTCCAATCCGCGAGGGGTCGACATCGTCCAGCGATTGAATGAAGTCGAGGGCGCGAATCGAGTTCCAGGTCTGCAAGCCCATCAGGCACTGCAATTCGAGTTGAGCCGCCACGTCGCCGTAGCCTTCGCTGTGCGGCAGCGCCTGACTGTCGGCATAGCCCACCATGTCGTAGTGAAATACGACGCAGCCCATCCGAGCGAGCTGCACGAACCTGGCTTGAAGAGGTGAGTTGGCTCCCGACTCGAACTCCTCGGCGTCCGACGCCATCTGATCGGCAGCATCAGTCGCGACATAAAACCTGCCGTTCGCCCAATGGCCGTGCGGGCACAACACGCCGGGGAACGGTCCCGCACCCTTGGGACGATACAGGCTGCCGCAGACGTAATGTCCGGGACGCGAGGCAAAGTAGACTTTCTCAACTGTGTAGTCGCCCCGATCGATCAGGCCATGAATCACCGGCTCGAGCGGCGTCTTCTCCGGCATGGGCCATAGGCCGACGCTGACAAGCACCTGTTCGCGAATCCTCTCGGCCTCGGCTTCCCACGCTTCGCGCGTGGTGGGCGGAGTCCAGGGATGGAGTTGATCGTTCAAGTCACGCAGCGGGCCGAGCCGCGAGTCGTCGGGTACTTGTCCTTCCGGTGAAACCCGAAGTGCATCGGATTGCGCTCGTGCATCAATCGCGGCGAATGAACACAGGAGGGCCAGTAGCAAGGTCGGCAAGAGTGGGAAGCGCATCGGCGGATCCTTAGGGGCGGGAGGCGGAAGCGGTTGTGACGAAGTTAAGCTATAGGAATTGCAGGCGGATTCCAATTGCACCAGAAGACTCTGTTGCGGCACTCGGCGAGTTTGTCGATAACTCAGCCGACGTCATTCGTCAGTTGTCGTTTGCAATCTGTGTTTGCTGCGAGGAATCTTGACCCTCATCCCTGGACCCAAAACGCTGCATGTTCGGCCCCGTACAACTCACGCCTTACGATATCGAGTTCCGACTGTTTCGGATCCCGATTCGCATCTTGCCGTGGTTCTGGTTGATGTCGGTCTTTCTTGGCTGGAGACTGCTGAGCGCGGGGCCACTCTACCTGGCGATCTGGATCGTTGTGGTTTTCGTCTCGATTCTCGTGCACGAGCTGGGTCACGCGCTCATTGCCGAGGCATTAGGCTGCCCCGCCTCGATTGTGCTGTACCATTTCGGCGGGCTGGCGATGCATCATCCCGGGTTCAACTACACCCGCAGAGTAAGGATGTTGATCATCATCGCCGGCCCGGCGGCGGGTCTGCTGCTCTATGGCCTTGTTGAACTGTTTCTAGTGTCGGAAGCACAGTTCGGTTTCCTGCCCCAGGCCTGGGTAACGTCGGTGCCGCTCAACGCCGCGATCGGGTTTCTGATCCAAGTGAATCTCTTCTGGAGTCTCTTCAACCTGCTCCCGGTATTCCCGCTGGACGGCGGACAGCTCAACCGGGAGATCTGCCTGCAGTTCGACCGCATGCGCGGCGAGCGCAGGGCAGCCTTCATCTCGCTGGTAACGGGCATCGCGGCTGCCGCGGGGATGGCAATCTACTTTCACGCGCCCTATGCCGCCCTGATGCTGGCGTTGATGGCGTTCCAGAGCTACGAGCAGTTGCAGCAGCGGTGAAGTAGTCCGGGCCGGAAGCGTCAGCGACGGCCGTTCTCGATGGAACTCTCGCATCCCAGTGCCGTCGTTTCACTGGCCGTCGCTGACGCTTCCGGCTCTGAGAGAGATTCTATGGCGACGGATCCGCCACTGCCCCTAGACTCAGCCCTGCCTCTCGATCCCTGACTCCTGACCCCTGCCTTCCCCCCGATGTCCTATCTTGATGCGATCATTCTGGGACTCGTCCAGGGTGTGGCCGAGTTCCTGCCGATCAGCTCGGATGGGCACCTCGTCATCGTCGAGCACATCCTTGGTATCGAAACCGATCTGCTGGCAGTCAACATCGCGCTGCATCTCGGTTCCTTGCTGGCGATTCTCGTCGTGTTTCGCCACGACCTGCTGAACGTGCTACGCGACCGGAAACTGATGACGGCCATCGTCGTCGCGACGCTGCCCTTGATCCCAGTCGCCCTGTTTTTGAAGGACTTCGTCGACCAATTGGCGGGTTCGCTTCGGGTCGCGGGCTGCGGACTCTGCGTGACGGCGGGTCTGTTGCTGTTGTCGCAGCTCTTTCAGCCACGCGAGGCAGCGGTCCCCACACCATCACCAGCCCCTGCGGACGGCCAATCGGAATCGTCGACTCAACGGGCTGGCACGCAATTGGGCGACATTTCGTGGCACCAAGCCTTGGTCATTGGTCTCTTTCAAGCCGTCGCAATCGCGCCGGGCGTTTCCCGATCGGGTTCGACGATCGTGGCCGGTCTGATGCAGGGGTTTCCACGCTACGTGGCCGCGAGATTCTCGTTCCTGATCGCGATTCCGGCCATTTTCGGTGCTGTGGTGTTCAAGGCGAAAGATCTCCTCGATTCGCAGTCCCCCGCAGATGCCGGCCCCATCGCCCTGGGCACGCTCATTTCTTTTGTCGTCGGCGTCGCCTGCCTGAGTTGGCTGCTCAAGATCATCACACAGCGTCGCCTGCACTGGTTCGGCTGGTACTGCCTGATCGCGGGCGTGACGGTGATTGTATGGTCGCTGCAGTAGCGGCGTCTGTCCCCAGACGCCGAGGCAACGAGAGTCGACGAACCTCAGTGGTTGGGCACAACAGAGGGCAGTACTGAAGGCAGTCGACTCAGGTGGGACTGTCTGGCGCGACTCAACACCACTCAATGCGTTTAGCTCTGGTCCCCGCGTCTGGGGACAGACGCGGCTACGAGTGGCGGATGATGTCGACGATTTTGCGGTTCGTGTTTGCATCCTTCACTGCGACACGGAAGAGTCCCGTGTTGACCTCGAGGCGCGAGGTCATCGTGGAGACATCGCGTAAGAACAGTCCCTGCTCTCGGCAGCGCGCCAGGAACTTGAACACAGGCAGAGCATGTGCAGGCAAACGGCACAGCAGAAAGTTCGCGGCACCCGGCCAGACTGTCATACTCAATCTCCGGAGTTCGTCGGCCAATGCGCTTCGCAGCGTGCGGGTTTCGGCGTATCGGCAGCGATAGTACTCCGGGTCGCGAAGTGCATGCACTGCTGCAATCTGGGCCGGAAGGCTCACGACCCACGGTGGCGTGATCGTTCGCAGTTCGTGCATCAGTGTCGGCGGCCCACAGAGATACCCAACTCTGGCACCGCTCAGTGCGTAGGCCTTCGACATCGATTTGCAGACGATGACATTACTGCTGGCGGCGGCGAACTGCTCCAGCGATTCGTCGGAAGAGACGAAATCGATGTAAGCCTCATCGACCCAAACGCGGGTGCCTGATCGAACGGACCGCAGCACCCGTTCAAGTTCTCGTCGATCGACATGCACGCCCGTGGGATTGTTGGGATTCACCAGCACGACGATGTCGTAATCCTGATTGAGACATGCGGCCAATCGTTCGAGGTCGATCGCGAATCCGTCATCGGGAGTCTGTTGCAAATATTCGATCTGACATGGGATGACGTGTTGAAACAGGTGCCGATATTCGCCGTATGTCGGATCGAGCAAGAGGACGCGCGCTCCGGGCTTCAGCCAGCGCAGCATCGCACGAAAGATGAGATCCGACGATCCCGCACCTGGGACGATGCACTCTTCCGGCACGCCGCGTGCTTTCGCGATCTCGCGCACCAGTCCTTCGCATTGCGTCGGCGGTGATGTGCGCAGAATCCATTCGAGATGTTGATGGACCTCTTGGAGCAAGCCCGGCGCGGGGGGAAACCAGGCGTCCAGCACGTCGGCATTGATGATGTCGTGCCGCCCCTCCAGCGACTCGAATCCATCGCCGATCGCGTCAAAGAACGCGCCTCCGTGATAGCAGATTTCCGGTCGTCGATCGGCTGGGATCGCAGCGACAGTGCCGCCTTTCCCGGCTTTCGTCAACGCAGGCAGGAACGGACAATCGAGTTCCCATTGCACGCACGGTTCCCAGCGGCGCAGCAGCGTTTCGAACCGTGTCACCTGCGGCGCGATCTCGGCCATCACTCCCGCCATCAGTTCGTATTCGACCGAGCCGGATTGAAACGTATGCCCTAACGGCTGGAAGCCGATCTTCTGATAGAGATGCAGCACTTCGCGTCGGCCAATGGCCATCACCCGCTTCGCGGCCTGCATCTGTAGATACCGCTGCGAGGCATGCATCAACAGAGCCGCGCAAGGTCCGGAACGATGCGGCGGCGTGACCGTCAGCAATCGCATCTCGTACAGGCCGTCATCGATCGCGAACGGCCACTCGGCCCGCGACAGGTACTTGTCAAGCGAGTATTGTCCATGCCCCGGCGGAGTGACGCTCACGAAGCCGCACAGATCTTCATCGTTCGCGACGACGAGATACTCGTTGAATGCATCAAGTGTGTCGGTCAATTCGCCTTGAGAGTTGCAGGCGTGCTGACCCAGTTCCGCCGCATAGATGTCGTGACGCAACCGGTAGATCCGCCGCCTGTCTTCCGGCGTCGCGATGCGCACCGACAGTTCTCGCGCGGCAGCGACGGCCGTCGAAGACATCTGGCCCGCCTTAGAGTTCTTTGACGCTGATGACCGGGGTCACATGCACGGTGCCATATTCCGACCAGTTGGAGCAGAGCGCGTAGAGGGCCTTGGCGTCGTTGGTCTCCATCACGGCGAAGGCCGATCCGGTCTCGGCGGCGATCCACGCTCCGATTACCTTGATCGCACCGTCGGTCTGCAGCCCTCCCGTCTCCACCAGTTGCAGTAACTTTTCTCGCGACTCGGAGGGATACTCGAAGATGACGTGAAAGCGCATGATGTGGCTCCCGCTGGACAACGAACCGCGAAATCGAGGAAATGCAGTTGTATCCGCCGCCGAACGCCGCCGTCAATCAGGCGGAATGCGTTACGATATCCAGCAGACGATTCATCGCAAGCTCGGGCGTCTGGCTCGAGCGGCACACTCGGCGGACATGGACATCTCAAATGCCGGAATGATTCACGTCTTACACATCTGGATCACACTGATCGTCATCGGCATCTGCCTGATGCTGTTCTATGCCGCTTGGGCATTTCGCATCGCGGGACGGCAAGACTCAGACGAGGAGGACGATGCGCGTTCGCTGCTCGGCGGTTGGGCGAGCGGGGTCTCGTTCGTCGCTGGAGGAGCGGCGATGCTGTCACCGGATCATTGGACATATGTCGTCGCCGCCGCCTCACTGCTGATCATCGCCTGGTTCCCATTCTGTAGGTTCTTCGAGACGTAGTCGCACAGGATGATCACCCTCAGTGCTCGTGCCCATGCGGATCATCCGGCAGATGGAGTTGGTCCCGGTGAAAGTGCAGCGACGGCAGGGCCTTGAGCAGTTCGTAGATCGCCGCGTCCTCGATGTCGCTGCCGTCGAGATAGAAGGACTGCAGTTCGGTCATTTCGTGCAGATGGGTGAGCCCGTCGGCAGTGATCGGGCAGGCGATGACGTGCAGGTACTTGATCCCGGGCAGCGTGGCGATGATTCTCAATCCATCGTCAGTGACATACGGGCTGTGAAATCGCAACTGCTTCAGTCGCGGCAGCGAAGCCAGCAACGCGAGCGACTCGTTATTAAACCGCCCCTCCGGCAGGTTGAGCACTTCCAGCGAATCGACCTGCGTGATGTGCGTCATCCCTTCACCCCCCACTTCGCAGCCGAGCTTCAGCAGCGCGAGCGCGGGCAGTGACTCCAGCAAGTCGAGGTCGGCATCCTCAATTACGACGGCATCGATCTCCAGTCGAGAAAGCGACTCGCAGCCGGTGCGCAGTTCATTCCATTGCTCGCGGGTGACGGGACTTTGCGAGACGGCGATCCGCGTGGCTTCCCTCGCGCGGACAGCCGCAAGTTGTTCCTCCCAGCCGGCTTCGACGGGGAGTTGAGTTTCCGAAGTCGTTGTCGGATTGGGAGCAGCGGGCTCAGGCGAGTCGGCGCATCCGCAAAGCAGCAGACACAGGATGACGGAGATCAAGCGCGCGATTCGCATGGTGTGCGCATCTGAATCGTTGGTGAGTTCAGATTCAATCATAACCCGACGCGTTAGCGAGGGGAGCGTGAGGCATTGTACTCCATCAAGACGTCGTGCGGCTTGCGGGGGTTGATCGGCGTCGCGCCCCGCAAGGCGGTTTGCGTTGAATCAAGGCGATCGCTCACGTCGCCCTCGCTCACGCGTCGGGTTATTAAGCGTCAGGCGTCGGCCGCCGGCCATTCGAGGATCAAAGTCAATCCCGGCATCGCGGAATCACAATCACCACCTGCACTCGCCACGCGGATCGACCCGCCGTGAGCGCGAAGGATCTGCCAGCATTTCGACAGGCCGAACCCCAGTCCGCGTCCCGCTTGCCTGCCGGAGAAGAACGGATCGAACAGATGTTCCCGCTCCAACGGGCTCAGTCCCGGTCCGTTGTCGGCGAATGACATCTGGATGACAGCCTTCCGCGGGTCGGTCAACGACGAAGCCCGTTCGGCAGCGATGCGAATGACGCCTTTGCCTGACAGTGCCGTGATCGAGTTACGCATGAGTTCCGAGACGACGATCTCCACTTGAGTCGGATCGGCTTCAATGAACACTCCGTCGGCGATTTCGCGTTCGATGTCGATTCCCGCATGACCGCCGGCGAGTTTCGCGGCGACCTCGCTTACGATCTTTGTGAGGTCTACGCGGCCCAATCGTGGTGGCGCCGGCCGGGCGAAGAGCATCAGGTCGCCGATCATGTCGCGAATCCGCAGAGCCTGACTGCCGATCGTCGAGAGCCAGCGCCGGCGTTCGGGATGCTGCTCATCCCGCAGCAGTTGTTGCGAGCGACCGAGGATCGTCCCGAGCGGGTTGTTGATCTCGTGTCCCGCACCAGCCGCGAGTTCCGCGAGCGCCGACAGTTTCTGTTGTTGCAGGCGTGACTCGAACAGCGTTGCCTGCCACAGGGCGCGGGTGGTCACTTCCAGTCCGACGGGATCAATGGCCGGCACGCTGCGTCCCGTCGGAATGAAGCAGAGTTGACCCTGAGCCGAGATGCCGTCGAGAGCCAACGGCACCACAAGCAAGTCCCGTTCGCCGCAGTTCACAACCAACCAGCGCAGCCAACCGGGTATGCCCGGGTTGCAGTTCAGTGTTCCCACGACGGCGGCCGATGGTTCGGCAAGCGTAACGAGCCGCAACATCCATTCGGGCCGCGTGCTGATGGGACGATCTCCCGCGAAGGCGAAGCGCAGCCCCGATTTCGCGCTGCTCCAGAGGATCAGGCATTCGCGCAGCGTGTAGTCGCTCCACCGGCGGGCGGATGCAGCCAGAGTGCCGTCCAGTTCACACGCCGGGAACAACTGCAGCCAGCCCGACATGTTGGCACCCGACCACGAGCGAGCATCGGCCGACCTCGGCGAGCTCGACTCGACGATGGACCCCGCCAGCCGTGGGGCGACCTGTTCCCCGACCTGCCCGTTCGTCGGCGATGGCGGGGTGGGCTGGATCACTGCGAGAAGAGCCCCAACATTAGAACTCGGAGATCCTCGAAATCGACCGACGTACCGGCAACTCGTCCATCGAGGTCGATCAGCCAGTACGATGGAACCGACCGGACGGCGTAGTGCGTCGCCAATGGATGATTCTCACCACGCAGTTGCGGATCGCTCGGGAACAGGACAGTGCCAGGAAACCCCTGCGATTCGACAAAGTCGCGCACGATCGCTTCATCGGTGTCGAGATTGACGCCAACAATCTGTACGTGCTTCCAGCCCTTCAACTCTTCAAGCTGTGCGAGAAACTCCGGCGAGCCGCTCTTGAAGAACACGATCACTGCGTGTCCCTCGAGTTCGGCCAAGTCGAGCCAATCACCATCGAGCGTTTCACCCGCGAAGTCAACCAGCGGTCCGTCGAGATTGATCCGATTCAGCGCCCGCTCGGCCTCGATTGATGCGAGGCTGTCGGCGAACGTGGTCGTCAGCATCGTGTAGCATTGACAGGCTTCGTCCATGAGTCCCGTCCGTTCACACATTTCACCCGCCATGGCGAGGCTGATTGGGGCGCGATGTCCCTCCTGCGGGAAGCGCTGTCCGAACAGGCGCGACTGACGGGCGTAACTTTGCGTCCACACTGAGTCTGCTTCATCGGCATGACGCTCGGCCAGTTCGCGGGCCAGCTCGACCACGCGATAGGCGGTCTCGGTCGCGGCCATCGAAGTGGCGTCGTAGCGGAAGAGTTCATCGGCTTCCTGAGCGAGGATGTCGGCCTCGGTGATCTCCGTCGCTTCAGCATCTTCATTTATAGCCGTGGTGTCGGCGATGAGCGTGAGTTGCACGCGGGCGTTGGCCCGTGTGACGGCCGCCATATTGAACACATCGGCCTGCTCCGCCTGGCCACGAGTGAGCGCCATGGCGCGTGCAGCACGATCGATGACCTGATTGAGGTTGTCACGGCGGACGGCTTCATCCGTGGATGCGTCCTGACATGTGTCCCAAAGCTTGAGGGCCTGAGCCAAATCTGCTTCAGCGCGGGTCATTACGTGTTCGGCATTGCCAGCGGCAGGCGTCGGACCCGGATTGCCAGGTTCACCCTGCGGAGGAACCGCATCGGTCGGCTCGGCCAGCGTCGGTTCGCTGGAGGTAAAGTCGGTGACGGGCCGGTTGGAAACTTCTCCGACCGACATCAACGGGAGCGAGCCTTGCCGGCCGCCGTCGGCATCGGTCCGTTCAGGCGATGAACCGGCATCGTTGCAGCCTGTGGCAGCGAGCAGCACAAAGCCCGAAAGAACTCGAAGAATTCGCGAATCTGCGGTGCGAAGCATGTTCCACTCCCTGAATAGCGAGCACGCTGAGCAATCCCCCCGTGCTCGATGGAATCCCTTCCAACCCTGCGCAATGCGAAGGCCTCGCCCTCGCAGGCAGCGGGGTTTTACGGCGAATAGGATGTTTGAGGCAAGAGGAGTTTGTGCGGGTCGAGCGTTTAGAGTTGAGTGACGAGGGAATTGAAATCGACCCTGATTGTTGAGTCGGCTGTTGAATGGTGAGATCTGCCAGTCCCTCATCTCTCATCCCAGCCGTCGGCATCCCCTTTCGCATGCCAGAGGCCGAACCGCTCCAGATGCCGGGTGATTTCGGGAAGGGTGAGCAGACTCACGCACGGGTAGGCTCCATGCAACAGCGAGCCTTCGAGCAGGATCTTTCGCCCCAGGAGGATGCCGGGAGCACTGGGGGTCGCCGGGCCATCGTCGTCGGTGACGATCGCCATCCTCCGTTCGAGGCGCTGGCCGGCAGTATCCGTCCCCGTGACCCAGACCGACAACGCCCCGTTCTTCGAGCCCCAGGCGTAAACCAGGCGCGACAGGCGGGTCAGCACGCCGGCCAGCTTCGGCAACCAGGGCATGGGGATCAATCGTCGCATGCGGCTCATCGCCGATAGTGTGTAGTTGATAATGTTCAACTCCACTCCCGCATGAAATCGCACGGTCCTGGCATTCCAGCGGGAAGGAAAGAGTTCGAGGTCCGGAGTCTCGCAGCGGTAGACCCGTCGCCGTCCGACCTTGGGAGGGAATTCGAGAACCCGGCAATCACTCCAGCCTGTGACATTGGTCCATTGCCCCTGTTCCCAGACACGAATGGGCCGGCCGACGTACGACAGGATTGCACCGATGGTGGATGGGCCCCGCGGATTCTGGTTCCCCGGGGTGAGTGCGATCTGGATAGTGTCGATCGAAGTGAACTCCTTGGCCAGTTCCGCGATCATGGCATCGGTGATCGCGGGGACCGAACTCGCGCCGGAGACGACAACCACGCCGCGATCCTTCGCGGATGCATCGAGAGCGGTGATGCCGCAGACGAACTCGCGACCATCGGAGAGATCGAGGTAATGCACACCCGCGCGAATGCACGCCTCGGCCACGCGGTAGTCGCGGCCCTGAAACGGCCCCGCGGCATGAATGAGCAGATCGGCCTCCTTGAGGACTGCTTCCACCGATTGCAGTTCGCCGATGTCGCATCTCACGCAGCGCGCGCCGATCTTCGCGGCGAATGCGATCGCTCGGTCGGGATGGCGTGCAGCGATTGTGACTTCGATTTCGGAGGACTCGGCCAGCCCGGCAGCGATGCGTCCGCCGAAGATGCCGGTTCCTCCGAGGATGACGACCCGCTTCATGGCGATTTATAGGAAATCCGGCCGTTCTGAAGGAGCGACTGATACGCGCGTTGACGGTATTCGAACATCCGCCGTAACCGGCGCGCCGCGAACAGTTGCGTCGCCAACTCGCCTCCCATCCAGATGGGAAGCGCGACTTCGAGGTGATCGATGATCTTCGTGCCGCCGTCCTCCTCGACGAACTCGTGAATGTGCTGGCACATCTGAAACGGCCCCTTGATCTGCCGTTCGCCGAACCGAAATGGGGGCTCGAACAAGAAGTGCTCGAAGGTCATCGGAATCCAGAATAGTCCGATTCGCTCCGATACATGCATCTTCGCGCCGCAACGAATCGTGCCCTCATGCTGCCGCAGCCGAAACGCAGGCCACTGTTCCATAAGCAGCACGAGATTCGCCGGCGCCTCGTGAAAGCGAAACAGCGTTTCGCGGTCGATCGCCAGGTGCTGTTCGAAACGCAGTTTCATGGCGTTACGCGTCTTTCCGTGAATCCTGCGACGGTTCTACTGGTTCCACGCCGCGTGGTCGGTGTATCATCATTGCGACCTTGCCGCCAATCCACATTCGGAACTTCACGTGCATCCCGCCCCGAGTTCCCGCCTGATCGTGCCGATACGCCGACGCGAGTTCGTGCGCGCCGGCGCCGGGTTGACGGCCGGCGGATTGCTCCTCGGTTCCCCGTGGGGCGCTGCTATTTCGCGGGCCGAGGCTGCTGCCGGGTCGTTCGGCAGGGCGCGTTCATGCATTCTGGTCTATCTGCTGGGCGGTCCGCCACATCTGGATACCTTTGACCTCAAGCCCGACGCCCCTTCTGAGGTTCGCGGCCCGTTTCAGTCGATCGAAACGAACGTGCCCGGCACACAGGTCTGCGAACACTTACCGCGACTGGCGACGATTGCGGATCAGTATGCCCTCGTGCGTTCGGTGAGCCATCCGAACAGCAACCACACGCCGATGATCTACTACACGCTGACGGGGCGTGAAACGGATCAACCGCTGGTGGACAACGACATTCGTCCGCCGCAGCGCAGCGACTTCCCGCACATCGGCTCGCTTGTGACGCACATCCAACCGCCAAGTGACGCGCTGCCGGGGTATGTGGCGATTCCGGAACTGGCGATTCGCAGCAGCACCGAAGGAGAGTTCAAGCGCGCCCGCTCGGCTCTGCGAGGCGGAGCGGCAGGTATTCTCGGTCCGCGATTCGATCCGCTGTGCGTGAATGGAACGCCCGGGGCAGAAGACGCAGTCCCAGCGATCAGCCTGCCCGAAGATGTGCGACTGGAACGATTCGAAGCCCGGCAGGACTTCCTGTCGCAGCTCGAAAGTGGTTTGACGTCGACTGCGGCCCGGAGCTTCGATGCCAACCGATCGCGGGCGATCACCCTCACCGGTGCGGCGAACCAGGGATCGCAATCGCTCTTCTCGGTCGCGTCCGAATCACCGGAGATGCACGATCGCTACGGCAGGCATCGCTTCGGCCAAGCCATGTTGCTCGCGCGCCGGCTGGTCGAGGCGGGTGTGTCGGTGGTCGCGATTCACTTCAACGAGATGACGGTCTGTGACGGCTGGGACACGCACTCGAACAACTTCGAGGGACTGCGGGCCGAACTGTTGCCGTACCTTGACCAGGGGTTGTCCGCGCTGCTGAGCGACCTGAATGAGCGCAGTCTACTCGACAGCACGCTGGTCGCCTGCTTCGGAGAGTTCGGCCGCACGCCCAAGATCAATGCCAACGCCGGCCGCGACCACTGGGGTGACTGCTCGACGACTCTGCTGGCCGGCGGCGGCATTCGCGGCGGGCTGGTACTCGGCGAGTCGGACAGCATCGGGGCCTATCCGAAGTCGAATCCGATCAATCCGGTCGATATTCATGCCACGCTGCTGCATACGATGGGTATCGATGGCGAGCACATCGTGTACGACATGCAGCACCGCCCGTATCGCGCCTCGAACGGGCGGGTCGTGGGCGAGTTGCTCGGGTAAGTGCAAAGGATCACTTCTCTTCGGCCAAGTGGATGCCGTCACTGTCTTGAGGCCGGCGCGAGGCATGTTCGATGTGGAATCACTGTTCAATCGGAAGCCGAACAGACAGTGACACGTTGACACGTACCCAGAAGGTTTTGGACGTGTCACATGTGGTCGAGTAAGTTATGTTAGGAGCCATCTCAAGGGATGTTTCGACTCGAAGTTCGTAATTCCGCCGAATTCGGTCGACGAGGCATCCAACGGTTTGTTAGTAATTCGCAATGGTCACGACGATTCCCATCCCGCCCGTCATCAACCTGTCGCGAAGCGCGCTGACCGAATTCTGCTTCCGCTGGCGAGTGAAGGAGCTGTCTCTTTTCGGTTCCGTCCTGAGGGATGACTTTGGTCCCTCCAGTGACGTCGATGTGCTGATCTCATTCGACGGAGACGCTCCATGGAGTTTGTGGGATCTGACGAACATGCAGGATGAACTCAGTTCCTTGACAGGTCGCCGAGTCGACCTCGTCGAGCGAGAAGGACTGCGTAATCCCTTCCGACGTCAACGCATTCTCAGCACCCGGAGAGTCCTCTATGTCGCCGGACAGGGATGATCATGCCTTCCTGTGGGACATGCTGACGGCTGCCAAGGCGGTGGTCGAGTTCGTTCAAGGCCGGACGCTCGATGAATACGTGTCGAACTTGATGCTGCGAAGTGCCGTCGAACGTCAGGTTGAAATCATCGGCGAGGCGGCGAGGCGTGTGTCAAAGCAGTTTCAGGAAGTGCATCCCGAAATCCCGTGGCGACCAATCCAGTCTCAACGGCATGTGCTCGCTCACGACTATGGTGAGATCAAGCACGACCGACTTTGGCGCGTGGCCGACGAACATGTACCAGCACTGATTGAAATGCTCGAGCCGCTTGTCCCGAAACCGGTTCAGTCGGGTGATGATTCCGGCGAGATGTGAGAATCGAATCCAGCAAGATTCCAGCGCGAACAGATTCTGCGTGGCGATAATTCCCATAACTGCGACTCCAGTCTGATCTCCTTGCTGCTGTTGTTCTTGCAGTGAAGCTGGGAATTCTGAGCCGAATCAGTTGAACGCACCCGCTATACTCGACGTTAGATAGATGCAGCCTAATCCCGCGAACAATCGCGGGAGCGGGGGAACCAAACGTGGATCGGCGATGCCGATCCTTGGGGCGCAGGCTCGAAGATTCGAGCCGGGGTACTTTCAAGCCCTAGCCCGACAGCTCACCTCGTCGGCGGCCGGACCGTGTGTGCCCGGCCCATTTGAAAGGGCAACCCGCGAGCTCCACTCGCCGAGAAGCCCGGTCCCGTTTTCAGGGTGCTGAACCGGCTGAGAAACTGGCTGAACGATCATCAGCCCGCATGCTTTCGCGCACGTTTTTGACGATGCGCCTAAGCGCAGCGTGAAATGCCGATGATCACAGTCATTTGAGATGCCGGCCGCGCGCCCCGAGGGTGCGAACATGTTTATGCTGTTGTCACTGTTGGGAGTCGATGTCGATGCGCAGACGCCGACCACATCTCTCGCGATCCAGAATGCGCTCATGCAGAGCGATGCGGTGCGCTGGGGAATGATTGCCGGCGGAGCGTTGTTGCTCGGGTGGTTCGTCTGCTGGCTGACGTTTCGTCACATTCCGAACGACGCCGTCGGCGTCATCGAGAAACTGTGGTCGTTTACCGGGTCGGTCAGCGACGGCGAGATCATCGCGCTGAACGGCGAGGCCGGCTTTCAGGCCGACCTGCTGCGCGGTGGTCTGCACTTTGGCTACTGGCGCTGGCAGTACAAGGTTCACGTCACGCGGCTGGTGGCGATTCCGCAGGGCAAGATCGGCTATGTCTACTCGCGCGACGGCGAGGCTCTGCCGCCGCAACAGACGCTGGGTCGCGTCGTGCCCTGCAACCAGTTTCAAGATGGGCGCAGGTTCCTGAACGGCGTGGTGAACGACATGGAGCAGCTTTGCCGCGGCCAGCGCGGACGGCAGCGGGCCATCATGCGTGAAGGCGTCTATGCCGTGAATCCGGCCATGTTCGTCGTTATCACCGAAGACGCCATATTCGGACTCCGCCGCCTGCAGACCGAGCAGGAAAAGGCCCTCGTGCAGCAGTGGTCGCAGGAACTGACGGACATACGCGGCTTCGACCCCGTCGTCGTCGGACACCAGGTGAAGGCCGCCGACCCGCTGCACTCCGAACAGGAGATCACGGTCGACTCGCTCGCCATCGTGACGGTGCACGACGGTCCGTCACTCGATCCCGGCGAGATCATCGCTCCGCCAGTGGGTACTCATGCCGAGGCCCAGGGATACCACAACAACTACCAGGATCCCGAAGCGTTCTTGTGGGCGGGCGGACGGCGCGGTTGCCAGTACGTCCCGCTGACCGATGGTACGTACTTCATCAACCGCTGGTTCGCCACGGTCAAGCAACTCCCCAAGACGATCGTGCCGATCGGTTATGTCGGCGTGGTAGTGAGCTACTTCGGCCGCCACGGCCGCGACCGTTCGGGAGATACGTTCCGTCACGGTGAACTCGTGGCCGAGGGGGAACGCGGCGTCTGGGAACGCCCGCTCGGACCGGGCAAGTACCCGTTCAACACTCTGGCCGGCAACGTGGTGCTGGTGCCGACGACGAACTTCGTGCTGCACTGGATCACCGGCCGGTCGGAGTCGCATCGTTACGACGAAAGTCTGCGGTCGATCGACCTGGTGACGCGCGACGCCTATGAGCCGCTGCTGCCGTTGTCGGTCGTAGTACACATCGACTATCAGCGCGCGCCGAGCGTGATCCAGCGATTCGGCGACGTGAAAAAGCTGATCACGCAGACGCTAGATCCGCTGCTGAGCGCGTTCTTCCGGGACGTGGCGCACAAGAAGACGATGCTGCAACTGCTGCACGACCGCGATGTCATTCAGCGCGAAGCCCGCGAAGAACTGCTCCGCCGGTTCCGCGAATTCGACATCGAATGCGTCGATGTGCTGATCGGTAAGCCCGACACCGAGGAGGAGGGAGGCAAGATCGAGATTCTGCTCGAACAGCTCCGGCAACGGCAGCTTTCGGTGGAACAGCTTGAAACCTACGAGAAGCAGCGTGTCGCGGCCGAGAGTCTGCGCACGCTGAATGAAGCGCAGGCCCAGGCTCAGATGCAGACGCAGCTCACCAACACTCGCGTGCAGGTGAAGATCGCCGACAGTCAGGCCGAGGCCGATCTTGCTCGTTCGCGCAGGCAGGCCGAGCAGACGGTCGTGGTCGCGGATGCCGAACTGGCGCGCTCACGCCGACAGGCTGAGCAGACGGTGGTGCTGGCGGAGGCCGAGAGCAAAAAGCAGTTGCTCGCGGGTCGCGGCGAAAGCCGTCGCGCCTTGCAGGTGGGTCTTGCGGAAGCCGCCGTGCTGCTCCGCAAAGTCTCGGCGATGGGCGACCCGCGGTTGTATGCGGCGTCGCGAGTCTCCGAGCAACTCTCACAGAGCGCGCAGCCGCTGGTTCCCGAACGCTTGTTCGTTGCGGGGGGCGACGGCGGGTCAACCAACGGCCATTCGGCCTCTGGACTCGTCGGCGTCCTGCTGAGCCTGCTGGTCGGCGAGAAGTCGGGCTTTGAACTCCAAGAGACCGAGGAACTCGCCCGCCTCAAGGAATTCGCCGACCAGATGACAAATCAGACGATGCAGACGATGCTGTCGTCGGATGAGATGGAGGCGAAACAGCCGGCGTGAAGTTGTCGATGCCAGGGCGGATTCGCGAATGATCGCGATCCGCCCTACATTTCATTGACGGAGGCTGCGATGCTTGGAAGAGACCTGAGACTATGCATCATCCCGCGGCAAAAGGTCGGCGACGGTCAGCGTGCCGGTTTGGACGCAGTCGAGGTCGAACGTCAATTTGTCCCCGCGTTTCAACACCACCGTCTGTCGATACGTGTGGGTTTTCGGATCCGGGATGGTGAATCGCTCCACCATGCCTTCCGCCAGATTGATGATCCAGTATTCGGGAATGAGCGCGTCGGCATAGATGCGCGCCTTGCGACGATCCTTGATGATCGATGTCTCGGCAACTTCGACGACGAGCGCGATCTCCCCAGTGGTGGGATGGTTGTGCAGGTAGTCGTTCTCACTCCCCCGCACGACGGCGACATCGGGTTCTGGTTCGCTGTCGGCGGTGTCGATCGGCGATTGCACGCGGATGTACCAGCGGTCGCCAAGATACGACTTGAGCAGCCGTTCGACTCGCGACACCGCCCAGGCATGAGGAGGGCGGTGCGTCATTTTGGGAACGATCCACCCTTCGAGAAGTTCCACGCGGTCGTCGTCGGTGAGAAACCCCGTCTCCGCGAGGCGCCTATATTCGCTAACCGTCCAGCGCCGCACTGGAAATGGCGGCGACTCGAGCGATTCGCTGACGTTGCTCTCTAAGACCGTCGACATGGACCAACTCCTTACCGATTCATTCATCAGTCTCATGATAACGCGACCGACATCATGAGACACGAGAAAACTGAATCGTTGAGAGGCTGCCCGGCCATCGTCACCCCTCCGCCGCCATCTTCTTCGCCTGCTCGGCGGCTTCCTCGATGCCGCCGACGTACATGAAGGCGCTCTCGGGGAGGTGGTCCCATTTGCCGGCACAGAGTTCCTCGAAGCTCTGGATCGTTTCTTCCAGCGAGGTGAACTTGCCCGACTTGCCGGTGAAGGCCTCGGCCACGAAGAACGGCTGCGACAGGAAGCGCTCGATGCGGCGGGCGCGCTTCACCACGTTCTTGTCGGTTTCACTGAGCTCCTCGATGCCCAGAATGGCGATGATGTCCTGCAACTCGCGATAGCGTTGCAAGATCTGCTGGACTTGACGGGCAACGGCATAATGTCGCTCACCCACCACTTGCGGATCGAGCACGCGGCTCGATGAATTGAGCGGATCGATGGCCGGATAAATGCCCTTCTCCGCGATGCGGCGCTCGAGATAAATGAACGCATCGAGGTGACTGAAGGCCGCGGCCGGCGCGGGGTCGGTCGGGTCGTCGGCAGGCACGTACACCGCTTGCACCGACGTGATGGCCCCCTTCTTGGTAGATGTGATCCGCTCTTGAAGCTGCCCCAGCTCGGTCCCCAACGTCGGCTGATAACCCACGGCCGACGGCATGCGCCCCAGCAGAGCCGACACTTCCGCACCTGCCTGCGAGAAACGGAAGATATTGTCGATGAACAGCAACGTGTCGGCCCCGGTCGCATCGCGGAACCACTCGGCCATCGTCAGCCCGGTCAGGGCGACACGCAAGCGCGCGCCGGGCGGCTCGTTCATCTGGCCGAACACCATGCAGGTCTGTTCGATGACGCTGCGTCCCGTGTCGCCGATCTTGGCCTCCTGCATTTCGAGCCACAGGTCGTTGCCTTCGCGGGTGCGCTCGCCGACGCCGGCGAACACCGAGTAACCGCCGTGCTCGCGGGCGATACGCGCGATGAGCTCGGTGAGAATGACCGTCTTGCCGAGGCCGGCACCGCCGAACAGTCCCGCCTTGCCGCCGCGGACGAAGGGCGTCAACAAGTCGATCACCTTGATGCCGGTCTCGAACACTTCGGTCTTGGACGACAGGTCCTCGAGCCTCGGTGGGGAGCGATGGATGGGCCAGCGCTCGGCGCTCTCGATGGGTCCGCGGCCGTCGATCGGCTCGCCCAGCAGATTGAAGACGCGGCCTAGCGTCTCCTTGCCGACGGGGATGGTGACGGGGCTGCCGGTGTCTTCGACCTCCATCCCGCGGACCATGCCGTCTGTGGCGCCGAGCGCGACGCAGCGCACGCGGTTCCCCCCCAGATGCTGCTGCACCTCGCCCGTCAAATGGACGCGAACCCCCTTGAACTCGCGGTCGACGAGGATGGCGTTGTAAATCTCCGGCAGGGAGTCCTCCGGAAACTCGACGTCGAACGTGGAGCCGATGATCTGAGTGACGTGGCCGATGTTGGTGGCAGTAGCAGTGCTC
Organism: Planctomycetaceae bacterium; assembly: GCA_031402175.1. Classification (GTDB taxonomy): domain Bacteria; phylum Planctomycetota; class Planctomycetia; order Planctomycetales; family Planctomycetaceae; genus JANNSB01. Next base: position 18,228 of record JANNSB010000256.1, read on the forward strand.
ATGCTTTCCTTTGTTTGCTAATCAGTGAGTTCATCTTGTTGTGCCGGCAACTATCGTGGCACGGTCTGGAATCCGGCTTGGTGAAAGTGATGATCCAGAGTGAATATTTCGATGATGTTCATTTGTGACATGACCGTCATGCTGATGCAGTCAGTCAGTCCCCATTCCTTGTCGCTTCGTTCAGAGAAGAGCTTCCAAGCTGCATGCTCAATGTCCAACGTCAATTCCACAATCTCGGCGTTCCGCAGCAGCAAGTCGCGAATCCCCAAGGCGATTGATCGCTGTTTCAGCCGTGATAGCCCATCTCCCAGTTCGATCAAGACGATATTGCTCGTGACGAGTTGCCGGCCCTCTCTCAAGAATCCCTTCCACGCATCTTCTGCCTCACCATGCCGCCGATCCCGCCGATTGGCGACCGCAACAAGTCCGGATGTGTCGAGAAATACCTGGCTCACGAATCGACTCGTCCAAACCGGTAATCGTCAAACCTTTCCGCAAGGTCAGGCGGCCCGTCGAATCGAATGTCATCGAACGGATCGTCGATGGTTGTATCTGCCTTGACATCCCTCGTTGACTCGACGGTGACCCGCACCTCGGCATTCTCCTCCAGCTGCAGTTTCTCCAAAGGACGTAGTATCCCCTTCTCGTACACCGCGCGGATTTGTTGGATCATGTTGCCACCTCTTTTCCACCATCATACCGATTCAATAGTCTGGTTTCTCGGAGTATTCGGCACATTCTCGATCAACATGCGAGTCGACTATCGCACTTCCCTACTCCAACGCCGCTGCACCGCCAATAATTTCGGCCAGTTCCGACGTAATCTGCGTTTGACGGGCTCTGTTGTACTGCCGGCTGATGGTGCGGATCATTTCGTCGGCGTTTTCGGTGGCCGACTTCATCGCGACCATGCGGGCGATCTGTTCGCTGACCGCCGCATCGAGGAAGCATTTGAAGAAACGGGCCTTGAACGCGGCGGGTACGATCTCGTCCAGAATCTCCTGCGGACTGGGCAGGAACTCGTAGTCGATGACGGCGGTCGATGCAGACTTCGTTTCCGCCGCGAGATCGCCGATTGGCAGCAGCGTTTCGACGACGGGACGTTGCCGGGCCGAAGACTCGAATTTCTGATACGCGACATCGACCCGGTGCAAGCGCCCCGCGATGAACTCTTCGACGAATCGGTTGGCGATGGCCTGCACAGCGTCAAAAGCCGGCTTGTCTTCGAAGTTCGTGTAGGCCTCGTCCACTTTACGGCGTTCGAACTTCATGAAGTTCAAGCCCCGCTTGCCGGAGACGACGAGAGTGACCGTCTTGCCTTCCGCCTGAAACTCGCGGAGCCGTCCGATTGCCTGCCGCAGAATGCCCGAGTTGTAACCGCCGCACAGGCCGCGATTCGACGT
>JANNSB010000257.1:0-2778 GCA_031402175.1 Planctomycetaceae bacterium
GTGACTCGCGTCGGGTAGTCGACGCCGAGACCCCAGCGGCAGATGTCGATCGAATGCACGCCATTGTTGCCGAGTTCGCCGTTGCCGTAATGCCAGAACCAGTGCCAGTTGTAGTGGACGCGGTTGTCCATATAGGGCAAACGAGGGGCCGGCCCCTGCCACAGTTCGTAATCGAGCCGATCGGGAGCCGCGACCTGTTGCCCGATGCCGAGAGTCGGACGCGAAGCGTTGTACCACGACCGGGAGTGATAGACCCGGCCGATGACGCCTTCGTGAAGGCGCTGGATGGCGGTCTGGAAGGCCGCACTACTGCGCCTTTGGTTTCCCATCTGCACGGCCCGGTCGTGAGTGCGGGCCGCCTGCACCATCGTTTCCCCTTCCCAGGGGTTGTGGCTGCAGGGCTTCTCGACATAGACATGCTTGCCCGCCTGACACGCCAGAATCGTGGCCGGCGCATGCCAGTGGTTGGGAGCCGCACAGATGAGCACATCGACTTCAGGATCATCGAGAATGCGTCGAAAGTCCGCCGTCGGCTCCGGCGTCTGCGGCGTGCCGGCGGTAATGACCTCCAGTCCCGAGGCCAGCCGTTCGCTGTCGACGTCGCACAGATACTTCACCCGCACGCCCGGCTGGTTGCCGAACGTCTCCGCCAGCGACCGCCCGCGAGACATCCCCATCACGCCGACCGTGATGTCGTTGACGGCATCACCCGACGCGACGCCTTTTGTCGCGGCACCCAGCGCCGCCCCGGTGGCGAGTGATGCTTGCAGAAAAGAGCGACGAGCGAGCGGGGTGGTCATCAGCGAACTCCCATTGAGAGGTGACAACGAACTCAACCCGCATTGTGGGTGACGCGGGGGGAAGGTTCAAGCTGGGAACGACGAGCATGGAGCAAGAGTGGCGAACGACCTCTGGCCATCAGCCATTCGCTATAAGCCCGCATAGAACTCCGTGGGTGGCCCCGATAGCTTTCGCTATCGGGGTCGACGAAGTCGATGGGAGGTCATTGCTGGACCCGCATGTGGCTTGACAGCACGATTGCGTCGAACGCGATTTCACGACCTCCAACGGCTACGCCGCCCCGAAAGGATCTTTCGGGACCACCCGCGCACTTCATAGAAGTCCGTTCCCTTCATTTGATTTTGCCTTGACCTGAACAATCGAGTTGCCATGTGCTCGTGCCCGGGCGCGCAACAAAAAACGCCACCCGGCAGGATGGCGTTCGGTCTCTCATGTCGAGTTCAGAAGTTACGCAGCCGTCCGCGCGTCCTGTGCCTTCCGCCGCAACCGCAGTCCGATGCCGCCGAGACTGGCGAGTCCGAGTAGGGCCATGCTGGTCGGCTCGGGGACGGATTGAACATTGCTATAAACGGTCACCCCATCCAGTACGGTGCGCTGCACACCGTTTTGCCCTACGTCCACAAGCTCGATTGACAGCAGGCTCTGCGATGCAAACTCGCTGGGAAGGATGACGTGCTGCATGTCGAGCCGCCCTTCGGCCCCCCAGTTGGAAGTCCCGGTAAATACCTCGGTCGTCGTGGTGCCGTTGATGGAATTGACCCAACCGTCTTGGTTGTAGTCTCGAATATCAAGATCCCCGTAGAGATCCTTGGTGTAGCTGGCTCCTCCCGTCCCGGTGAAGACAAGCGAAGCGTAAGTCCCCGGCTGACCCCACCAAGTATTGATCAGCGTATAGACGTCCGTGACGCCGAACACATTCATGTTCATCGTAATGCTCTGGGTGCCGGGTAACCCCGCCGCCGCGACGCCGGCGGCCCAGGCTTCCTTCCCGTTGGCATTCGAAATGATGTTGAACGGAATCCCGCCAAGGGTCGTGACCCCGACGGGTGCGCCTGGAAGGTGCACGACAACCGGCTCACCTGGCTCTGGAATCCAGTCTGTCCCACCCCAAGTAAAATTCGCCTGGTTGGAAAAGTCAACCTGAGTGAACATGCCCGCGCTCAACTGCTCATTACCGCCGAGCAGCAATGTCAGCATGAACGCTGAAACAGCCACCAACTTCGTTCGAGTCATTCGCATAATGTCCCCGCCTGTGAGATGAGAGACCTGCTGACGTTTCAATTCAGCAAGAGAACGCCACATGAACCTAGCCGCCGCCTCACACTGTGGCAACCGGCAGGGGAGTGAAAAATGGTGGAAATGGGGCGAATCGCGGACATAGTCTTTTAAGACTACGTCGCGGGGCCACCCTGCCGTAGGGAGAGGCATTCGAAGGGTACGCGAGTGAAAGGCACGCTATGGCGCCGGCATCCGACCCGCACTTCTCAACGCCTGCCCGCTTCTGGAGGTGTCCAACCGTGGGACTGGAGTGTGGGAGTCATGTGGTCGATCAGGCGGAATTCCAGTTCTTCGGGGTCGATGGGAGGTCATTGTCGGACGCTCTTGCGACTGACGGCACGATTGCGCATCACGCGATTCATGACCTCCCACGGCTACGCCGCCCCGAAATAATCTTTCGGGTCCACTCACGACGGGAAGTATCAAGCAGGGAGCGCGGAGTGGAGATAAAGGGCGGCCAACGACTTCTGGCCATCAGCCATTCGCCATAAGCCATCAGCTCCCATAGAACTCCGAAATATGCGCCACCAGCATCGCGAACGCCCGCAGTTCGCGGTCCCCACCCGTCTTGGTGACCATCGGCTCCAGCCAGGCGAGTTGCCGGCGCACCTCCGATTCGGGAATCAGATGCAGCCGCGTCGCCAGAATCGACGCTTCGATGACGGCGTGTTTCGCGCGGTTGAAGCCGAACAGTTCCTT
>JANNSB010000258.1:0-6744 GCA_031402175.1 Planctomycetaceae bacterium
GCGGGACCGGGCATCGACGGCGGCGCGGTCTGCATTCAGCCTGTCGAATTGCTCGACATCTACCCGACGCTAGTTGAACTGTGTGAATTGGAACCTGCCGAGGGGCTTGAAGGTCATAGCCTCGTGCCGCAACTGATCGATGCCGCTGCGGAACGACAGTGGCCGGCGATCACGACGCACAATCAGGGGAATCACGGCATCCGCACGCTGCAGCATCGCTTCATTCAATATGCCGATGGCTCTCGCGAGTTCTATGATGTCGAAACAGATCCGGAAGAATGGACGAACCTGGCGGGCGACCCGGCGTACGCTGCAATGATTGAACAACATGCCCGCTGGTTGCCCGAAGTCGACCTGCCGCCGGCACCCGGAAGCTCGCACCGCGTGCTTATCCGCGAAGGGGATGATTGGCTGTGGGAAGGGACGCCGATTCGCATCGAGAACCTGGAGCGATGATGCCTGCAGACGATAGCTCCATCGCCGGAAAAGTGCTCGCCGTGACGCGCGGCCTGCGCATTCCACATTCGGAGTTCGATTTTCTCGCGTCGCGCAGTTCTGGTCCCGGGGGCCAGAACGTCAACAAAGTGAGTTCGAAGATTCAGCTTCGCTGGAATGTCGAGACCAGCCCCTCGCTCACTGATGCGCAGCGAACGCTGATTGTCGAGCATTGCAAACGCCGCATCACTCGCGAGGGCCTGCTGCTCGTGGCCAGTGAGCGGTATCGGGATCAGCCGAAGAATCGCGCCGACGTCCTCGAAAAACTGGCCGCGCTGTTGCAGGAGGCACTGCGTCCCAAGACGATTCGCAAGAAGAGTCGCGTTCCCCGGCGTGTGAAGGAAGGTCGTCTCAAGGACAAACGACACCGCGCCGACGTCAAGTCCGGCCGGCGCAGGCCTGGTGACGATTGAACCGCGAACTCAGACGGTTTTGTCCGGTGAAAATCACCACACTCACCGTTGTGCCAGTCGCTCGATCACGCTGACCTCTGCGGGATCCAAGTGAAATTCGGACACGCCGAGGTCTTCCTGCATGTGTGCCACACTGGTTGTGCCAGTCAAGGGCAGCATGCCGATGTCGAGGGCGAACCGAAAGACGATCTGCGCCGGCGTGCTGTTATGCCGTTTGGCGATATCCTGCACCGCCCGCGAGTTCACCACGTCGCGATTGGCCGTGAGCAACGAGAAGCCCTGATAGATGATGCCTCGTGCCTTACAGAATTCCCGCACTTCACGGTCCCAGCCGAGTACGGCATAACAGCGGTTCTGCACGAAGTGCGGAGCGACCTCGGCCCGCTCGCAGAGCAGCTCTAACTGCTCCAGCGGCACGTTGCTCACGCCGATGAACTTCGTCGCCCCGCTGCGTTGCAACTCTTCAATGGCCCGCCAGGCCGCCCAGTCATTCTTGCCGAGTCCATTCGATTGCGATGGCCCGTGTAACACATAAGAGTCGATGTGCGTGACGCCGAGATGCTCCAGCGAACTCGCAAACGACTGCCGCACCTGCTGCTCGACCGGGGCCGCGGGGTCGTAAGGGAGCCGCTGATCCTGCCCGGGACGAAACGTGAACTTCGTTTGTAGAAACAGGTCGTCCCGCCGAACCAGCCCGTTGGCGACGGCCTGCGAGATCGCCGCCCCGACGCCGGCCTCGAAATAGTGCTTGCGCTGATTGGCCGTATCGATGCCACGAAAGCCTTGGGCGAGTGCTTGCGCGACCAGCTCCTCTGTGCGGTCTTCCTTCCACGCAGTGCCATACAGCAGCGAAGGCACGCGAATGCCGTTGATTTCCATAATGCACCGAGACAAAGAGTGGACAGGGGCGGAATCGAACCGCCGACACCAGGATTTTCAGTCCTGTGCTCTACCTGCTGAGCTACCTGTCCCTATAATGGTTTACGGCGGAACGAACGTTGCTGATACAGATTTGTGATACAGATTCCGCCGGTAGCCATTCTGCGAAAGATACCTTGCTATGCCCAGAAAATCCAGCGGCCCCTGGTACTGGATCCTGCGAAAACAATGGGTGGTGAACATCCGGGGCAAACGTCATTACCTCGGTCCCGAAAAGGAGGCGGCGGAGCAGGAATACCATCGGCTCATGTCGGTTCCCGAACCCACACCCGTCCGGTGGGAATCGGTGGTTGTCCTGTTTGATAAGTTCCTGGAATGGTGCCAAAAGCATCGCTCTGCGTCCACCTACGAATGGTACTCCCAGCGACTCAATGAGTTCGCCCCAAGGGTCGCCATCCTCCGTGTGGACCAGCTCAAGCCGTTCCATGTCCAAGACTGGATCGACACTAAGAACTCTTCGGGCCACCAGCGGGGGTGCATGACGGCGGTTCAGCGGGCCATGAATTGGTCGGTCAAGCAGGGCTACATCGACCGCAATCCTATCCGCCACATGGAGAAGCCGGAGGGAGGAAGGCGCGAGCGATGCGTATCCACCGACGAGTATTCCGTCATCTTGAAGCATGCTTCCGACCAGGAGTTCAGGGACATCGTTACGTTCTGCTGGGAAACCGGCGCGCGACCGCAGGAAGTTTTCCAAATGGAAGCTCGACATTTCGATGACGTAAATCAGCGGGTAGTGATCCCGAAGAGCGAAGCCAAGGGGAAAAGAAAGGTCCGGATCATTTACCTCACGGACAAAGCATTGGAGATTGTCCGGCGTCTCGTCCGGACATACCCGAAAGGAAAGATCATGCGGAACGCTGACGGCATTCCCTGGCAGAGGAATAACATCGCCTGCCGCTTCGCCCGAATGAAAAAGCACCTGGGCCGCAAGGCAACTCTCTACGAGCTGCGCCACTCGTATGTGACCCGCAAGCTTCTCGCCGGCGTCGATAGCCACGTTGTCGCGACACTGGCAGGACACACCAGCCTGAACATGATCCACACGATCTACAGCCACGTGGCACACAACCAGGAGTTTCTCCTGCAGCAAGCCCGTCGAGAAGCCTGACCGACGTTGATGAAGACGTTCGCGAGGAAGCCCGCAAGAAACTGTGGACCCAGAAGCGCCTCGCCGTCGTTCCGCCGTACTCGCTTTACGCTCTGCGGCACTCGTGGGCGACGCACGCGCTGGAGCGCGGGCTCGATCCACTTACCGTAGCGATCCTGATGGGCCACAAGGACCCGTCGATGTTGGCAAGGGTGTATCAGCATCTGTCGCATAATCCCGAGCACCTGCTGCTGCAGGCCAAGCGAGCCGTGGGTTAGAGTTTGATGTGCTTGAGGGCCGACCTCCGCAGCGGCAGCGGAGTCGGCTCGTCAGCTGTTGGCTCGACGCGGCTATCTGCGAGGAAGGACAGAAGGTCTGTCTCGCTTATCCGGATCGCTCCACGAGCGCCTCCGATGCGGTGGTGGGCGAGCTGGCGGTCCTCGACAAGCTCATAGACGCGTGACCGACTGACGCGCAATCGCTCGGCAGCTTCAGTGACAGTCAGCAGTACTGGGAGGCTCGCTGTTAGAGAGGATTGGTTCTGAGTCGCGCGCATCTGTGAAAACTCCATACCGTGGTCCAGAGGAAGGACTCCGCGGTATGCGCCTCAACCAGAGGCGACACAGTGCGCTTCGCTGTCCGATGATGAGGCGACCCATGGATCGCCTCGCCAAACGATGTCATGCCGACGCTGTCGGCCACGTAAACTCAAGTCGCCTGGGACGCCGCCGGCACGGTGCCGGCGGAATCCGCAGACTGTTGCCGCCCGAGGTCGTCGAACGGCGGCCCTGCTACCAGGGCGGGGTGTGTGCGGCAGCACTCACGGGAATCTCTATAAGAGCTTCCTGACAGATAGATCCCTGGGGGACGTCCTGTCTGAAGTCCTTCCACCTCTGTGCCGCCTTCTCCCCAATTGGGATTAGGTGACCAGCGGTAGGAGGTTGGAGAGATCGTTGTTGGGCTAGTTTCCTGGCTTTTTTGACGATTTCTCCAATGTCTGCCGTCACGAGGGCGGGTCCGAGGATGCTGAGGAATCCTTCCAGGGTCTCACGGCATTTGTCGTGGTGGTTGGGGTATTCCCAGCAGTCATCGAACTTGTCGCCGAGTCTCTTCCACAAGGCGTCTGGTATGAGCCAGCGGAGCTGGTCTTCCCAGGCAGGAGTAAGGCCCAGAATGGCAGCGGATTTGGCCTTGGGGTCGTTCAGGTCTTGTTGGCCTGTCTTCTTCAGGGTTAGTCCGTGTCGTTTCAGGGTTTCCTGCAGTGTGGCGAGGGCTCGGTTGCCTTCGTGCGCGTCTGGGCAGAGGAGGATGTAGTTGTCTGCATATCTCCAATGCGTCGACGGGTGGTCTTTCAGATCTTCCGTGATCATCTGGACCATGTTGCGGAGTGTGATGTCCGCCGCGAGAGGGCTGAGGGGACAACCCTGTGCCAGTCCTCTCGTGTGTGTGAGGCCGTCATGGCCCCGCACGACCTGCTCGATGGTTCGAAGCAGGAAAGGATTCTGTATGTATTCTCGGTGGGCCTCCAGGACGTGGTCAATGTGGATATTTGGAAAACAGTCGACGATGTCGGCCGTCAGAAGCGTCATGTGACCCGTTTTGCGGATCTCGCGTTCGATCTCCGCCATGATCGCCCACGGGCTCTTGAACAGGTCACAGTAAATAACAACAAAGTACGGCTGCATCGCCAGCTGCAGCGCCTTCGCCACGGTGCTGTCGAGGATCGTCGGGATGCTCAGCGTGCGGTACTTGCCGTTGGGCTTTTCCCATTTGACGATCCGGTAGGGCCTCGGCCGGTAGGCTCCCTCGCGCAGTACGTCGCATACCGCCCGCAGGCCGGCGTAGGCCTCGGATGGCGAAAGATCGTCGAACGTGATGTCGTCGATACCAGGCGCATGCCCGCCATGCCAATCCAGCCTGCGGTATGCCGCCATCAGGTTCTCGGGCGTCGAGAACTTGCCCCAGTCGAACTTTCCATCGGCGGACATTGCGTATGGATCAGCCTGCTTGCCGCGTGTTGATTGGCGCGGCAATGAGTCAAGAGGTGATCGCCAATCGAGTAGGCTACCGCTCATCGTGTGCCCCTCCTGCCGCGTCGGCGACTGGTCGATGCCGGTTGCGGTCGTCGACGCAGGAACTCCCTCACACGCCCCGCGGACTCCGGCATGTCGACTGGAAACCATCCTCGTGACTCGTAGATACGTCGCCGCTGACGACTCCAATCGCGCAGCTGGTCGTGATGCCGATCGTAAAAGTCGATGACTAGGACGCGGCGTCTCGTCTGGCCTCGAGACAGAAGTGCTGGTCCATTGCCGATGCCCGGTCCGCTTGCGGCCCAGATAATGCAATCTGTGTAGTCTGACGACCACCAGCGCGTCCCATCGGTGACCGTCAGCCGGCTGGCGAAGGTGGCCGGACGCTCTCGAACTAGCGCGCGGTCTTCGGGCGCCAAATCGTCCAGATCAGCATCATCAAGCGATGTGGCCAGGTGGGCGCCCGGCATCAGTCTGAGCAGGGCGAGCGCGTGTTCCAGGTTGGCGGCGCAGACTGTGACCCGTTGCGGCCTGTTGCCTGTGGCCTGCATCCACGGTGCGATAGCCGGTTTTCCCTCGACACCTATGGCATCGCCCATGGTTACGGCGCGGGTCAGCTTGGCAATCCGGCGGTTGCGCTGGTAATTTTTCCAGCAGCCTCGCCGATGCATTTTGGTCTCAGACGTCGCTGGATCGATCGGAGGTGGATTGACCGAGATCATCGCCGTCTGCACCCATGCCGCCTGCGATCGCGGCGAAGGCAATTCCAGGACGCTGGCGGGCCCGAGCGCCGCATGAATGAGATCCCACTGGCGCGGACTGAGCCGCTGCTCGGCTCTCAGGAAGCCGAATAGCCGAAACTTCGCGTCCGACTGACACAGAGCGGTCTGACCTCGGTCATGGGCAATGTCGACAGCATCCAGCACGAATGCGATGTCGTAGTGCGCGAAGTCCGTGTCGGCGGCATCGATCCAAGTGCAGGTGTGGAGCTGCCCACGCACCTCATCCTCATCAGAACATTTGCGTCTTTCGATTGCGATATCCCACTCCGAGCAGACCCTCCGGCACGAACGCTCGAAGGCTTTGAGCTGACGTCGCTTGGAGGCGAGGACGATGGATCGCTTTGAGGGCCACGATAGGCAAGTCCCCACAACCATTTCCGCCACGCTCACGTTGGGGCCGACCTGAATCAGGCCACTGCGGTGCGAGTCTAGGAATTCCAAGTACCCCGGGGGCAATGTCAGCCGATGCGACACCGGTGCCGGCAGCGAATCGACGTGCTGGTCTCGGTCAACAGCTGTACCGGCTTCACGGATTACTGCCTTGTAGACGTCCAACAAACCCGCATTGGGATAGACCATCCCATGGGCCGGTCGCAGCAAGGAATCAACCTGCCGTTTGAGGACGATAGTACCGTCTTCGCCACGAATCGGGCGGATGATCGACGTCGGAAGATCGAATCCTTGCCGGAATTCTTCGCTGAAGAGGACTACATGCCCGTTGCGACTGATTGGGCCATTGGGATAGGCAGCAGAACGAGTTGGTTCCATCGGTTTGCACAGAAGGGCGGATCAATCCACGCCTCCACTGTGCATCTGCAGCAGCTTCGCTGGCCAACGGTGACACCTGCGACAATGCTCCTGATGAGCCTTGTCAGTACGGTGCCGACCGGCCAAACGATATTCGACATCAAGTCGGATATCAACCTCCGAAATTCTCGGATTCGGTGTTTCGGGAGACCGGTTCAGTAAATAACAACAAAGTACGGCTGCAT
>JANNSB010000259.1:0-10789 GCA_031402175.1 Planctomycetaceae bacterium
AAGGTGCGATGCGTGCCCATTCTTCGTCCGTCAACTCGTGCCGCCGACGCATAGTTTCGCTCCTCCTTGAGCAAGCTGTGACGGCACCGTCATAACACAGACACTGATTTCGTCAAAGATGAATGTCCACACAACCTAGTCGCCGGCGATGCAGTAGAGGTGCTCCCAGCCTCTCAGGAAGATCTCGCCGTTTGACAAGGCTGGGGTGGCGTGAATCGTCTCGCCGATGTTGTTCTCGGCAATCTTGATGTATGCGCCGGCATTTGGTTCAAAGACGTGTATGACGCCATTGAGGCCGGTCGCATACAGTTTGCCATCCGCCAGCACGGTCGAGGCCCAATGTGGGCCGTCTCCCGTGCGTCCGGCGTTCCAGAGTTCCTCACCGGTCAGGATGTCGAGACATTGCAGCGAGCCCTGTTCGTCGGCATTGGCCATGAAGAGTTTGCCGTCGATGATGACGCCTGTGCCGATGCGCTGCGGACTCGATTCCTCGCCGGTGTGCCACAGTCGGTGTGTGGCGGTGACATCCCCGGCGCCGTCGATTCGCACGGCAAACGCCGGTCCGCCGTATCCGCCCATGACGACGCAGATGTTCTCGTAAATCATCGGGGACGTGTAGCACAGATCCCCCTGTTCGCTGCTGACGCCGCTGCATGACCAGATGATCTCTCCACTGCCGGGGTCGACGCCCACCACGCGAGTCGGGAACACACAGATGATCTGATCGTTGCCGTTCACGTCGGCGATAACGGGTGTGCACCACGAGCCGATATAGCGGTCCTCCCCGAAGCTGCCGCCTGGTTCTTCGATCTCCCAAACCGTTTCACCACTTGTGAGGTCGTACGCGCCCAGAAACTGTCGCACGCCGGGGCCTCCGAGCAAGATGACCTTTCCCTCGTGAATGATGGGTGATGTTCCGTAGCCCCAAATATGCCGAATCTGCCCCAAATCGCGGGACCAGCGATGTTCGCCTTCGAGGGAATAGCAGTGAAGTCCCGCGGACCCGTGCCAGACAACGATGGCATCGTTCTCGGTATCGACCGCCGGTGTCGTGGCGGAGCCCTGTGGATTGGTCTGATGAGTGTCTTCGTTCTCGGCGTATTCAACGGTCTGCTCCCAAATCTGCTCGCCGTTATCGCGATTGAAACAAACGAGCGAACGTCGATGCCCCTGGTCTGCTCCCGCGACGAGATAGATCCGGTCGCCCGCCACAACAGGACTGCCATTGCCCGGATCCGCCAGTGGGATCCGCCACTTGACATGCTCCTCCACGCTCCATGAGGTTGGGAAACCGGTATCGGTGGCGATTCCATCCCCTCGGGGGCCGCGAAATCCGCTCCAGTCGCCGGCAGACAGCGTGAGGACGCATCCCAGGCTCAAGCAACTCATGAACAGAAACAAACGCCCCATGGCAGTCTCCTCAGTCAATCAGACTCGAACGATCAATCGGATGTCGAGGAAGTATACGGAATCGACTGGCGAGACGTGAGCGAGCGGCGAACACTCACGTCGATTCCGCAGCCTGACACCGCAGGATTCAATCAAGAAGTCGATCTCGCCAACTTGCAATTCCCGCTCGAACCGAAGACCCTGAGTGACTGTCTCGGACAAGAAAATCGATTGCGTTTTAATGGTGTGCAGCAGCAGGCAGGGAGCACGACGGATGTCACGTAAAGGAGAAAGTTTCGCCGGATTGACTGTCGCCCTCGTCACCCCGTTGCGGAACGGCGAGGTCGATGAGGCTGCCCTGAGAAAGCTCGTCGACTGGCAAGTCGAACAGGGGACCGATTGCGTGAGCCCCTGCGGCACGACCGGTGAAAGCCCGACTCTCAGTCACGAAGAGCACGAACGGGTCATCAGCATCGTGTGCGAGCAGGCCGCGAAGCGGATTCGCGTGATGGCGGGGACCGGCTCCAACAGCACGGCTGAGGCCATCCGGCTGACGCGCCGCGCCAAGGAGGCCGGGGCCGACGGCGCACTGATGGTCGCCCCGTACTACAACAAGCCGACGCAGGAAGGCTTCTACGAACACTTTCGCCGCGTGGCCGAGACGGTCGACATCCCGATCGTGCTCTACAACATTCCCGGGCGCACCGCCAGGAACATGGAGCCGGACATCATCTGCCGGCTCGGCGAGATCGACAACATTGTGGCCATCAAGGAATCGACCGGCTCGATGGATCAGGCATCACAGATTCTCTCCGGCAGCAATCTGACAGTGCTTTCAGGCGACGACAGCCTTACATTGCCACTGTTATCGCTGGGAGGCAGCGGCGTCGTGAGCGTGGTGGGGAACATCGTTCCACGCGACGTTCGCTCAATGCTCTCAGCATGGAAACAGGGCAACATCGCCGAGGCACAGCGACTGCATCACCGCTTGTTTCCGCTGTGCCGCGACATGCTGGGGTTGTCGACGAACCCAATACCGGTCAAAGCCGCGATGAAGTTGCTCGGTCGCGACACCGGAGAGGTGCGGCTGCCGTTGACGCCGCTGTCGCCGGATCAGATCGTTTCGCTGCGTCAGACACTGCTGGCGTATGGCGTGTTGGACTGAGGCGCGGTTGCCGAGTCGTTCGACGGCTGAGGATTCCTGATCCAATGCAGAAACAAGATCGCTGTTCCCAGCAGAATATACATGTCGGCGACGTTGAAGATATGAGTTCTCAACCAGCCGATGCCGACGTTGAGGAAGTCGACCACGTACCCCTTCGTCATGCGATCGATGGCGTTGCCTATTCCTCCGGCGAGAATCAGCGCGAGAGAAATGAACAACTGTCCCTCGATATTTCGATGCGTGATCAGAAAGCCGCAGACGCCGGCGAGTAACGTACCGTTCACCACCGTGAACAGCCAGAATCGCTGAGTTTCACTCAGTCCCGCGCCGAGCGAACCGAAGGCCCCGAAGTTTTCCGCGTACTGCAATCGCAGCGTATCGGCGAGCAGACTAATGGGCGGAAGGTGCCTGCGCGGCTCAAGGTCGCTCACGGCAAAGGCTTTCGAATACTGATCGACAGCCACCAGCAACGGAATCCAAGCGAGTAGCAGGAGCTTCGCCCGAAGGTCAAACGTCGGCTTTGTCGGACTATCTTCACGCATTATCGAAATGACCTCACGTCCATGTAGGTGTAGCGTCCATGATTCATGTCGGCGAGCCGTTGCAACGAGTTGCTGGGATCCTTCTGAGCGAAATCGGGGTTCTCGCCGAATTCGATGCAGTGAATGTGCGATGCCCCGCCGTTGCGAGCAGTGATGTCCTCGATCTCCGCAGTCGACAACCCCGGTCGGCCGGCATCGGTGAGAAAGAAGATCACGTCGGCATGGTACTTGAGAGCCTCGTGCAGCGCCAGTACATGGTCGGTGCCGCCATCCCCGGTAATTGGTGCGATCTGCTGGCCAAGTTCGAGCCGGTCGGCGTCGGTCCCCTGAAACATCCGCAACTGCTCGGCACGAGGCGCGATGATGGTCAACTCCACGTTATAGAAGATCACCAGAAACTGTTGTTCTGCATCCAACGATTCGACGCTGCGTGTCAATTCGTTCTTGGCGGCCTGCATCGCCTGAAAGGCCTGCATGCTCCCCGAATTGTCGAGCACGTACACGAATCGGCGTCCCGCATCGCTGACTCCGAACAACGATGTGCCGCCGCCATCGCCCCCTGCTCCGCCGCCGCCATCACCGACACCGGAGATCCCACTGCCTCCCGAACCGGAGCCGCCGCCGCTCGGATGTAGCAACGTGCCGCCAGTGCCGCCCGACAGTTCGGGTGGACCAGCGCCGAGAACTGGCAAGTTGGCCGACGAGCTTGAGGCGTACATTGTCGGCGGAGCGGAAAACGACTCTGCCAGGAGTTGATCGGCGCTGGCCGAGTTCAGGTTAGGCAGGCCGTCGCCTGGTGTGCCTTCCTCTCCCGGTTCGCCGGGCGCGATTCCGTCGTCACCTTCACCACGGGCCGCGCTGTCGACCAAATCCACATCCAGCATTCTCTCGATATCGCTGACGACGACATCCGCCTGAGGTCTCGCCGATTGCACCAGGGAAATCCAGGCGAGGATCAGGCCCAGATGCATCATCCCCGACAGCAACCAACTAAAGATGGCCGGCCAACTTCCGGACGCATTGCCCCTCCGATGGATGGCTGGGCCGGGTTGGACCGACGAGGTGGACATGGCGATCGGCAGCTCTGCGTGAGGCGGAATACCGCCTGAATTATCGCACTGATGCCCGGAAAGAGACAGTCCAATCCCGCGTTGTGCAGAGGTGGCCCAGACATTCCTGTCTGGGCGAGCTGCAGTTCTAGCCGTGATTGTGCCGATGCCAGAATCGGCGCGGCATCGGCAACGGTTGAGGTCGCCGGCATCCTTGGCAGCAATTCGTGGACTGCCAGTCAGTCGTCCAATTGGTCCTTGGCCTCGGCCAGTTCGTCGAGGACGGAGTTAAGTTCCTGCACCAGGTCTTCCAGAGCCTCCTTGTCGGCATCCTCGGAGTCCTTCAATTGCTCAAGTGCGGTGGACACGGATTCGAGACGTTCGATGGCCGAGGCGATATCGGCGGCCATCTGCTGGTTCTGTTCGTTGTCGGCTGGGGCGAAGCCGGGGAGATTCGGTGCCACGGGCACGGGAAACGCCCGGCGCTGCAGGTTCGGGATCTGCTGCAACTGCGCCGCGAAAACCTGAAACTGGGCATTCGGCTGCGTGTACTTCTCGTACAATTCCGCGATGTCGGGATGATTCTGTTTGAGGTCATCCAAATCGTCCGCCGTGTACTCGGAGCTTTCTTCCTCGCCATTGACAGTTTCCGTGATCGCGATCTTAATGTTCTCTCCATCGTGATCGATTATTTCAACTTCCTTCCCATTGTCATCGACAGTGATCGTTCGCTCGCCGTTGTTGTTGACCTCGGTTCTCGTCATGCCGGGGCCCGCGGCGAACACGCCTCCCTGGATCTGAATCTGGATCGCGCCAGGCTGGCCAAACTGAGCGACGGGGTTGGGATCGAGCGGAGACTCATCAAGCGCTGCCAGAGCGCGCTCGTTGACGAGGGCATTGTCCGATTCCGCCAGTGTTCGCAATCCGGAGATCGCGGCGTCGCTGACGACTGGATCGGTATTGTCCTGCAGACGACGCAGGATCTGCACGCAGCGGACTGCCACTTCTGCTGATCCTTCCAGGGCGGCACTCACCACGGATTCGACGGCCGGCTGACCGGCAGCCACCAGCGAGTCTGTGGCATTGCGACGAGTCGCGAATCGAGCCTCTCCGAGTTCGGCGATCCACTGAGTGATCTGCTCGGCCGTGGGCGCGGCAGGCGCCGGATCGGCAACATCGTCTCCCACTACCTGGAACGAGGAGAGCAGCAAGCCAAGGATGACGAGAGCCGGAGCGCACTTCATGGAAATTACCTCCAACCGATGCGGGTTTGAAACAGACAGTTGTCAGTATTGTGCAATCGCCGCCTCCCGGTTGCAAGATGGACTGCGCCCGAGTGGCGATTCTGCGTGGAATTCCGCAGACTGGCGTCGATTGGCGAGCATCCACGAGACCCTGCTATCATCACCCACCGCCGTCATTTGAAGCACAACCATGCCCGCCTCCGAAGTCGCCTATCTGGTGTTCGATGCCGAAGCCGTCGCCGATGGCGATCTGGTGTCGCGCATTCGCTATCCGGCCGATCGTTTGCTGGGGTTCGAGGCGATCAAGCGCTATCGGCAAGAACTCATCGAGCAGACCGGTCGCGATATCTTGCCGGTCACGTTCATGCTTCCGGCAGCGATCGCGATCGCCAAGGTCGGCCCCGACTTCCGATTGATCGACATCGTCTCGCTCGATGCTCCCAAGTTTCGCCCGCACGCGTTGGCGCGCGGCTTCTGGAGCGGCTGGAAGTATTACAACCGCCCGACCCTGGTCACATTTAATGGTCGCGGATATGACATGCCGCTGCTCGAACTGGCCGCCTTTCGTTACGGACTGGCGAACCCGGAATGGTTCAAGGCCAACGGCCCGAGCTACGAGCAGAGCCGCAACCGTTACAACTCGACATCGCACATCGACCTGATCGATTTCTTCTCGAACTTCGGAGCGGTTCGCATGGCGGGAGGACTCAACCTGCTGGCGACCCTTATCGGCAAGCCCGGCAAGATGGGGATGGACGGCTCGCAAGTGCAGGACATGTACGACGCCGGCAAGATCAAGGAGATAAACGACTACTGCCGGCAGGATGTACTCGACACCTACTTCGTGTTCTTGCGCAGCCGAGTGCTGCAAGGGTCATTGACGCTCGAAATGGAACAGCGGATCGTCGGCGAGAGCAAAGCCTGGCTGGAGCACCACGCCGATGAAGACCCCGCGTTCCAGAACTATCTTAAGCACTGGGGCGACTGGATCGCGCCGGAAGAATGACCCCATCGCCCGCTGGCAGTCCTGAACCGACCATCACATGAACGGCCTGATGATCGTCGGCACCGATACAGGCGTCGGCAAGACCACGCTGTGCGAGTTGCTGCTGTCTGATGCTGTAGCCCGTCGCGCGAATGTGGGGATCTACAAACCCGTCTGCACCGGGAGCGAATGCGGCACTCGCGGCAACAACAAGTGGAGTGATATCGAGCGACTGCATCAAGCATCCGGCGAACGGTTCGGTCGCGATGATATTTGTCCGCAAAGATTTCACGCGCCGCTCGCTCCACCGATTGCGGCAGAACTGGAGGGACGACACATCGACGAGGAACTACTATCAGCCGGCCTTGAACGCTGGCGAACCGTCGTCGACACGCTGATCATCGAAGGCGTCGGCGGATTGCTGTGCCCGATCAGCGAGCGACTCACAATTGCCGACCTGGCGAAGCTATGGAGGGTGCCGATCGTGGTCGTGGCAGCCAACCGCCTGGGGGCGATCAACCACACGTTGCTCACTCTAGAGGTGGCGGAGAGGAGGGGGTTGACTGTCGCGGGCTGGGTGCTGAATCACGTTGAGCCTGATGGAGCCGAACTGGCCGAGACAAATGTTCAGGCGATTCGAGCACGCACCGGCATAGTCCTACAGGCTGAAATTCCGTTTTGGGGAACCGGCGAGTTGCAGTCCTCTGTTACCTCATCCAGAATGCTCATGGGGCGAGAAGTGCAGACCTTGGCTGACATTCTATCGCTCTCCGGCGCGATTTGAGCCGTATACTGGTCGAGTCGCCTCACACACTTCAGCCGCGATTGGGATTTCATGCCGACACCGTCGGACTTCAAGCCCGATTTCAATTGGATCGATCGACCGGCCGGCGACTCGGCGGTGCTGCCTGCAATGGCCGACGAAACCGATTCGGCAAGCGACGGACGCAAAGACAGGCCCGGCGAAGAAACCGTGGTGCCCGGAACCGATACGATTCACGAGGTTCTCTCCGGCGATCGTGTCGAGCCCGCGTCCCCTTCACCTTCAGAATCGAACATTCAGGACATCGAGATCTCCGATGCGAGCATTCTCGAGGATGATGCACTAACCGTGAAGCCGCCGGCAGGTGAAACTTCCGACGTCATCTTCCGCAACGAGCTGCCGAATGAATGGGGTCATGAAGACTTCGCGGCCTCGGATGACGATGAGGCCGACACATTCCACGAAGCATTCTCTCCGTCCGCGAGCGCGCCGCCGAATGACATGCCAAGGGGCTTTGATCTCGAAACACCGCCGACCGCCGGCGAGTTTGCAGCAGCGCTTTCCACGGGCGCGGTGGTGTCAGGCGAGTCGCAGTCCATCCCCTCGCGACTGGTAACTCCGAAAGACACTTCCCCGGAGCATGCAAGTTCGAGCGGCAGAGTTCTGCTGATCAGCTATGCCAGCGCGATCACTCTCGTGTGCCTGTATCTCTTGTTGCAGTTGCGGCGCGAGTTTCTGCCGCATCAATTGGAAAGTCTGCCCGATGTGCCTCCCATGCAGGAAGGCCAGACCCAGTTCTATCCCGTGGACGCCATCCTGCCGAACGGACATCTGCTGACGCTGGGCCAGTCGCGCCGCTTCGGCGACATCCTCGTGGAGCCGCTGCGTGTCACGTATGGCCCGCTGGAATACGAACACTGGAGCGGCGAAGGGACGCGAACCCGGCCCCCTTCCCAGCAGTCAGCAGTCAAACTCTGGCTCAAGTTCACAAATATGTCGGAAGAGACACCCATCGCTCCCTTCGACGCCCGTCTGATTCTCGAATCTCGTTTCCACGAGGGCCGGATGCTGACGAACAGTTTCCTGCTCCGTTCTGGAACTGATGACATCGAACTGATGCACGATCTGCCGCCGGCCAGCGAATGGGAACTGCACGGGCAGCATTTAGGCAAGGTTCTCGAACCGGGCGAGTCGATCGAGACCTACGCGGCCACCGACTTCGAACATCTTCCAGACGTTGTCGGAAACGTCGGCAGTGACGAATACGAACTTGTGTGGCGATTGCACCTGCGCAAAGGCTTCGGTCCGGCTGGAGATGGGGTGACGACGCTCGTTGATGTCGCGTTCAACTCCAAAGCGATCGAAGAGGACGGCTGAAACCGGCTCGATCGTGACATCGTCGGCAGGCAGTGCGCGATCCGCTATAGAATCCGCTTCGGCGGGATGAGAGCGTTGGCCATCAGAATGCCGCCGACGATCGACATGCCGATCATCATCATCAGGAATGCCAGATCGATGCCCTCGATCGTCTGGTGATCGACCAGTGCGGTGAGCGAACGATATCCCACTGAACCAGGCACCAGCACGATGATGCCCGGTGTCTGGGCGATTAACGCCGGCCGGTCGCGCAGCCGGGCGTAGAGATTGGCGCCGCATCCGACGACGAGAGCGCCGACGAATGCACCGAACTCGTTGCCGGACGATTCCCCGACAAAGTGGCTGGCGGCGAAACCGGCTGCTGAAACACCGACAATGACCGGCCATTGCGGCCACTTGGCGCGAAACACGATCGCAAACATGATCGGCGCGACGACAGCCGCCCCCCACAGGCACCATTCCGGAAGAGGTGCGACCGGCGGATCGGGAATCGACCTCCAGCCCCCTGCCACCCGCCAGCCGATTGCGACACCGATGATCAGCGTCAACAGGGTCGCGGATGCGCCGGCTAACCTGGCGACTCCCGCCGATAGATGTCCCAGGGCGAGTTCCGTCAGGCCGACGGTCAATTGCAGTCCAGGCAGCAGCACGATCAGCGACGCCAGCGTCACAAGACGATCATCCATCGGGCGAATCCAATGCGCGATCGCCAGTGAGCCGACCGCGGCGGCGAATCCGGCCATCGGTTCGAGGAATCCGCGCTCCCATTGCCGCCGCGATTTCAACACTTCCATGCAGGCGATAAAGAATCCGATGACCGTTGCCGCCAGAACTTCCATCGGACCGCCGCCAAAGAAGACCGCCACGGCTCCGCACGACACGGCACAGGCGCAGGTTGTGATTAGCGTGGAGTACGGGGCAGGAGCATCCGCGATCTGCGTCATCTGCTCCCGGGCTTCCGCAACGGAGATGCGCTGTCCTTCCAGTTCGCCCAGAACGGCATCGAAACGGATCAACTTCTCGACATCGATCGGGCCGGAGTCGACGCGGCGCATGTATGTCTGATCGCCGGCCTCCCCTTGCAATGAAACGACCAGCGCCGTCGGGGTGTAGAGAAAGACGCCTTCGATCCCGAGCGAGCGCGAGACCTTGGTCATCACCCGTTCCAATCGATGCGACGGTGTTCCGTGGCGATGCAACAGCACGGCGGCATCGATCAGGAATTCATGCAGTGCGTTGCTCATCGATGCGCATGAGATCGCCAGGACGCGCACAGGGACCAGCGCGAAACCGCGCGTTATTTCTTCGGCTTGACGAATGTGCCGATCCGCTCGCCCGCGATCACACGCTGGATGTTGCCTTCCCGCAGGTAGTTGAACACGACGATCGGCAGGCCGTGCTCCTTGCAGTGATGAATCGCCTGAGCGTCCATCACTTGCAATCCCTGCTGCAACACCTCGTCTGCCGTGATCTCGGAATAGCGGACGGCATGCGGATTCTTCTCGGGATCCTCGGAATAAATGCCGTCCACCCTTGTCGCCTTGAGCAGAATTTCGGCTTCAATTTCCCTTGCCCGCAGCGCCGCCGCGGTGTCGGTCGTGACGAACGGGCTGCCAGTCCCCGCCGCCAGGATCACGACGCGACCTTTTTCCAGGTGCCGCAAGCAGCGCCGGCGAATGAATGGTTCTGCGACCCCTTCCATGCGAATAGCGGACATGATTCGCGTCGGCACTTGGACGCTTTCCAGGGCATCCTGCAAGGCGAGTGCATTGATGACGGTCGCCAGCATTCCCATGTAGTGGGCGGTCGAGGCGTGAATGATCTCGCTGACGGCGGCGAACTGTTTGCCGCGCAGGATATTGCCTCCGCCGACGACGATGGCGAGTTCGACGCCCGATTGGGCCACTTTCTTGATCTGTCCGGAGATGCTGGCGATCTCCGTCATCGCAATCCCCCCCTCGCGGTTCCGGCAAAAGCTCTCGCCGCTCAGCTTGAGCAGCACGCGGCGGTAGGCGGATGTGGGTGCTTCCGTGGACATATTCCTGACTCCTGATGCAACTGAGTGGATCGACTTCCGCGATCGCTCGGGCAAGTTGGCGACGTTATCGATCCGCCCGCCGCTCGGCAAGTGGCCATAGTCGCCTTTCGCTCCGAGCGTGTCAGTTTTTTGAGGTGGGCGAGAGGGGTCTGGGTTGGTGTGGGTGTTTTTCTTGCGAGTGGGGTGGTTAGCTGCTGTGCATGGTATCGATGGTGATGGGTCGACGGCGGAGGGAAG
>JANNSB010000260.1:0-5348 GCA_031402175.1 Planctomycetaceae bacterium
CGATGCCTTCGGCGGCCTCCAGCTTGAACGCGGCCTGGAGCGTGAGCTTGGCCTGCTGGCGCTGCTCTTCAGGGAGGTGGCCCAGGACGTTGCGGACCTTGTGATTGCGGCACCGCTGGACGGGGGTGCCGGCGCCGAAGACCTGGTCGATCGCCTTGCGGAGCGCTTTCGAGCCATCCATGACGAACAGCCGTTTCTGAAAGGGAGAGACGCCGCGGGCGACCAGGTCTTCCAGCAACGCCGTGGCCACTGCGGCGTTTTCGGTGGCTCCCTCGCGAAAGCCCAGCACGTGCTTGTGGCCTTGTTCATCGACGCCCACGGCGCAGATCACGTGGTATCCCCCGAACTGCAGGCCGTCGACGTAGATCGCCAAGAGCGTCTGGTTCGAGAAATCCCGCTCGGTCAGTTCCTTCAGCAGCCGTTCCCCCGCGTCGATGAACTCGCGCGAGACCTGGCTCTTCGAGACGCCGGCGGTCTCGGCCATTTCCGGGAGGACTGCGGCGTAGCGGCGTGTCGAGACGCCGTGCATCAGGATGTCGAGCATGCGGTCGGCCAGCCGCGCGTCATCGTGCATGGCGGCATAGGCGGGGATCTCGACTTCGCCCGGTTCCCCAGCGGCAGGCTGTTTCTTCCTGAGCCGGGGCTTGCTGACCTTGAGCTGCCGTTCCTTGAGCTTCACCCGGCCGGCCTGCGAGCCGTGATAGACGACGTCGCGGTCAGCCTTCTTCCCCTGCCGCTTGGGTCCGGCCAGTTGAGCGGCGCTCATCTGCAGCACCGCCTCGATCGTCGCGCGGCCCATCACGTCCACGAGGTCGTCGATAGCGCACTGGGCCTGCTCGACGAGGCCCAGCAGCGGCAGGATCAACTGACCGTCCTTGACCAGCAGGCTGGCCAATTGCCTGGAAGCAGGCACTCGCGCGGACTCGCCGCTGCCCGCGACGGAGACAATCTGGTAACGTTCCGACATCGGTGGTGGCTCCTGTTCTGGAGGAAGGAATACAACCGGATGATACCCTCACCCGGTTCCCCCAGGACCACCACCGATCACTTCAACTTCCCACTACGGGCGGGACAACCTCCGCCAAATTGGACCGCCGCGACACTCCCCCCGCGCCGCCATTTTGAACCGCCGTCAACAACCGACACCGAGGTATGAGGGCAAGCTGTCACCATTACCCGGTACGTGGAAAACTCGAACTCACGACGCGAAAGCAGGGTGCGTCAAATCGTCGCCCCCGAAAAAGGCGCGCATTGTTTTGAAGAGGGTCCCTTCCGGGGAGGGGTTCGTCGATCCCAGATCCAACTGCCGGTGTGACAATTACCGGAGGGATTTCCTGCGTATTCAGGCAGGCGATCGACGGCACGATTGTCGCGAATTGCGGTACTGATTGACTCGGATCCGCGCGTCGAGGAAGATGCACTCCTCATTTTGTCGCTCTATCGTGCAGGGCGTTACGAGGAAGCCATCGTCCCGCTGGAAGAATTCTCCCGCGATGCAGGAACTCGTGCAGCAGTTTGCTAGCATGCAGGTATGAGATTCTGTTCGGTCATCTTCTCCGCGCTGATTGTTGTGGCCGCATCTGCAGCCTTCGCCGAGGAGTTCGATTATGAGTACACCCCCGCTCCAGCTGACAATCCACTAAAGGGCCTGGTTCCATATGCGGGAGAACATCGCGAGCTGTTTCCGCATTCGATGGAGTTCAGCTATCTGCCTCTGTCGGCGCTGGTGGTGGGAGAGCGGACCTACGATTGGCAGCCGTTGGAGGACCGACTCGACGACGTGGCAGCGCGTGGGCACCAGACGGTGTTTCGCATCTGGATGGAGTACCCTGGCCATCGCGACGGCATTCCGCAATACCTGGTCGACCAGGGTCTGATCGTGCAAGAGTGGGCCTACACGAATACCGATCCCTTTCCGAACCAGACGATTCGCACACCCGACTACGACGATCCTCTATTGAGAGCGGCTCTGACCGATTTCATTGCCGCTCTCGGTGCGCGTTTTGATGGCGATCCGCGAATCGGATTCATCACCGCAGGTCTGCTCGGCGCATGGGGAGAGTGGCATACCTATCCGAGGTCGGAACTCTTCGCGGGTCGCGAAACGCAGCAGGCGGTGCTCGATGCTTACGACGCTGCATTCGAGACGACGCGCGTGCTGCTGCGTTATCCGGCCGGCGAGGATCACTGGGGCTACGTCGAAAACGCCTCCGGCAACTTTGGATATCACGACGATTCGTTTGCCTTCGCGACGCTCGAGACGGGTCGCTCCGAAGATAACTGGTTCTTTATGTCGTTGCTGCGCGCCGCAGGCGAGACGGCGGTCAACAAGTGGCAGTCGCAACCGATCGGAGGCGAGATCCGTCCGGAACTCTGGGGCGCGATCTTCGACGAGGCCCCCGGTATCGCCGACGCTCAGAACTTCGATGAGTGCGTCGCCGTCACACACGCTTCCTGGCTGATGGATACGGGGATGTTCCGCGGAGAGCAGCCGCCGGCACGCGTTGCGCGAGCGATCGCGGCGGTGCAGCGCATGGGATACGAGTTTCACGTGCCCTCGGCAGAACTCGAAGTAACGAACACCGCGTTACGGCTCTCGTGCCACTTTGAGAATCGCGGAGTCGCTCCGTTCTATTACGCATGGCCGGCCGAGTGCGGTTTGGCCCGGGAAGGTGAAGTCATTGCGAGTTGGCAGACCGATTTCGATGTGACGGAACTGCTGCCGGATGAAGTTCTCGAACTGCGGACCACTGCCAACATCGAGCAGTTGCCGCCTGGCACTTACCAACTCTTGTTGCGTGTTGCGAATCCACTCGCGGGAGCCCCACCCATTCGATTTGCCAACACGACACAAGATGCGGACATCGCAGGCTGGCTGACGCTGGCGACGGTAGAGGTTCCGTAGTCATCGTCCTCACCGTTCTCAGCGAACTCGCGGGCATCGGAATTGGTGAGTCATCACCGGTTTCGAGAAGTCTAAGTTTCTGCCTCCACCAATTCTCAACTTACTTGCGACCATTGCACCAACATGAAAACCGAGCGATCGGCTGCAGATGGATTTCTCTCTATGACGACCTTGATATTCGCGGTCGTGATGCCAGGCCTGCTCTGGGCTCAGTCGACAAACGAGGCGAACTGGCAGGAGTTCGCCGAACCGCGGCTCCGTGCGATCTACGAGCAAGGCGAGCTTCGCGGCACCTCGTTTGAAGCCGACTGGTTGTCCGACAGTTCCGGCTATGTCGTTCGCGAAGAGGCAGGAGATCCGCATCCGTCGACCCGTGTGGTTTACGACGTCGTGTCGGGAGAACGACGTGAGATGGAGGCAACTGAGCAGTCACAGATTGATGTTGATCCGATGGTATCGCCAGACGGCAGGCAGATTCTGGAGTTTCGCGGAAGAGAGTTGTTCGTCCGAGACCTGACCAGCGGGCAGCAAACTCAATTGACCGAGCATGCGGAGGAGCGCGACGTTTCCTATCTGCAGCCGTTGTGGAGCCCGGACAGCACGCGAATTCTGTTTGTTGAGTCTGATGAAACGAACGTGCGGATGCGTGCAACACTTGTCCCCTCGGATCCGTCGTATCCCGAGGTACAGCAGAATCGCTTCGCACGAGTGGGCGAGAAGATCCCCGAGTTACGAGTCGGAATTGTCGACGCCGCGGGAGAACAGACCCAATGGTTGCCGATCGAGACACCAGCTGAGGGCTTTTATCTGGGCCAGGTCGAGTGGGCGGGCAATTCGCAGGAAGTCCTGGTCGAAACGCTGAGTCGTTTCCGTGATCGTCGGGACTTTCTGATCGTCAATGTCGAGACAGAAGAGGTCCAGCAGATCTATCAGGAAACGAATGACGCCTGGGCGGTGGAGAGTCAAGAAAAGAACTTGGGGCTGATCTGGGTTCGAGGCGGTGAGGAATTCATCGTCATCAGTGAAAAAGACGGCTGGCGTCACGCGTTTCTGCACACACGTGGCGGTAAGGAACTCTCGCTGTTAACCACTGGTGACTACGACATCATCGATCGTGGCCGTGTCGATGAGGAACAAGGCTGGTTCTACTTCTACGCCTCACCGGAGAATGCGACTCAGAAGTATCTCTACCGTGTTCCGCTCGATGGCTCAGGGACTCTGGAGCGCATCACGCCAGGTGATCAACCCGGCACGCACGACTACGACTTCTCACCGGATGCGAAGTGGGCGTTTCACACCTACTCGACGTTCGACTCTCCGCCGGTGACAGAGCTTGTGGAACTCCCCGCACATCGAGTCGTCAGAGTGTTGGAAGACAACGCCGAATTGCAGTTGCTCGCAGAGGAATGGATCTCCTCCCCCACCGAGTTTCTGCAGCTCGACATCGGCAATGGCGTCTCGGTCGATGCCTGGATGATGAAACCCAGCGATTTCGATGAATCGAAGAAGTACCCGGTCTTCGTATACGTCTACGGCGAACCGTATGCGCAAACAGTGCTCGATAGCTGGGGCGTTGCGCAAAGTCACTTTCATCTTGTCATTGCGGAGCTTGGATACTTGGTGGTTTCCATCGACAACCGTGGCACTCCTGCGCCGAAAGGAGCCGCATGGCGACGTTCGATCTTTGGCAGTCTCGGACCCCTGTCGACTGAGGATCAAGCCGCGGCACTCGAGGAGCTTGCCCGCACTCGACCGTACGTGGACTTGTCGCGAGTCGGGATCTGGGGCTGGAGCGGCGGTGGATCCAACACGCTCAATGCCATGTTTCGCAGGCCCGATCTGTACCAGGTCGGGATTGCGGTCGTGCCCAAGCCTCAGCCGCATCTTTACAACGCCTGGTTCCAGGAAATCTACATGCGAACCCGCGAAGTGAATCCGGAGGGCTACGAACAATCGGCTCCCATTAACTTTGCTGAAGGCCTGGAAGGAGACCTCCTGATCATCACCGGTTCGGGCGAAACGAATACACACATCCAGATCATCGAGGGACTGGTCGACCGCCTCATCGAACTGGGCAAGCCATTCGACTATATGGTTTACCCGAACCGGGATCACGGACTGCGAGAAGGGGAGGGCACACTGGTGCACGTGAGAATGCTGATCATCCGCTACCTTGTCGAACACCTTCCGCGCGGTCCCATGTGAGTACGATGAGCGACGCAGGATGCGTCGGTCACAACTTCGTTTGCATTGAGCAACCCCAATCCAAATGAGACACTGGCGGCATGTGCGGACGCTTCACATTACGTCTGACGCCTTCCGAACTGCAGCAGGTGTTCGACCTGTTTCGTGAGCCGGAGACCGTCCCGCGTTACAACATCGCACCCACCCAGTCGGTGCCGGTGATTCGACGGACGGACGAAGGCAATGACCTGTCGATGAT
>JANNSB010000261.1:0-4201 GCA_031402175.1 Planctomycetaceae bacterium
TCGGATTCCTCTGCTTGGCGTCACTCATGACACTCCCGTGAATGTCCACACAACCTAAGCAGGCAACCTCGATGATGCCTCGAGGCATTGTCGGGAATCTGACTCCTGAACAACTGGCCGACCTCATTGCCTACCTGCAGTCGCTGCATTAGAGACGGTTCGCGCGGCCGGCTCATATTCTGACTGGGTGGGATGATTGAGCAGCATCCAGATCCTGAAACTGAGAACCAAGCCGTCAAGAACAACGACGCTGGATGGTCGCAGCGTGTGAACTACATGAGAGATCGAGGTCGTCGGACATTCTGGCCCTACGGGATTGGCAAAACGATGAGGACGTCTTCCGCGAACGTGGCTTCACTCGACTGGCCGTTGATGCGGTATTGGATCGTCAGTTGCTTCGCAGTCCCGGGGACGGGATCGCCGCCGAAAGCCTCGTTGAAGCTCCGTGTCGGCAGCGCAATCAGTTGCAGTTTGCCGGCGTGCTGCTGCAGTATCTCGGTGATGTCCACCTGTACGTCGCCGCTTCCGTATTCGGCCTTGATGATTTCCAACTCGACATCCGGAAGGCCGGCCGCTGACAGGACGTCCTCAACCTGGCTGTCCTCACCGAGATTCTGAGCGATGGCCAGTGCGGTCTGAGTCGCCCGTTCCTTCAATTCGGGAAGCTCCATCGCGTCGATGGCGAGGCTCAGCATCTGCTGGTTCGGGTTTCGCTCAAGCACTTCCAGTACCAGTTCCCTATCGGCAGGCCGTGTCGCCGCCTCGAAGGCATTCCGGCACATGTCGACCCGCTCGGGGTCCGACATATTGAACTGGCGGGCAATGCGAATGTAGCCCCGGATGGCCCGCACGTGGTATTTGTCGGCCGGACCGGCGGTGGCCAGCTCCAGCAGCAAGGGAGCGGCGTCAATCGTTGTCCATTCCCCCAGCAGCCGCGTGCTGACGTCCCGCAGTTGTTCGGGACTGTCACTTTCAGCAGCGCTGACCACGGTCTGCAGAGCCTGGGTACCGCCAACGGCGCCGAGGATCTCCAGCAGGACAGACTGTGTTGGGATTGAGGCCCCTTCCATCGCGGCCGACAGTTCAATCGCACAGATTTCGCGATCAGGCATGCGAACGGCGGCTTCCGTGAGTGCTTTCTGGGCTGCCTCAAGATCGCTTTCGTGGCGCGGGGAAACAACATGGGCGACCAGAATCGACAGTTCCTCCTGCGAGACAGTTTTCCCGAGCGAAGCGAGGGCCGCCTGCCGGATTGCCGCCTCATCTTGATCGACCGCTTGCAGCAGGAGATCTGTCGCGAGGATGCGTCTCTCTCCGATGAGTTCAATCAGCACGCGGTATTTCGCGCCCTCCGAATTGGGCACCAGGGCGACGATGTCGAAATCTACGGTTTCGCCTGGCAGCTGTGCGAGCGCGTCCCTGGCAGCCTGTGCCAGGTCAGCGTCATCTTCGATTGCAACGGACAACAGAGGCAGGAGATGACTCTCGTTGCCGACCCGTCCCAGTGAGCGAAGCGCAGCCAGTCGGACGCGCTTCGGACCATCAGCAGCCGCGGTTAGCACTGCGGACAGGATGACCGTTTCCTCGCGGTCGGCCATAGCCAGCACGATGAGCTCCGCCCGCTCCGGCTCGGCCGCCGGAACCTCGGCAGCGAGGGCCTGATCGATCTGGTTCCCCGGAAACTCGCGGGCTGTGCTGAGCGCGATTTGGAACAGGTCTCTCTCCGGCGATCGGAGTTGTTCGATGAGCAGGGGGATCCCGTCCTGTTGCCGCGCAAGTATCGCTCCGCGTGTTGCTTCGAGAATTCGCGGCCGCGGCACATCGGCAATTCGAACCTCATCGTAGATTGACATTGCCAACTCAGCGTTTCCCTCAGACAGAAATCGTTCCGCACAGAGGATGCAGCCCTCCGCTACGGAGGAACGAATACCAGCCGGTCCAGCGGCCAGCGCCTGCCGCAGCGAATCGGCAGCCGTGTCGTTGCCGATCCGTCCCAGGGCCGCTGCTGCCGCCGAGGCCACCAGGACATCGTCGTTCGTCAATTGATCGGTCAGGGGATCGACCGCCAGCGTGTCGCGCCGGACACCGATGGAGTTAATCACGCCGACCAGCAACCTGCCTTCCACGGAATTCATCGCATCCCGCAAGGCAGCGTCGGCTTCCGGACCCGGAATCACTTCAATCGCAATTCGCGCCCAAGAGGAAAGTTGTTCGTCGCCGAGCAGCCTGGCCAGTTCGGGAATAGCGGCAGCCGTCCCGTGAACCGCCAGATGTTTGCAGGCCACCGCTTTTTCTGCGGCGGGGGCATCCGAGCGCAGCAGGGCAATCAGTTCCTGCTCGCGCTCGGATGACTGTGCAGCGTCATCCGCCGGGGCCGCTGCCGACATCAGCATCGTGGCCGACAATACGAGGAACGCTGAGAATACCGGCTTGTTTGTCATGGAATCAGTCCCTGCGATCAATGAGTTGTCGCTGAATTGTTGATGAGCGAGCTTTCCAGTTCTGCCGTTCTGAAGTGGTTGCACCGTCTACTGCGATCACAGCCTCCAGGGTTCACGCAGAGCTTCAGAACGGAGCCGGTTGGCCGCCTCGTCACCGATGAATTCGTTGGTCTCCGTGTCAAAGGTCACTTGCCGGTCGAGGTACAGAGCCACGTTGGCCGCGTGACAAGCAATGTGCGCGTTGCGGGCCGCATCGGCATTCCCCTTTGTCAGGCCGCGGGTCTTCACGCAGTCGAGGAAGTCCCGCACGTGGAACGTCGCCGGGTAGCCACCGATCTCTTCGACCTCCCGGCCGGCGAGCAATTCCGGCGAACTGAGCACCATCTGGCCGCTGTCGCCCGCTTCGACCCAGCCGTCCTCGCCTTCGAACCTCACCGGGCATGAGCCGAGCGGAATCCAGCCCTGCTCGCGAAAGATCAGTTCGACGCCGTTGGCATACCGGCAGACGATCTCCCCATTCTCGGGCGGGTTGTATTCGACCGGCGGCAGACAATCGTCGACCGCCCACTGGCAGAGGTCCACGCAGTGAGAACCCCATTCGAGCACGCCGCCGCCGCCAAATCCGCCGACCATTCCGCCCCCCTTCTCGAAGTTAAATCCGTCCAGCAGTTGCGCGTTGAAGGGTCGCCAAGCCGCCGGGCCGAGGTACATGTCCCAGTCGACGACCGCCGCGTCCGGCTCTGGTTGTGGCTCAAGCCAGCCGCTCGTCATTGCCTGCATGCCCGCGGGATGCGCATAGACGCGTTTCAACTGACCGAGTTTCCCGGTACGGGCCAACTCACAGGCGAATGCAAAGTGCGGCAAGTTCCGACGTTGCGTGCCGGCCTGAAACACACGGCCTGTCCGCCGCATGGTCGCCGCCAGTTCGAGGCTCTGGGCAATGTTCTTCGTGCACGGCTTTTCACAGTACATGTCCTTGCCCGCCCTGGCCGCAGTGATGGCCGCGGTTGCGTGCCAGTTCGGTCCAGTCGCGATGAGCACGGCGTCGATGTCGCTACGGTCCAGCAGTTCGCGAAAGTCGCGATACATGTCGCAGTCTTCGTTGCCGTGGTGCGCGTCGACGATTTGCTTGATGCCGATCCGCTGCGTCTCCTTGATGTCGCAGACGGCGGCGAACTGCACATCGTCCTGTTGGAGAAAGCAGCCGAGGTCGTAGGTTCCCCGGTTACCGATGCCGATACCCCCCACCACGATCCGCTCGCTGGGAGGCACGGCGCCATTGAGTCCCAGTGCTGATCCGGGGATGATCATCGGCGCAATGGCCGCTCCACCAGCCGCCGTAAAGGTGCTCTTCAGGAACCAACGCCGATTCAGTTTTTTAACAGTCTTCGACATACCTGCTCTCTCGATGGGTTAAACTGCGCGGCGGCGACGATGTCGCCAAAGATATGTGAACAAATCCCGCCGTGCTCCCAGCATACTCTGATCGCCCTTGGATTTCATCTCAATTCAAGGCAAGCGTGGGTACGGATCAACCGCGGGGCGGTCATTGTGGGATACGGGGAGGCTAGATTACATTTGTTGAGCTCGTGATGATGCGTTTCGTGCTCCGGTCCGACACACGAATGGCACTTAGATTTTGATAAGGCCTTTGAGCATCGCCTGTTTCCATTGTTGCCTTGGGATCTTCAGTTCGTCGTGTTTTCGGGGCTTGCGTTTTCGGCATCGAGGTTCAAAGCGATCGGGACGGTCAGCCACAC
>JANNSB010000262.1:0-4359 GCA_031402175.1 Planctomycetaceae bacterium
GACACCCGGTCCCCCAGTTGCAGGACATGGTCCTCGGCCACCGGCTGGCGGTTGATGCGGATCAGGTAGTCGCTGGGGTTCCCATTTTCGAGGCGCTCGTCCAGGAACTCCTTGATGGTGGTCCCGTCGGCCACCTCCACATGATCGGCGAACCCCGCCCCGTCGTTGTTCAAGTAGAAAATACGCATTGGAAAATCCTCCGTTGTGAATGGTGTGCAAAGAATGATGGCCCGCGCTGGCATCACTGATGATCAGCAGGCTGCCAGCAGTTCGACCGGCGTTTCAATCGCGAACAGTTCCGCGGGTTCGTAGGCATAGGCCACGTCGCAGCGTTCGCATTCGGCATCACGGCCGGGATCCTGGAACTGCTGCGGCGTGAGCCTTACCAGTCGTCCGCAACCGGGGCAGTCCAGCGCGACATGCAGTTGAGTCTCCGCTGCTTCGGGAAGCTCGGGCTCCCACAGGCTGAACCCGATACCGGCCACCGTGCTGCGGGACTCGCCTGTCGCCCGTACGACTGCCCGGTCAATTTCGCTTTGACGCATACATCGTTCCTCCGTTGTGAAAATGAGTGCTCCAGAAACAACAAAAGACCGCCCGGCACAGGCCGGGCGGTCACGCGAGAGCTCAGTCGTCAGTCAGCTGTTCGTGTTCGTGGCGGTTTGAGTGCCAAGTCCAAATGAAACGACCGCCAGGCACGGGCCGGGCGGTCGCGAGTGGTACCGTCACGCGGCTACCACATCGACTGTCGGCGCGTGGAAAGACTCCCACGCCGCCTGCAACTCGCGCCGGATCTGGCTGATTCGGGCGGCCGACACGCCCAGCAGTTCGGCAACATGATTCGCCGATTCACCGATCACCAGTAGCTCTGCAATCCGGCGCGCCCGCTGACTCAGCGATGCCATAAACGCGGCGAAATCGATCCGGCTGGCGGCCAGATCCGCGGGAGATGCCGTGCGGTCCTCGACGAGCATCTCCCGCCAGCCTCCCTGGACCGCATTCCAGCGGGCCAGCGAACGGACTCGCGCCCCTTTGCGCCGTTGACAGTACACCGAGCAGACGTCTTTGATGTTGAGCGCAGTGCCGACGCGGCGGCCGGCCCAATAGTGCGCCACCGCATACTGCGCCAGGCTGGTGGGACGGGCGACGTGAGCCCGACCCTGGCTGGCCAGCCGGGCATAGGCGACGCAGGCGCTGCACTCAGCTTCCTGCAAGGCCTCCTCACGGGCCTCGTTGTCGCTGATGTTGCGAAAACGGTAGCTGAGAATCCGCTTAATGGTCGGGAGCATCCCGAGAAAGCCCGATTGCCAACAGGCCGTGGAAGATTCTTCCGCTGGAGAGAGACCTTCGGTACGTGAGTTAGACATGGGGAGGACTCCTTCAAGAGAGACCACCCCGGCGCGGGGCGGTCGTGTCAGAAAACACAACCGCCCGCGCACGCGCGTGAGCGACGTTAGCAGCAACAGCCCCGAGCCGTCGTCGGGGGGGGCATCAACTTGCGTCGATTGAAGCATCAACGACGAACAGCGGGCACGCGCTGCCGATCAACGTGGTCGGCGAAGCGACTGCCGCGGGTTGATGCCGCAACAGCTACGATCCCGTCACCCTATATGCCTCGATTTCGGCCTCATTTTAGCTCCCCTGGTGATAGGGAACTGATCGTGGCGTTCCTGCAGGAGAAGCAGTTACCGACCGTCAAGTTCATCGGTCTTTATGCCGATCCGACCTGGCTGGCTGCCGCGACTCGTCCCTGTATCAGCAGTTGTTCCCGAATACGTACCTCCTTCGTCTGAGAATGCTGAGACATCGGCGGCCGCATGCCGCCGATCGGTATGGCGCGAACAGCACGGTTGCGCAGCGCGAGCCGCGCAAACGACAACATGGCGTCACCACTCAGATCCAGTGTGCGAGTTCCTGACGCGTGCCACTCATGGTGGCGTCATACAGGCGCGAGGGATCTTCGGCGATCCGCAAGTTGATGGCGATGACGCGCCAGGCATGCACGCCGGCGAGGATCGCGACGCAGCAGCCATACAGGACCAACATCCCTGGGAGTGACAGGAACCATTCCTGGTTTACGAACAGCAGCGGTCCCGATTTCGTCGTTCAGGTGATCGAGTTCCTTGCGGGTCACGCCGACGATTTGCGTACCTTCTCCCGCTTCCTTCAGCCGCTCCTTGATCTTGTTTTTGATCCGAGTGCAGTGGATGAGGCTGTCCCGCTGATGCCAAGTGAGTTTCAGCGGGTAGGTTTCGCCGGGCTTCTTCGTCGGCTTGAGACGGAAGGAAATCGGTCCCGAATAGTTGCCTGCCACCAGATCGTTCATGGCCTTGGCGATCTTGCCTCTGGCCTGCTCGATGGAGAGGGGCTTGTCGTCAGCGGGTTGTTTTTTGCTGGTCATATAACGACTCCCTTCTCTCACACTTGTTTCAATTGTCCGCTCTGAATGAGCCGCTCGAACTGCTGCTCAACCCGACTCGGCATTGACCCGCCCCGGACCAGCATCCCCAACTCCATGTTGATCGTGAATGCTTGCTGGGTCAGGTTGGCCGACGAGAGAAACAGCCATTCGCCATCGGCCACGGCACATTTGACGTGCAGAATGCCGACCTTGTTGTTGTCACCGAGCGGGCGATTCTCTTTCGGCCAAAAATAGACTGTTGAGCAAGCCGCCACTTCCTGTCCCAATGCCTTGATCGTGCTGTACTCGCCTTGGCCTTCGATCTTGTCGGGCGTCTCCACGATCACCGTCAGTCGCACGCCACGTTTCGCCGCCCGCACCAATGCCTTGCCGACATTCGGAATCCGGTACACGGCGAAACTCACCAGCGTGATCTTACTTTTGGCGGCATCCAGAACTTGCAGAATGGCCTGCTCGGTGCGGCGAAAGGGAGTCGCTTCAGTGTCGGGGCCGGTCCACACCAGTTCGACCGATTGCGAATCACGGTGGGTCTGTTCCGACAACGCCGCCGATTGCAAAGCCACGGCGACCGTTCGACCATCAACTTCATTCGCTTCACTTCGCCAACGATCCACGAACGCAAGGGCCATGTCCCGGTGTTGATGGTGGGGAACCCGCTTCGAGAGTTCCGCCCGCAATGAGCCTTCGGTACTCGTCAAGATCGCAGCCGCTACCGCTTCGACAGTGCTGCTGGGCAAGCTGCACGCCAAGGCGTAGGCGGATTCGACAATGACTCGTTCCGGCGTCATGGATCACCCGAAGAAAGCCAAGTTGGTTCGCTCCACGGTCGCAACGACTGCCGACCGATCCAGATATTTGTTCCCCCGCTCGCATGACGTTTCCGGCAAGAAGGAGCAAGCATGGCACGAAGCCCCGTGCAACTTCTCACCGCTCCCAACCAGATGCTCAGAACACAGCGGGTCCGACGCACACAGGCTCATCTTCTCCAACGCCCGGCGAATGTGCCGACCGAGCTTGTCGGGTTCACCAAGGGCACACAGGCCACCCAGCGTTCCTTCGCTATCTGCCGCCGACGTGTAAATCAGCACGCCCGCCATCGGATCACCGTCAGCGGGATTCTGGGAATAAATCCGCTCGGTGATCGAGGCGCTGGTATAGCCGCACTCGATGGCCAATTGGCGAATCAAGGCGTGCGAGAACGTGTGCAGCAAGACATATCGGATGCCCGGATAGCCTTTGTTCGGGTCGAGATTCTTTGTTGCCCGCCAAGCCTGATGCCCAACCTCGAACTCCCGGTCGTAGGCGTGATTGCGTTTCACCCAATCCTGAATCAGCGACTCGGAGAACTGAAAGAAGATGCCTTCGCCTCGTGTTTCAGAAGCGGGAACCCATGTCGGGGCTTTGCGTGAGATTTTGGCCCGCTGTTCGGGTGGCACATCGGCAGCATTGTCGAAATCCCGTGGCGACATGATGCGGGTGAAGCCCACCAGTGCCCGGACTTCCCGCAGCTTCTCGACCAGCACGATCTTCTCGAAGTATTTCGTGAAGTCAGTCGGCGGATCGACGATGCGCAGCTTGAAGGTGCGGCTCTCTTTGGCCTTTGCCGGATTGGAGAACACCTTCCATTCCGGTGACTTCAAATCGTCGGGGTCTTCAACCTCTTCGCCGGTGCCTTGAATCTTCTTTTGAATCGCCGCCCACAGTTGGTCGTCGCTGTGCTTGCTGAAATCTTTGAGTTGGCCGATGAGCCGGAATGCCTTCAAGACATCGACGCTGGTAACTTTGTCGAGAACCGCCCAATTGTCTTCCACCAAGCGACCCAAATCATCGGAAGCCTGTGGTACGGACAACGCCGAGATCAGCACGGGGAACCAGAGATTCGATGCACCTTGCAGCATCGGTTTTACATGCTCTTGATCGCAGCCGTTGGAATCAAC
>JANNSB010000263.1:0-6045 GCA_031402175.1 Planctomycetaceae bacterium
CATTGCGCTCGGCCAACCACATACGATTGAAGTGCAGCTGGATTCAAATCATTCGATTCCCGCAGTTGTCGTAGCAGTGCACATTTCGAACATGTTCGGGCAGCGAGTCGTGACTTATCACACTGGCTATCAGTATCGCGCACCTCTCGACTTAAACGGACCAGTCACTTTGTTATGCAACGTCCCCGAGTGTCGACTAATGCCTGGAACATACAGCGTTACGGTCGCACTCGCTTCGGGTGCGGGCGAGTTCGATCGCATCGAATCAGCGACTCAGATCATTGTTGAGCCTCGCGATATCTATCGCACGGGACGCATTCCCCTGCCGAAAGATGGTGTATTCGTTCCCAGAGCACATTGGACCGTAGCTGGCGTGAACGAGCGACAGCTTACAAACACTCACAAGTAACCGTCCTCAAGTCATGAGCTCACGAATTCGGCGTTCTCTTACTGAGCGAGCACGGTTCTTCGCGAAACGGGAGCGAGTTCAGAACTTGTGTGCGGAGAACGGGATTCCACATGGTGATTGGGATCTCGACCTGCTTCAATCACTGCTTTCGATTCGTGCAATTGCAGCGCCTCTCCCTGAGTTGCTAATTGACGTGGGGGCGCATTATGGGATGTTTACCAAAGCGGCCGCGGCCGTATTGGGAATCCGTCGTGCGTTGTGCGTGGAACCCGATGCTGACCTGATCCCCGAGATTAAGGCAAACAACCCCGACATTCAGTTGGACGTTGCGAATGTCGCGATCGGGGCGTCACAGCAGAATGTTGAGTTCTTTGTCCATCAGGACCGTTCCATGAGCTCGATCGTTCCGGCTGATGTCGCGATTCTGAAGGAGTCATTTGCCACCTACTCGATTGATGCAACCGAATCGCGAATCGTCCCCCAGATCACGCTCGACGAGTTGCTCGTGCACCACAACGTTCCTTGTGATCAGCCACTCTTTATCAAGCTGGACACGCAAGGCAGCGAATTGACGATTCTGCGATCCGGACCACGTGCAGTCGCTCAAACCAAGGTAGCACTTGTCGAGTTCATGTTCTGCACTCCGTATGCAACGGATTTTCGATTTGAAGACCTTGTCGGATTCATGCACTCGGCGGGACTCAATTGCGCTGGGGCAGTGGATATTCGCCGTCGCCAGAATCATCGAGTCTCTGGCGTAGATTTTCTCTTTGTACGACCGTAGTTCGATAATCGGCATGTCATGCAGTAGTGTGATGGCTTCTCCTCTCGTTTCGATCGTCATCCCTTGTTACAACGGCGAACTGTTCGTCGCCGAGGCGATTGAAAGTGCGCTGGGGCAGACGTATGAAAACAAGGAAGTCATCGTCGTCGACGATGGTTCCACAGACGGCAGCGCTGGCGTCATCAGAGAGTACTCGAATCGCCTTCGCGGCATCTCTGGTCCGAATCGGGGGGCATGTGCCGCGAGGAATTTGGGACTTGCGGCGGCGAACGGCGATTTCATTCAGTTTCTCGACGCCGACGATCTCTTGCACCGCGACAAACTGAAAGTGCAAGTGCCTATTTCGGTTCAATGTCACTCGATTGTCGTCTTCTGCAAATGGAGTTCGACCATTACCGCGGGAGCTGCCGGGCAGTTGCATTGCTCAAATGCGTCGCACGAAGATTCGGTGATCTTGTCTCTGGAGAGAATCATCTCCACGTCGGCCCCGCTTTATCCGACAGAAAGGCTCAAGGAGCTTGGTGGCTGGAGCGAGGGACTGACATCCGCCCAGGACTTTGAACTCAACCTGCGCCTTGCCTGCCACGGTATCACTTTCGTTGAGATTCCTGATCGCCTAATGACGATACGCCGCAGGGCAGGCAGTGTGTCGAGCGACATGCAGCGGGTTCTGAATAACATGCAGCAGATCTGTGTGCAGGCATATCGGCTTCTCAAGGATCGTTCCGAACTGACGGAAAGCCGCAAGGCAGCCTTTGCTGCGAGGCTCGCCAGGCTGGGAAGAGCATTCCTTATCCACGGCGACACCCAAGCCGCGATGGCGAGTTTCCAGTTGGCGCGAGAAATGCACCCCCTAGGTGGCATACCGCAAGCATACAGCCGGTCAACGCGAATGCTGCGAC
Organism: Planctomycetaceae bacterium; assembly: GCA_031402175.1. GTDB lineage: Bacteria > Planctomycetota > Planctomycetia > Planctomycetales > Planctomycetaceae > JANNSB01. The sequence continues at coordinate 2,096 of JANNSB010000263.1, forward strand.
GCCTTTTCGGCCCGATACGAACCGAGCGGATCGTGCAGTTCAAGCGAAGGCTGCGTATGGCCCGAGGCAATCTCTAGTGTCGATACAACCAGGCATGAATCAGCCGCTCGTCAGTATCGTCATTCCCTGTTATAACGGCGAACAGTTCGTGGCTGATGCGATTCGAAGCGCTCAGCAACAGACTTATCCCTATACAGAAATCATAGTCGTTGACGACGGGTCAACCGACGGCAGCCTGGATGTCATCCGCTCGTTTGGCGATACCGTTTTGTGCATCCATCAGGAGAATAGCGGTGCAGCCAATGCGATGAATTACGGAGTGACGATGGCTCGTGGGGAACTACTTCAGTTTTTTGATTGCGATGATCTGATGCATCCGCAGAAGATTGAGAAGAAGGTAAGCGCCTCTCTCACTTGTCGGCCCGGCGTGGTATTCTGCAACGCCGATGTCATTGAAATGAGATCGGGCGCGTATCGCGGAGAATGGGGGGTCGGGTCTACGGGGACAGCCGACCCAGTTGTCCATTCCCTGTTAACGATCCTGCAAACTGCATCGCCGTTGTACTGGAGGGAGACCTTTGATGGTGTTGGAGGATTTCGCCAGTGTGCATCACCGTCATATGATCGAGATATTCACATGCGACTAGCTAGCGTGGGTGTTCGCTTTCACCACATTCCTGACCGCCTCTACGTGATGCGGCGAGTTGCTGAGAGTCTTTCCAAACGAAATCCGGAACACGGCCTGCAAGTACAGCTAAAACTCGGAAAGGAGGCCTATGCGAGGCTCACAATGACTGACGGCCTTACCGAACCTCGGCTCGCGGCATTTGCCGGCTACTTCGCGGGAACGGGGCGAACCGCTCTGCGGAATGGGTTGCCTTCTCTGGCTGAGGAGTGTTTCAAACTGGCATCTGAGATTCATCCTGACGGCGGATTTTCCCAAGCTTACTCACCGGGGACGAGGCTCCTCGCCCGTTCATTCGGCCCGCGACTGACGGAACAACTGGTCGCATGGAAGCGCAAACTGTTCCGCAATCAGGAAATCGCGTGAGTTGTTCCGTGCTGCGACTTACACTTTTCGCGTCGCCAGTCGCACGCTCTATTTTCTGAGTAACCCACGTGTCGAACAGCCTGAAGTCTCTCGCCAACTCGCTTCTTCCACAGACGTTGCAGAGAGTGCTCCGTACAATGGTCCTTAGCCGTCGCAGACGCAGTTTTCCGCGACGCGTTGTAGAACGGCATTACGGAGGCTTTGCGCTGCGAATTCAACTCATCGACCAGAAGGGCGAACGCTGGTACGACCGCGACCTGCCACTCGATCCCGAAATTGATCTATTAAACCGACATCGCTTGAGACGAGGTGCCCGCGTTTTTGACATCGGCGCTCACCAGGGTGTTGTCGCACTGGTCTTGGCGCAAATTGTAGGCCCCTCAGGGCAGGTGGTCGCAATCGAGGCCAGTCCATTTGATGCAGCGGGAGCGCAGGAAAACAAGGAATTGAACAGCTGTAGTCAGCTACTGGTCCGAAATGCCGCCATCGCAGCGGAAAACGGTTCGATCAAATTCAGCGTTTCCGGCCGCGTATCTTCCAGTCACAGCCGCTCGTGCTCGATCGATGTCCCAGCCTGCACGATCGACGCACTGGCTGATGAGTTTGGCATTCCCGACGTGTTGTTCATCGACGTTGATGGATTCGAGGTCGATGCTTTACGTGGTGCAACCCGCGTTCTTTCACATTTGCCCGATATCTACATGGAGGTACATCCGCCATACCTTGAGGAATACGGATACTCCGCCGAGGACGCGATGCAGTACCTGCGTGCAAGCGACTATCAGCTGTTCGCATCCTCGTCGATGAATCCTACACTGAGAGGATTCACTGAGTGGAAAGCTGATACTATCGACATGACGAAGTGCTTTCATGTCGTTGCCATTTCACGTTCGTAGTCGCCACTTGATTTCTCTGCAATCGCAGTGTTTGCGATGCCCCACGAGGAGCGTTGAGGTCGGCGTGATTCCAGGTTTCGGTTTTTTGGTCGCCGCCAGTTTAATCAGATACCCTGTTGGCCTGCAGTGATCTGGAAATCAAGTGTCATGCGGATCGATGATCGGGCGCGCCGCTTACTCGCGAGGCAGAATGCGGGTAAGGGGTGGTGGCCGTTTGCTTACTCGCTGTTGATCGAACTGCAGGACGACTGGTCCCCGGAGAACGAGGGGATCCTCGATCGGATCTATCGCTCGATCCGCGGGGGGGGTGGAATCTACAAGATGACCCATCGCAATCGGTTTCCCGAGGTCGATGAACTGATGGCGCGCACTGCAGAAGAGTATGTCGGCGAATCACCCGTACGTATCCATGACGCCGCGGCGTCGAATGCGATCACCAGTCTGGATCTGTTGCGGCGTCTGGACGAATGGTTTACCTCGGGCGGACAGCCCCAGGCTCCGGTGACGATTCTGGCCTCGGATTACTACGACCATCTCGATTTCGTCACCATTCCCGGATCGCAATGGACGGTGGCGTTCGACATCAATCAGCAGGCGCTACAGGTTATCGGCAGACGGATTCTACTGTCGGGTGTGTCGCCACCTTCGCTGCGTTACCCGATCAATCGCATGGCGCATCTGATCTACGCAAAGCGCTGCATCGAGGCCGCCGCGAAGTGTCTACACGAGAGTATCGGCGTGCGGCGGGTACCGCTCTTTCATCCGGAGTGCCTCGAACTGGCCGCCCGCGACCCGCGATTTGAACTGAGGCGGCACGATGTTTTCCAGCGGACACAGGAAAAGTTTCACATCATCCGCGTGATGAATCTGCTCACGCCGAAACACCTCACGGAATCTGATGTCCAGCGTGGAGTGAGTGCTTGCGTGCGATCCTTGACTCCTGGTGGAACTTTCGTCTTCGGACGCACGATGGATGATGATGATGGCCGCCCTTGTGCCACGGCGATTTCGTTGACCCCGTCCGGCCCACAGATCGCGTGGGAAGTGAATGGAGGCGCGGAGAATCGCGACCTGATCTTGGACTATTGCCGCAGCAGTGAGTGAGCCAACGGTGATTATGACGCCGCTCGAGCGTGTTGCTGAACATGTTTGCGAGACGCAGCGCGTGTTGCATGTCATTAACGGCCGGTTCTTCGGAGGCGGTCATCGCTCGACGCTGAACCTCATCGCGGCACAACGAGCCATTGAAAACCTTCGGCCGGAGTTATGCACTCTGGGTGAATACACCGGTTCACTCGTGTGTGCCGTGAGTGATGCGTCAATCGAATACAATGGGAAATACAATCATCCTGCTGTGCTTTGGCGGGCGGCTCGAAGATTGCATCAAGTCATTCAGCAGCGGAAAGAGCAAGTTGTCCACACTCATGGCCTCGATGCCGATCTGGTCGGTGGGTTGGCGGTTCGCGGTACCTCTGCCGTTCACATTTGCCACTTGCGCATCTCTCCTCCACATGACAAGCGTGAATCCTGGAAGGCGGGCCTCCGCAAGCGGCTGTATCGATATCTCGCATTGAAGAACGGCACTTGGTTCATTGCCGTTTCCGAGGCCGTGCGGCGGCAGATGGCGGACTACTACCGACTACCGCTGGATCGCATCGTGACTGTGCTCAACGGCATCGATCTGAGCGCCTTCCCCGAACCAACCGGCCGCGACGACATCGGCGCGGCGAACACGAACCGGCCGTTGGTAATCGGTACCGCGGCACGGCTTGCGCCGATGAAGGGGCTGGAACATCTGGTCGAAGCCGCCGCATTGCTGCAGCGAAGCGGCGTCCCGTTCGAGCTGCGAATTGCGGGCAGCGGCAGCCTCTTGGATTTATTGCAGCAGCAGTCGGTGCGGCTGGGGGTTTCCGACTGCGTAAAGTTTGTGGGGCATATCGAGGACATGCCGGCGTTCTATAGCGAACTCGATGTCTTTGTTCTGCCGTCGGTTTCCACCGAGG
>JANNSB010000264.1:0-6339 GCA_031402175.1 Planctomycetaceae bacterium
GCACCGGCGAGAGGCTCTATCGTGTCGACGTTGACGGCTTCGAGCAAGGGGAAGTGAAGCGCCACGGCTGCCCGTCGCACGGCATCGGCATGACGCCCGACGAAACCGAGATCTGGGTCTGCGACGCCCACAACCAATGCCTGCATATCTTCGATGCGACGGTGATGCCGCCGGAACAGACACTGAGCATCGAGCTGCGGGACGAGCCGGGCTGGATCACGTTCAGCATCGACGGCACGCTGGCCTGGCCCTCGACGGGAGAAGTGATCGACGTGGCCACGCACGAGATCATACACTCCCTCTCGGATGAAGCAGGCCGGATGGTGATGAGCGAGAAACTGCTCGAGATCGATTTCGAGAACGGCGTGCCGGTACGGGCCGGCAATCAGTTCGGAATCGGCGGCGGCTGGGAGTAGGCGGAAGTGGGGGCAGCGATCAGGGGGACGGAGCAGAGCGAGCGAGATCTCGCCGTCCGGAAACGACATCAGGGACGACGATCGTCCCTGATGTGCTGCAAGTATCGAGTCGCGATGCGATGGCTACGATGCCGTGCCGGTTCGCCGCTCGTTGGCAGCCGCGACCGACTTGTTGTAGTCGCGATTGATCAGCCACAGCAGCACGGGGGCGGCCATGTAGATCGAACTGTACGATCCGGCAATTACCCCGATGACCAGCGAGAACGCGAATCCGTGGATGCCTTCCCCTCCCCAGATGTAGAGGATGACGACCACGATGAATACCGTCAGGGCGGTCAGGATGGTTCGCGACAACGTCTGATTGACGCTGGCGTCGACCATTTCGATGGTCAACTTCGGACTGCGTCCGCGAATCTCGCGGATACGGTCGAATGTGACGATCGTGTCGTTCAGCGAGTAACCCATCAGCGTGAGGATCGCGGCCACGATCGGCAGGTTGATCTTGAAGTCCTCCAGCAGCAGCATCTTTGAAATACTGTTGCCGCTGATGAGCGAACACAGCGCCATCACTCCGAGCACCATGAGCACGTCGTGCAGCAAGGCGACGACGGCGGCGATTCCGAACGTGTACCCGTGAAAGCGGAACCACAGGTACGCGACGATCGCGACGAAGCTGATCAGGATGGCGAGAATTGCCGAGACCATCACGTCTTGCGCGACCGATGACTTGAACTGAGTCGTTTCCTCGTAGATGGGTTCTGCTTCCAGTTCGGCCTCGAGTGTCGTGAACAGGAGGGCTGCGTCCTCGGCAGAGACTTCGGGCGCCAATCGGACCTGGAACGACTTGTGCTCGCCGGTCACGGACTCGTCCCGGGCCACGACTTCAATCAGGGACACCGGGTCGGTGTACTTGGGACTGCCAGCGGGCGCTACACTTTCGTTGGTTGTGGCTTCTTCCGCCGACGCCAGTTGAAACTCTCCGAGAACCTCGACAATGGCTCCTTGCAGCGTTTCGGCAGCCGTGGAGACTTCCACCGAGACCATCCGTTCGTGGCCGCCGGCATACGAATCCTCAGTGCCATCGACTTCGGGAATGGGCGTCAATTCCGAGACGAACTCCACGTTTTGTCGCAACAGCGTAAAAGGTGTGTCTTCGAATGCCGCCGTGATTTTCTCGCTGACAACGTCGCGAGTATCGAGCGTCGTTCGCAGCCGAAATGCCTTCAAGTCGCCGGACTTGAGTTCTTCGATCGTGGCGCCGACTTCGAACTGTTTCTTGATGGCGGAATCCACCTCTTCGAATGTCGGTGGGTCACCAGAGAAGCTGAACGTCACCATCGAGCCGCCGCGGAAGTCGATGTCGAAGTTCTCTTCTCCCCGAACGAACATCGCCACCATCCCCGCGGCGATGATCACGACTGAAATCGTCACAGCCTGCCAGGTCACCGCGAAAAAGCGGAAGTTGAACGCCTTCTTCGGGCCCAGCATGTGCAAGGACTTGATCCAGTGGTTTCGCTCGCAGATATCGAAGATCAGCCTGCCGATGTAGATCGCGGTGAACATCGTCATCACGATGCCGATACACAGCGTAACGGCAAACCCCTTCACCTGATCGGTGCCGATGACATACAGTACGATGCCGGTAATCATCGTCGTGACGTTCGAATCGACGATCGAAGACAGGGCCTTGCCGAACCCGTTCTGGATCGCCATGCGGATGCTCGACCCTTTGGCCATTTCCTCGCGCATACGCTCGAAGATCAGCACGTTGGCGTCCACGGCCATGCCGATCGTCAGCACCAGTCCCGCGAGTCCGGGCAGAGTGAACGTCGCATCGATCAGCGCCATCACACCCATAATCAACAGAATGTTGCACGCCAGGCAGATGCAGGCCACGACACCGGCGAAGAGATAGTACACCAGCATGAAAACCACGACTGCGATGGCTGACCAGAAGATCGCGTTCACGCCCTTCGAGCGAACGTCGGCCCCCAGCGTGGGGCTGATCTGATAACGTGAGATCGGCTCTCGGACCAGTGGGATTTCCAGCGCGCCGGCGTTCAGCACTTCGGTCAGTTCGCGCACTTCCGCGGGAGTGAACTGGCCATGAATGATGCCGGTGCCGCCGGAGATCATTGTTTCGATCGACGGCGCCGAGTGCACTTCGCCGCTGAGCACGATCGCGAGTCGCGAACGGTGGTTGCTCGCCTCCTTGGGCTGATGCAACGCGGTCAACTGCTGGAACAGGAAGCCACCTTCCAGATTGAACTGGAAGCCCACTGCCGGCAGGCCCTGGTCATCCATGGTTTCAAAGGCCCGCGTCAGCAGCCGGCCGGTGATCTCACGCGCGGGATCCGTCTCGACGATCACCAGAAAATGGGGCCATTGAGGCTTCCCGCGGTACTCGAAGTCAAGCAGTTGGCAGCCGTCGTGGGCGCCGATCACCTTGGGCTGGCCATCTTCGTCGGCTCCGACGGGCCGCCATTGCGCGATCAGCACGTTCCCTTCGCGCACATCCTTTTCTCCCGCGAGAGCCGCCTGTTGCCCGCTCGCGCAGACCCGCTCATCCTCGACCGTATTCGCGAGTCGCGAGATTTCGAGGCTCCCCAGATCGACAATCTTGTTGATGATCTGGTCGACGTGCTCCTGGTCGTCCCGACCGGGAACGATGACTTCGATGCGGTCGTCTCCCACCTGCCGAACGACGATTTCCTCGACCCCCGATACGTTCAGTCGTCGACGAATGGCCCCGACCATGCGGCCCATCAACTGAGAGTCGATGGTCTCGCCTGCTTGGACTTTTTCCAGGGCGATCGCGCGTTCCATATCCACTTGGAACACCATGTTCGTCCCGCCTTCCAGGTCGATGCCCAGACGGAAGCAGTCGGCCAGCGACCGATTATCGACCAGCGCGCCGATGAACGGCGAAATCGCCAGCGTCAGGCAGAACAGCGTGATCCCCAGCTTGAGTGAAAGATCTTTCACCTTGAGCAGCTTGGCCAGCACGTTGCCCAGCAAAAATGGGACAATGACGACGCACAGAAAGATCAGCAGCACCAGCCAGGCGCTCGGCCCGGTGGGGACGACCGGCTTCACTGATTCCAGTACCGCACCTCCCGCAGAGGCATCGTCCGCCAACAACAACCATGACTGAGGGAAACTCATTCCCGCCAACTCCTTCAAGTCTTCTCTGTGCTGGTTTCTTCACCGGGCCGGGAGACAACCTCCCGAATCGCATCCAGGCGAACCTTGATCTTCGCGTGATCGTCCACGCGAATCGTCACCGCCAATTTGTCTTCCGAAACATTCACGACCGTGCCAAATATCCCGCCGATCGTGACGACCTGATCGTTCTTCTTCAGTGAACTCAACAATTGCTGGCGGCGGGCTTTTTCCTTGCGGCCCGGGCCACCCATCATCGCGTTGACGAGCATAAAGACCAGCATCGCCGGTCCGAACACGTAGAGCACAAGCTCCAGCGTGCCGGGGCCCTTATCCTGCGCGGCATCGGCGGCACCGTTCGCCGCATCGACGACCTCGTCATCGGCCAGCAACCTTCCTAGATGACGCCAATCCCACATTCCGCAAAGCCTCAAACAGTGGACGCCGATGATCCTGCCCCGTGTCAGTATCCCCATCTTGGGCGGCGAGTACGGCGAAGATCGCAACTCGTCGCATCCCGCGCTGGTGGATGGACTTGGCACCCGCCAGCCCATTCGCCTTCGAGGACTTTCGCGGGAGATTGACGCCTGCCTGCTCCAGCCTCTCTGGGGAAGCGGGGTATATTAGGAATGCAAACTCCAGGCAGCAAGGCGTTCCTCGCGGAACGCAGACCCCCTCCCCGAGGAGATGGCCTGTCGTATGTCCTTCATCAACTTCTGGTAGTAGGCGAGGTTATGCACCGACAGCAGCATCGGGCCCAGCATTTCCTCCGCCATGAACAGGTGCCGCAGGTAGGCCCTGGAGAACCCTGTGCAGGTCGGACACTCGCATTCCGGGTCGAGCGGACTCTCGTCCAACTGATGGCACAAGTTCCTTAGCCTCACCGTTCCCCGGCTGGTAAATGCCTGAGCGTTTCTCGCATTTCTCGTGGGCATCACGCAGTCGAAGAGGTCGATCCCGCGCAGTGACGCCTCGATCAGATCGATCGGCGTCCCCACCCCCATCAGGTAGCGTGGACGATCATCGGGCAGCATGGGAGCCGTGAAGTCCAGCGTGTCGTACATGTCGGCTGGCGACTCCCCGACGCTCAGGCCGCCAATCGCATAACCCGGGAAGTCGAGGGGGAGCAACCCTTTCGCCGACCGCTCGCGCATCGCAGGATCGGTTCCCCCTTGCAGAATTCCAAACAGCGCCTGATCTTTTCGAGCATGGGCCTCGCGACACTCTGCCGCCCAGCGGGTGGTGCGATCGACCGCCACCTGCATCCGTCCGGCATCGACGCTGTGTGGAGGACACTCATCGAGACACATGATGCAGTCGGCCCCAAGCTCTTCCTGAATCTCGATCGCGCGACTGGGAGACAGCGTGAGGATGTCTCCATCGATGTGCGACTTGAAGACGACGTGCTCGTCAGTGAGTTGCCGCAGTTCCGCCAGGCTGAAGACTTGAAACCCGCCGCTGTCGGTGAGGATCGGACCATCCCAACCCATGAACCGATGCAAGCCCCCCACCTCGGCAATCACCCGCGACCCCGGACGCAGCGCGAGATGGTACGTGTTCGCGAGAATCTTCTGCACGCCGACCTCGCGCAACTGCGCAGGCCACACTCCCTTGACCGTGGCCTTGGTCCCCACCGGCATGAAGGCCGGCGTATCGACCGCCCCATGCGGCGTCTGCCAGCGACCAACCCGGCCGAAGGAACTTGCATCTCGATGTATCAGCGTAAACCGGAACATGTCCGCAGGTTAGCAGGCGATGCAGATGCGTGCCGCCATTCGCTGGATGTTGGACATTAGGATTGGGCTGATGGTCAGAGGGTCATTGGTCATCGACTCCTTGCTCCGTGCTGTGAAGAAATCGAGCCGGCCGGCTCTTTCCTCGCCTGGGGGAGTGTGTGCAGGGTGATGCAGAGGCTCATTTGCACGCGCTGGCAGGGATATCAGTTGTGTCGACACATTTCGGCGGGACGGGAAATCTGCCTCCCGATCACCGGCTCACCCTGCTGCCCACGCCGTCAGACACGTTGCCTGCCGGACATCACCGGACATCACTCGATGCCAGTCTTACCCTACCCGTCGCGGTTGCGCCCGCAGCCCATCGATATTTGCCAGATTTACCACTTCAATTGCCCAGTTTGACATTTGTCCAAGGCCCATGATTCTGGCAGATTCCGCTTGATCCCGCGTTGAGCATTGGTAAATTGAGATCGATCACATCTGATCAGTTTCCTGACTGATCTCAACCACGGGAGTTGCTGCGACTCCCTCTATTTGGCACGAGGCCATTCTCGAAATGGAGCCGATGTCATGGGCATCAAAAAAAACATTCAGTATCGCTACACGCCCACCGGTCAGAAGTCACTGATGATCGATCCCGACGGGGGACGACACACTCACCTCTACGACGCCGTCAAGCAATTGACGGCCGTCATCAACCCGCAAGGGGAACGAACCAGCTACGGCTACGACGCGGGCGGCCGCCGCACGGCCAAGAAGCTCGCCAACGGCAGCCGGACGTCGTTCTCGTATGACGGCGCAAACCGGATCACCACCGTTGCGCACCTGAAGAGCGACAACTCGGTGCAGGCGAAATACGACTACAAGTACGACAAGGCCGGCAACCGCACGGCGATGTCGGAGAATGGTGCAACGACGGCTCGGACCACCTTTGCTTACGATGCGGCGTATCAATTGACCGGCGAGCACCGCACGGGGGCCAACGCGTTCCGGAACACCTACACCTACGACAACCGGGGGAACCG
>JANNSB010000265.1:0-20546 GCA_031402175.1 Planctomycetaceae bacterium
GTCTCTTTTTCTCATCCTCTCATGTAGTTCTGTGGCTGGGGATTATGAGTGAGGTTGGCCACCGGCCGCGACTCGGTCTGTTACGCTTGAAACCGGCGATGCAGATCCCCTAGCGAATACGACGTCGACGGGTATTTCTGCAGATAGCGAATGACGAAGCCGGCGAATGCCTCTTCCCCGACGGCGTGCTTGGTCGCGGGAAAGTCCTCGGCCATGCAGCCCAGCAGGCGCGCGAAGTAGGCGTTGCCGTACACGCCCAAGCGTTCGACAGCCGACTGCTTCGACGACCGCGTAACAACCTGTTCGATGTCGCTGACGGGGACGCCGACATTTCGCTTCGCCTCGTCTGACTCAATCCCGCGCGCAATCCCCGCCGGATGCGTAATCACCGCCTGCATCCAGGCCTGGAGGCGCTGCAGTTCGGCGTCGTCGGGGGTGAGTGTCATGCAATGCCAGTGAGAAACGAATTCACTCCATCTCACTCTCCAGCGCCGTTCGTGGGTCGGCCAGGCGCGTGCGGGCCTGGGCCACGAGGAGTTCGAACTCGTTCAGTTCGCCGTAGAGCTTGATGATGTCTTCCCAGTGGTGGTTGGCACCCCTGCTGTTGCCGTCGCGGTAAAGCTGATCGGCCTCGTCCAGCTTCGCGCGGATGAACGCGAACCGGTCGGTGTCGCTTCCCAGGCTGTCATCGATGCGCTGCACCTGCCGCCGCGCGAGATTCAGATACGGCCGCGATTCTTCATCGTCGGCGAGCAATCGCTGCATCGCCAGATACTTCTCGCGCGCCAGCATGCGGTCCCCGTAGCGTTCGTACTCGCGGGCCTCGACGTACAACCGTTCCGCCTCGCTGTCGGGTTCGAAGTCCCATTCGGCGTTGTTGTCGGCCCGCCTCTCGGCACGATCCATTTCGACCTGCGCCAGCCATTGCTCGGCCTCGTCAGCATGCTCCCCATTTGGGAAACGGGCCAGCATCAGCTTGAGATCTGTTTCGGCATCGTACCAGTCGCTGGAATCGTCGCTCGCCATGAGGGGGCGCACCGTCTCGTACAGCGACTGCTCACTCGCCGGCCAGAAGGCCCACACGCAGGCGCCGATGATGAGCGCCAAGATCCCACCCAGAAACCACGTCCGTTCCCAAATCGGGACTTGTTGGCGCTGCTGTTTCTTCTTTTTCTTCTTGGCCTGTTCCTTGGCAATCAGTTTGGCGACCGTGTTGTCCTTGGCCGTCAGTGCTGACTGCCCCTCCTGAGTGAACCGCTTCTGTTCGGCCTCGGTGACCTTCTGCTTCACCTTCTCGAGCTTCACCTGCACGTCGAGTGCATCGAACGGGCGGTCTTCGGGCTCTTTCTGCAACAGGTGGTCGATGAGTTCTTCAAGCCACACGGGACAGTCGGGGTTGAACTCCCGCACCTTCGGCGGCATCTCGTCAATGTGCTTGAAGAGCATCTCGGGCTGCGTCTCCGAAGCGAACGGCGTGCGGCCGGTGAGCAGTTCGAAGAGCACGCATCCCAGCGCATACAGATCGGTGCGAGCGGTGACGGGCTTTCGGCCGGTGATTTGTTCGGGAGCCATGTAGGCCATCGTTCCCACCGTCTTGCCGGCCGCAGTGAGGGCGGTCGCCTGCGTGTCGCGGGCGATGCCGAAGTCGCTGAGCTTGAGCACACCCTTGTCCGTGAGCAGCAAGTTGCCCGGCTTGAGGTCGCGATGGATGACCCCTTCGCGATGAGCATGCTCCAACGCTTTCGCGGTCTGAATGCCGTATTCGACGACGGTTTCCCAGGGGAGTTTGCCCACTTTGCGAAGAATCCTGTCGAGCGAACCTCCCGTCACCAGTTCCATCGCATAATAGCGCTGCGTTCTGGTGGCGCTGCCGCCGTAGTAGCGGACGATATTGGGATCCTTCAGCTTCTTGAGGATCTCCATTTCGCGATCGAAGCGGGCGGCCACTTGGGGATCGCCCGACAGATCGGGAGCCAGCACCTTGACGGCTACCTTCGCTCCGTTCTTGAGATAGGTGCCGAGATAGACGATCCCCATGCCCCCGACGCCCAGCTTTTTTTCAAGCTGAAACGGGCCGATCTGTCTCTTCTCGCCTTCGGAACTCATGGATGAATGTCTCAAAGTGTCGTGTCTGCGGCGTCAGTGTCGCCGAAGATGCGGCGATGGTCCAGCGACCATCGCGCTTGCGGGAATCCGAAACTCTGCGCGTGAGCTTGTCTCGCGCGGCTCACCTCGTGAGAATCCAGTCCCCCAACGACAATGCGGTGAACGAAGAAGGAACGGAGTGAGTCATCCTACGTCTCGGCAGGTCGCCTGGCAGGTGCTGCACGACTGGTTCTGCCATCCGCGGGACCGCGTCGAGCCGGCGATCACGCAACTGACCGACAAGCATCAACTCGCCGGCCCCGATCGCGGGCTGGTCGTCGAGTTGGTGTACGGCGTCATCCGCAGGCAGCTCACTCTCGATGTGCTGCTGAGTTCCGTCGTGCGACAACCCTTGCCCGCGATGGAACACGGCCTCGTCGCTCTGCTTCGTCTGGGGGCCTATCAGCAAGTCTTTCTGCCCGACATGCCGGCACATGCCGCGGTGCACGAGACAGTGAACGTCGCTCGACAGGTGAAGAAGGAACGTTGGGTCAGCATCACCAACGCCGTGCTGAGAAACATCGCCGGCCTGATCGGCGGAGAGTACACAGGCCCCGTCGCGGCGGATGTTGTCCCCCTCTGCGTGGAGTCGAACGGTTTGTCGGATGCGCCATCCATGCTGCCGACATGCCGCGGAATTCACCTGACGAAGCCGCTGTTGCCGGACCCTATCGAAGACCCACCGGCGTACCTCAGCAAGGCCTGCAGCTTTCCACCACGTTATGTCGAACGCCGACTGAAGTCAGCGGCCTGGGGCGAAGCTCTGCGTGAATGCGCGTGGTTCAACACTCCAGGCAAGTTGTTTTTGCGCGTGAACCGACTGCGAGCAGAGCGGAACTCGTTGATCGCGGAGTTTCACGACGCCGGCATCGGCTGTGAACCGGGCGCGCTGGATGAATCGATCCGCTTCTCGGAGTCCACAGCCGTGTCGCAGTTGCCCGCAATGATCGAAGGCCGCGCGAGCGTGCAGGACGAGTCGGCCATGTGGAGCGCGCGACTGTTGAATCCCCAGCCGGGCGAACGAATCTGGGATGTGTGTGCCGCGCCGGGCGGAAAGACCACGCATCTTGCGGAACTGGCGAACGATCAGGCAGCGATCGTCGCCACCGATGTCTCGCCAGAGCGACTGGCCCGCGTTCATAAAGCAGTTGATCGCCTGCACATCAAGAGTGTCGAGGTACGTGCGATCGGCAAGCAGGGGCACGACATGCCCGATGGCCCGTTCGATGCCGTGCTGCTCGATGTGCCCTGCTCGAACACCGGCGTGATGGGCAAGCGCCCGGAAGTCCGCTGGCGGCTCAAGTCGAACGACTTTCGCGAACTCGTCGACCTGCAGTCCCGGCTGCTGATCGCCGCCGCCGACCGCGTTCGCCCCGGAGGCAGGCTGGTCTACTCGACCTGCAGCATCGACCCCAGCGAGAACCAACAACAGGTGCAAAACTTCCTCGCCGCGCACCCAGAGTGGCGACTCGGCCGCGAAATGCAGCACATCCCCGGCTCCCCCTGCGACGGCGGCTACGCGGCGCTGCTGACGAAGACATAGTCGCCTTTCGCTCCAAAGTGTACCGGCGTATCTCCGAGACGCCGAGGCACGTAGAGGATGGTGGTCTTCTCTGTTGTGTCTCGGCAACCAGATGACGTCGTCTCGCCTCGCCCGGCGTCTGGGGACAGACGCCGCTACGAAGGACGCATGGGGCAGTGAGGGCCGTCGCTCACATATATCTCAATAACAAGGGGCGCGTGTACGGCGAGGCTGCAGAGATCAGGAACGCCAGCAACAGTCCAATTGCAAGTGCCAGGCACAACATGCTGATCGCGAATGAGCACTGTTCTCGCTTGCCGTCCGGGAATTCACCGGCGACGATCGCGGCGACGGCATACACCACTGGCACGAGCAATGCCCACGCGCCGTGTTCTCGCAACGCGACCGGTACGGGCTTGAATCGAACGAACGGATTGTCGTCGGGGTATCCCTCGAACTTCATCACCGTCGCCAACGCGACCCACCCTCCCACAATGAGGATGAATTGCAGTCCCGCCAGGAATGCAACGCGATGATGAAACTGGTCGTCGGAGGACATCACAGCATGCCGAATGGGGATGTACGGGCACAAAACGAACTTGTCCTACCTCGATACGTCCCATCGCCGGCAGTTCGCGGGAGAAATTCATAGACAAGTCAATCGAGACGGTGCCGGCTCGGCCCTCCCGGTTCCAACATCACCCTCCTCCTGCCCCTCTCCAGGCGGAAGAGGTTGCAATTCGTTCGTCCGGCCAACTACCCACCACGAACCGACCAACTACTCCTCAATCAGCAACCGATAGCTGATCGCGCCAATCGCCTGGCCTTCCGGAACGTCGGCGTAGTGGCTGTGGCACATGATGCACTTCTCCATGACGACGGGGACCGCCGTAGCAGCCAGAAAGTATCGCTGGCCGTCTTCCTCGACGACCTGCTCGACAAAAGTTTCGCCGGCCAGCAGTTGTTCGATCGCGTCGGCTTCGAATCCCTCGTGAGGCGCGTTGCCCTGCTCATACGGCTGGCCGGTGGCATCGACGAGGCGGGCGTCGTGCCATTCCTTCTCTCGCATGGCATCGAAGAGAGCGCGGAAGGCCGATCCCGCGCCGAGATCGGTTTCGTCATCGACATAGTGTTCCGTGACGAGCACGACGGCCGTCTTGTACAGGTCGTCCAGCATCTGGACTTCGCGGCGGGCGCGAGCGACCGCCGCATCTTCGGCGGGGTCATCCGCATTCGAGGCGTGATATGCATTGAGGCCGACGAAGGCGGCGGCGCAGGAAACGAAAGCGAGCGTCTGAAATCGAGTCATGGGTCTAGGGGTTTGGAGTGAAGAAAGTTTGAGGAATCAACTCGCAGGAACAGTTGCAATACTTCATCCCGCAAGTCGCGCGTTCAGTTTGCCATGCTGAATCTCACGCTCGCCTCGCTGACGCGTCGGGTTACCATAGGCATCATCTGTCACTGCAGTTTGAGGAGTGCGAGGTCTTCCTCGCCGACGACATCCTGCAAGGTGACGGAATCGAGATAGTCGAGCTGAATCTCCTCCGCGCGCCTCAGAACACCTCTAAGACGGCAACCAGGTTGAATCACGCAGACGTTGGTCTGGGAATGAACGCAGTCCAACAGTCCGGTCTGTCCCTCGAGGTCGCGAATCACACTGCCGATACGAATCTGGGCAGGATCGCGGGCAAGTGCCAATCCTCCCTTCAATCCGCGCTGACTTCGCAGATAACCCAGTCGCGCGAGTCGTTGCACGACCTTGGCGAGGTGGTCCTTCGAGATATCGAAGAACCCCGCCACCTGCGAAATCGTGGTGCGGGCTGACTTTCCGGAGAGGAACATCAGCACGCGTAAGCCGTAATCGGTGTGTAAGGCGAGTCTCATAGGATAAACAGGTATAAAAGGTACTTATTTTACTTGTACTGTCAACCCCGGCTGTCTGAAGACAGTAAACGCAGGTCTTTTGGGGCGTTCGGACATTCTTGGGGTATGATGGTTGCGCCTGCACGAGTGGTTCCCCTCGTCACTTTCGCCTCCCGGTTCGATGCACTCAAGGATGAATCGATCCCTCTCATATGCAGTCTGTCTTGGCTCGCTGGCCGTCGTGCTGGCTTTGAGCCTGTGCGCAATCGCCGTTGCTCAGCCTCCCCTCCCCGCACCGAGTGCGTTTGACAATGCTGCGCCCGAACTGGAGCCGCACGCCGCTGAGTCACCAGAGTTGGAGTTGCCTACCTTTGAGGGCGATTCGCAGATCCAGGGACTACTGACTCCTGACGCGGAGGAGATCCCCTGGGACGCCGTCGTCGAGGAACTGGTGGTCGCCCTCTTCCCCGCAGAGATCGAAGGGGATGACAACTGGGGGGATCAGACATCGATCGTCACCGGCTGGCGCTTTCGTGGCGGCAGACTTGTTCCGCGTGAGAGCGACATCAATCACGGTTTCTGGCAGCGATATTCATTCGCGCTGCTGCAACCTCAAGAGACTCTGCAAATCTGGATCGATGAAGCGTCGTCGCCCGAGCCGGGAGTGTTCGACTATCGCTGGCGCGTGCGAGTTCGCGGACGATGCCGAACTCAGGTGGCCCACTGGACGCTCGGCGTGAAGGGCTTCAACACCAGTACCGAATCGGATGTGACGCTCGTCGCGAGAGTGCATTGCCGGCTGACGCTCAAGCCCGCCTTCGATACAACGGCCCTGCGACCCGACGTGGAGATTGATCTGCAGATTCGCGACTTTGAGTTGCGTTTGCGGGACATCGACACCCGCCGCATCGGGGTCATCGGCGGCTGGGTGGCCCGCGAGATGGGTGATGGACAGCGGCGATTCATCGAGGCTATCTTGCAGTCGCAAGAAGACCGCATTCGCCGTCGCCTCCAGGAAGAGATCGACGAAGAACTTTAGTCGCAATCGCCGATTACCTCTCACACATGCCGCAACCTGGAACGCCTCCCGCAGCCGACAAGTTGCAGCCCGCGATGCAGCGACTGTGCGAAGTGATCGCGAAACTGCGTTCACCCGAAGGCTGCCCCTGGGACCGCATTCAGACGCTGGCGACCATCAAACCCTACACGCTGGAAGAAACCTACGAACTGCTGGAGGCGATCGACTCGGACGACAATGCGGCCATTCAGGAAGAACTCGGCGATCTGCTGCTGCAGGTGGTGCTCGATGCCCAGATCGCCGCGGACGAAGGGCGCTTCGACATCGTCGCCGTCATCGAGCAGATCACCGACAAGATGGTGCGCCGGCACCCGCATGTCTTCGGCGATGCATCGGCAGAAACGCCGCAGGATGTTCGCGTGCATTGGGAAGCCGCGAAGCAGCGAGAAAAGTCGGAACGCACTTCAGTCCTCGACGGCATTCCCGCGGCGTTGCCGTCACTGGCGAAAGCGGCACGCATCACGAAGAAAGCGGCCCGCGTGGGGTACGACTTTCCTGATCGTTGGATGCTGTTCGACAAGCTGCGGGAAGAAATCAATGAGCTATTTTGCGAGGTCGCTCCCGACGGGGATTTTCCGCAGGTGCCGGCATCGGTCGAGGGTCCGGTTGTTCCTGATGCACCCATCGACGACGACGCCCGCCTGTCCCGCGTCGAGGAGGAACTGGGCGATGTGCTGTTCGTGCTGGCCAACATTGCCCGCCGCTGGGGCGTCAATCCCGAAGAGGCCCTGCGGAAGTCGAATGCCAAGTTCTCGCGCCGGTTTCACGCCATCGAACAAGGCCTGGCCGCCCAGGGGCGCGCCATACAGGACGCCACGTTGGTCGAGATGGAAGAGTTCTATCAACGAGAGAAGTCGCGCGGGAAGGAAGCGGAAACCTGACCGACCGTCGATGTCACGCGGGTTCTGTTCCAAACAGCCAGCCGACTTTGAGGCATTCCTCCGGGGCGCACAGCGGCGATGCACGCTGACCGATCGCGAATGTTTGCCGAGAGCCATAATCATCGTCTCGCGGTTCGCGATAGACCTCCACTGTCTTGTCTTCGACGTTGACGATCCAGTACTCCGGAACTCCCGCGGCAGCATAGATCGGCCCCTTGATGTGGCGGTCGTACTTGAGCGAGGAGTCCGCGACCTCAATGACGAGTAAGACGTCTTCTGTCTCAGGTCGACCATCCCGATACTCGCGTTCGCGAACCCAAGCGACATCGGGTTGAGGCGCGCTCGTCGTCTCTGGCAGACCGATCGAGTTCTGAATACGATTCAGAATCGATCGCTTCGCACCGATGAGAACGCTCCATCGTGTGAGCAAATCAATCAAATACTCGTGAGTGGGGCCAGGTGGAGCCATTTCGTGCATCTCCCCTTCGATGAGTTCCACGCGGGCATCGTCGGACAGGACGCCCGACGCAATCATCCGGTCGTACTCATCGATCGACAGCTTGTATGTGGCAGTGCTCATCTTATCCCCCGTTCACAGTCGTCCCTCAATGCTCGATTATGACTTGCCATGCCATCGCCTGCCACTCCCGTTTCCCGGCAGCAAAACAGCGCCATCGTTGGTGGCAGTTCTGGAAAAACGCGAGCATTGAACTACGTTTGGGCAAGCAGTTCTGTAGGGAACGCACTCCGTGGCGTTCCGGCTTGCGGAACCGCGTGTGGCCTGAACCTCGAGCGCTCTCGTGACGTTTCGCCCGGAATCATGCAAGGTCGTTGTTCACGAGAATACGTTCCACTCGGTGTACGCGGCATCCCGCCTCCGGGAACGCCACGGAGTGCGTTCCCTACAAGAACAACAACCGCGACGCAGTGCTTGAAGGCGGGAACCCGTTGGCTTCCCGCGGTGTCCCTTCTAAACTGCCCCCTGCGATCACACTGACAGAAACATTCTTCCATCCATGCCCCGTTACGACCCGCGACGCATTGAAACCAAGTGGCAAGCCTTCTGGGACGAACACGCCACGTTCGTCACGCCGAATCAGCCGCCGCGCGGTTCGCGGGGCAAGCTGTACGTGCTCGACATGTTCCCCTACCCCTCGGGTTCGGGGCTGCATGTCGGCCACCCCGAAGGCTACACGGCTACCGACATCGTCGTGCGTTACAACCGGATGAAGGGCAAGCACGTCCTGCATCCGATGGGGTGGGACGCCTTCGGCCTGCCCGCCGAGCAGCACGCCATCAAGACAGGCACTCACCCGCGCGAAACGACCTACAACAACATCGACACGTTTCGCCGTCAGCTCAAGATGCTCGGCTTCAGTTACGACTGGAGCCGCGAGATCTCGACAACGGATGAAGACTACTACCGCTGGACGCAGTGGATCTTCCTGCAGCTTTACGACACCTGGTTCGATACCGATCACGAATGGACCGGGCCTGACGGCGTGAAGCGCAAGGGCAAGGGGCGGCCGATCAGCGAGCTGCCGATTCCGAGTGACGTCGCGGCACAAGGCACGGCGGCAGTCCGCCGTTATCAGGATTCCCAACGGCTCGCGTACCAGAGCGAAGCCCCGGTCAACTGGTGCCCCGCACTCGGCACGGTGCTCGCCAATGAAGAAGTAAGCTCCGAAGGCAAGAGCGAAATCGGCGGCCATCCGGTGGAACGCCGCGCACTGCGCCAATGGATGCTCCGCATCACCGCCTATGCCGAACGCCTGTTGAGCGAACTCGACCCGCTCGACTGGTCCGAGTCGATCAAGATCCTGCAGCGCAACTGGATCGGCAAGAGCATCGGCGCGGAAGTCGATTTTCTCGTCGAGGAGTCAGGAGTCAGGGGGCAGGAGTCAGGGGGCAGCGGACAGCGGGCGAACTTCGCGGCATGGAAGGACGCCCGCGCGAATGCAGGCTACTCCGCCGCCCCCGAATCGAACGTCATCCGCGTCTACACCACGCGCCCCGATACGTTGTTTGGCGCGACGTACATGGTCCTCGCGCCCGAGCATCCGCTCGTCGCGACGATCACCACGGCCGACCAGCGCGCCGCTGTTGAAGCGTACCGCCAGAAGTCCTCGCTCAAGAGCGATCTCGATCGCACCGATCTTGCCAAGGAGAAGACCGGCGTCTTCACCGGGGCATATGCCGTCAATCCAGTGAACGGTCAACCCCTTCCTATCTGGATCGCCGATTACGTTCTCATCAGTTACGGCACCGGGGCCATCATGGCCGTCCCCGCGCATGATGCACGCGATCTCGAATTCGCCACGCAGTTCAACCTGCCAGTCATCGAGGTTGTCTCCTCCGGCAACGACGCCGTCCCCAACATCGGCTTCACCGGTGATGGCACGGCCATCAACTCCGGCGAGTTCACCGGCCTGCCGACGGCTGAGTTCAAGCAGAAGATCGCGGTGGCACTCGCATCACAGGGTTTGGGAAAGTCAGCCGTCAACTACCGCCTCCGCGACTGGCTCTTCTCGCGGCAGCGTTACTGGGGCGAGCCGTTCCCCATCTGGCACGAGATCGATGCCGATGGCAAACCGACCGGCCTCGTGCGTGCCGTCGCCGAGAACGATCTCCCGGTGACGCTCCCCGATATGGATGACTTTCAACCCAAGGGCACGCCCGAGCCTCCGCTCGCCGCCGCTCCGCGCGACTGGCTCTACATGACGGCCGACGATGGCACCAGACTCAAGCGTGAAACGAACTCGATGCCGCAGTGGGCCGGGTCGTGCTGGTACTACCTCCGCTTCTGCGACAACAAGAACAGCCAGTCCTTCATCGATCCCGCCGTCGAAAAGTACTGGATGCCGGTCGATCTCTACATCGGCGGGGCCGAGCATGCCGTGCTGCACCTGCTCTATTCGCGTTTCTGGCACAAGGTGCTCTTCGATCGCGGCCACGTCAGCACGGCCGAGCCGTTCCAGAAGCTCGTCAATCAGGGAATGATCCTCGGCGAGAACAACGAGAAAATGTCGAAGTCGCGCGGCAACGTCATCAATCCCGATGATGTCGTCGGCGAGTACGGAGCCGATGCGCTCCGCCTCTACGAGATGTTCATGGGGCCTCTCGAACAGGTGAAACCCTGGAGCATGAATGGGGTCGAAGGCGTCTACCGCTTTCTCGGCCGCGTCTGGCGGATGATCGCCGATGACGCCGCGGACGATATTGTCCTCAGTCCCACAGTGCAGGACGTGCCGTTGACTACTGAACAGGAACGGCTCGTCCACAAGACGATCAAAGTGGTCACCGACGACATCGAAAAACTCTCGTTCAACACAGCCATCAGCCGGATGATGGAGTTCACCAACGAGTTCACCGGCGCGAACCCACGCCCGAAATCGGCGATGGAGACGATCACGCTGTTGCTCGCCCCCTTCGCGCCGCACCTTGCCGAAGAGTGCTGGCAGTTGCTCGGCCACAACGGGTCGCTGGCCCATCATCCCTGGCCGACTTACGACGCCGCGCTGCTGGTGGAAGACGAAATCGAAATCCCCGTCCAGGTGAACGGCAAACTCCGCGCCAAGATCAAAGTTCCCACCGCCGCCGACGCGGCCGCGATGCAGTCGCTCGCGGAGTCGGATGAGACGATCAAGGCCCAACTCGCCGGCAAGACGATCGTCAAAGTTGTGGCCGTCCCGGGGCGGATGGTGAACTTCGTGGTGAAGGGTTAACGCGGCACGCGCCGGCGGTCGCTGAGTTTGTCGTCTGTCCATTAGGAGTGAATATGTCGGTCGACAAGAGCCAGCAGGTGAGTTTGGGATGCGGGACACTGATCCTGATCGCCCTGATCGTGATGATCTTCAGCAGTCGCGGCACAAACGACGTCGAGGATGAAATCCGTGGTCTGCGTACCGAGATCGGCGAGTTGAAACTGCTGATCGAAGCCCAGTCGGACGAGATTGATCGCCTGCAGGACCAACTCGAAGAGGCGGCACGACGCGAGTAGCCACGCTCGAAACGAACCATCCGCAGATGCGTGGGAATCGCGATTCCAGATTGGCAATCGCGATTCATTGACACACTCATCCGGCAGCCTGACCCCAGCCGTTCGCCCGCCTCCGGAATTCACGCGAGTGGTATCCGCTTTGCAGCATTAACAACGCGAACGAGCAATCGTTGCGAGCGAATGGTCCCGGAGACCGCCAGGCGGACTGGGTCTGGGAAGGGGGTGCGGTATGAACACAATCCATGCAATCACTGACGAACTGGAACAGGAGCACCAGGCACTGCGGCAGGAGGTCGAAGAGTGGCGCGAGTGGTGGCGGGAGCTGCGAGACCTGGGGCAGCCCCGGTTTGGCGAGATGGGCGAGCGGCTCGCTCAATTCCAGGCACACCTCCAGTCGCATTTCCGACACGAAGAGCAGTGCGTACCGCTGCCCGAATCCGCGAATATGCCGTCGGGAGCCGGCGAACGCATCCACAGGTGGCGAAACGACCATGAGCAATTGCTGAGCAAACTCGATGCGATCATCACTCAACTGACCGAATGTGGCACAAATTTCGCCTGCTGGGGAGATGCACGTACGGAGTTTGAAGCGTTCCTCGACCATCTGCAGAGGCATGATGCCGAGGAGCTTGAACTGTTTGAAGAACTGGAACGACTCGAAGTGAGCTAAGTCGCACATTGTGTCGGCAACGCGTTCCGACGATTCGCGCGACTCCCTGGCTGTGCTGGCGCGCGGATTGGCGCTGATTGTGTCCATCCGCGCGCAAATGCTGAAATGATATTCCGGCGAGATATCGGTTGCACTATTCTCAACACGCCATAAGGGTCAACAACACTCAGGGAACGCCAGCGCGATGCACTCCCATACGCCCAAGAAGCCATCGGCCAGTTCAGAAACTCCCGGAGAAACTCGACGAACCTTTGTATCACGCTGGCCCTCGTGGTTCATGGTCAGCGGGATCGTCGCGGGCTATGGCACGTTCGCCGGCATCATCGGACGCTTCCTCTTTCCCAGTTCCGACACTCGTCAGTGGCAATTCGTCATCGATCTGCAGAGTGTCCATCTGGGTGATTCGCTGACTTATGTCTCACCCAGCGGACAGCGAGTCGTGATCACGCGCATCGGTGAGTCGGGCAACGCGGCCGACTTCATCGCCCTGTCGAGCGTCTGCCCGCATCTGGGTTGCCAGGTTCACTGGGAACCGCAGAACGATCGATTCTTCTGTCCGTGCCATAACGGAGCCTTCGATCCCGAGGGGAGGCCGATCGCCGGTCCTCCCAAGGATGCCGATCAAAGTTTGCCGCGGTATCCACTCAGAATCGAGCGGCGTCACGAACACGAGTCGGGTTTGTTGTATATTCAGATCGAGACGGAACGGCTGGTTGCCGAAAGCACAGGGGCGGGCTGCCAAGGAATGTGTCGCTCGGCGATATGTTCATCCACTGAAGGCGAGCGATCGGTATCGCTGGCCATGAAATACGACGCCGCGCACCTCGACAGGCCGAACATCGGTTGAAGGACGGATCCGTGGGACGTATTTCCACATGGTTTAAAGAACGGCTGCCCGTCTCGGGGGTACAACTCGCCGAGTTGACCAACGAACCGGTCCCGAACCATCTCAAGCGCTGGTGGTGGTGCCTCGGCGGAACTCCCGCCTACTTGTTCGTCGTGCAGATCGTGACCGGCATTCTGCTGGCATTTTACTATCAGGCGGCCCCGGAAACCGCCTATCAGTCGGTAACCCGCATCACGAGCGAGATTCACTACGGCTGGTATTTGCGCAGCCTGCATAAGTGGGGCGCGACGCTGATGATTGCGGCCGTCATTCTGCATCAGATGCGGGTTTACTTCACGGCCGCCTATCGCAAGCCCCGCGAGATCAACTGGATGGTCGGAATGTGCATTCTGCTCTGCACGTTGCTCATCGGGTTCACCGGTTACAGCCTGGTCTTCGAACAATTGAGCTACTGGGGCGCCACGGTCGCAGCCAACATCAGCGATACCATTCCCGTCGTCGGGGGGCTCGGCAAACAACTGCTGCTCGCAGGCGAGACCTACAACCGCAACACGTTGCCGAGGTTTTACATCCTGCATGCAGCCGTTTTGCCGGTGACGCTGATCGTACTGCTGATCGTGCATATCGCGATCTTGCGTTTGCAGGGAGTATCGGAATTGCGTTTCGAGGACGAACCTGAAGAAGGCCCGCAGACCTTCAGCTTCTTCCCCGACCATTTCTACACCGAACTCATGATCGGCCTGGTCTTGATGATCCTGCTCAGCGTCTTGGCGACGGTCTTTCCGGCCGTCATCGGCCCGCAGGCCGACCCCTTGACGACGCCGGAGGAAATCAAGCCGGAGTGGTTCTTCTACGCGACCTTCCGCTGGCTCAAGCTGTTCTCGGGGACCGTCGCGGTGCTCAGCATGGGCTTGATTGTGTTCGTAATGTTCGTCTGGCCGTTCATTGATAAGTGGCTGATGAAGATCTTCAAGAACGAAGACATCAGTTTTTACATTGGAATTATCGGCGTGTTTCTGCTGGTGGGACTGACCACCTGGGAAGCCCTCGTCTCGCATTAGAGTTGGGATCCACCACCTACCATCAACGCACATGCAACTCCGCACCAAGCGCATCGTCATCGGAGCACTCGGGTTCTTATTCCTGCTGTCGCTGATCCTCGTGCAGGCGATGGAGGTCGCCAAGCGCAGGCAGGAAGCCGGCCTCGCGGAAGCACGCATCATGGTACCCGAGAGTTCTGCGAGTTGCGTCGAGTGTCACGGTCAACCGGCGCAATCACCGGGCATCGTCGATCACTGGCGCGGCAGCACGCACGCAGAAAAGGGGGTGGGCTGCGTTGAGTGTCATCAGGCGAAGCAAGGTGATGTCGATGCCTACGACCATTATGGGGCGCTCATTGCCACGGTCGTCACTCCCAGGGACTGTTCCCGCTGCCACCTTCATGAGTACGAAGAGTTCGAGAACAGCCATCATGCCCGCGCCGGCAACATCCTGGCTTCACTGGACAATTTCCTGGCCGAGGAGGTCGAAGGCTTCCGCGACGAAGAGGGGGGCCATCATTTCTTCAATCCCCATTCTCCCACTCCAGGCCGTCCCGACATCACCGAGGTCAACGGCATGGCGAGTTCACTCGTGGGTTGCCAGCAATGTCATGGCAGCGAGGTCGGGCTTCTCGCGCGGGATGGCGGCATGATCACCGTCAACGATCTCCAGCCGGATGAGAACGGTCAGCCGACCAATCAGGCCGTGCTGGCCGAGATCGTAAAGTCCGAGGACGGGCGGCCTCAGTTTCATTCGGGTACCTGGCCGAATACCGGCATCGGGAGAATCAACCTCGATGGGTCGCTGGGCTCGTGTTCGGCCTGTCACAGCCGGCACGACTTCTCGCCGCGCCGGGCACGACAACCCGAAAACTGCGGCAAATGCCACTTGGGGCCCGATCACCCGCAGGCCGAGATTTACGAAGAGTCGAAGCATGGCGTGGCGTATCGCGATCTGCGTGAAACCATGAACCTCGACGCTGAGCACTGGGTGCTCGGCGAGGACTACACTCAGGCTCCGACCTGCGCCACCTGTCACATGTCGGGCAACTCGCGCAATGGCGGTCGAGTGACGCACGACCCGGGGGAACGCATCTCGTGGTCGAACCGTCCGCCCGTCAGCCTGGTGATGGACACCGACGAGAACGGCCGCATCATCGACCTGGATGAAAACGGCAAGCTTTCCCCGATCCTCGATCCGACGGAACGTCGCGAACGCACGCACATTTCCGCGGAGCAGCGGCGCACCGAGATGCGCAACGTCTGCATGCACTGCCATACGCCCGACTATGTCACTTCCTTCTATGACCAGTACGACGACTTTGTCGTGCTATACAACGAGAAGTTCGCCAAGCCGGGACAGGCCATCATGGTCGCTTTGACGCAGCAGGGCTTGATCACTCCCACGCAGTTCGACGAGGAAATCGAATGGACCTGGTTCTACTTGTGGCATCATGAAGGCCGCCGGGCACGACATGGGGCATCGATGATGGCTCCCGACTATGCTCACTGGCACGGCATGTACGAAGTCGCCGAACGCTTCTACATGGAACTGATTCCGCAAGCGAGGGAACTCACGGCTCACGCCGCCGAGGACGGACGGGCTGACGAAGCCGCCGCCGTCAACACGGTGATCGACGAGATCCTCGCACGCCCGGAGCACGCCTGGCGTCCGGAAATGGTTGAAGAGGGCGGCTCCGAAAGCGAGACACCTGTGACCACCGTGCCCGACGAGGAGACAGCCGTCGAGTCTGCTACAGACTTACCTGCGATCGATATCGCGGACACGTCCGCGATCACTCCGAGTGACGATGGAGACAGCGCGCCAGTTGATGACCCCGCACCCGATCAACCTGCTACGAGGACAGAAGCCGCGCGAATCGAGGACGCGCCCGACACCGACAACGAGGACTGACTCCGTTCGTTTCTGAGAAACCCCTCCCGGCAGTGAATTCGCGCATGACCGAGTTGCCCTCCGACTCGCATTACCTGCACGGCACCACGCCGGAAGAGCAGGATCGGCTGTCGCGGCTGAACTCGCTGATCAACGAGCCTTCATTGCGTGAGATGAAGCTGCGACCCGGAGAGAAAGTCCTCGATGTCGGGAGCGGGCTCGGTCAATTGACCCGCGCGATCGCTCGTGAGGTCGGGCCGGGCCTCGTGGTCGGCGTCGAACGCAGCAGCGAGCAACTTGCCGAGTCGCGCAGACTGGCGGAGGCCGATGGTGAGGCACGTGCCGTCGAGTTCCGCCAGGGGGATGCAGGTCGGCTTCCCTTGCATGACGCTGAGTGGGGGACGTTCGATGTCGCCCATACGCGCTGGGTGCTGGAACATGTGCTCGATCCGCTGGCGGTCGTTCGCGAAATGTTGCAGGCGGTGAAGCCGGGCGGACGCATCATTCTCGAGGACGACAGCCACGACATCATGCGGCTCTGGCCCGATCCGGCGGGGTTCGATCGGCTCTGGCGGTGCTACATCCGCACGTACGATCGTGTCGGCAACGATCCTTTCATCGGCCATCGGCTGGTGTCGCTGCTGCACGAGGCCGGTGCGATCCCGGTGCGGAATACCTGGCTGTTCTTCGGAGCATGCGCAGGTCAGCCCGAAGAGTTGACGGCCTACGTCGAGAATCTCGCGCGAGTTCTCGAGGGAGTCAGGCAGCCGATTCTGGACCTGGGTGACGTCGATGCCGAGTTCTTCGACCGCGGCATGGAAGAGATTCGCCGCTGGGGCCAACGTCCGGATGCGGCGATGTGGTACGCCATCTCCTGGGCCGAGGGCCGCCGGGCGCTTTAGGACGCAATGAGACTCGGTGTTACGGCAATTCTGCTCTGCGGAAGATTGACCGCGGATTTCGCGGATGACGCTGGTGTACGCGGATCTGAAATAGTTCTCCAATCGAAATTGCGTACCTCAGATCTGCGGGAATCCGCTGAATCCGCGTCATCCGCGGTCTATTTCGGTGACTTCGAAAAACGCTATCGTAGATGCATGTCCAAAACGCGAACCGCCAAGAACCAGCATGCCCGGACGCGCGGCGATCACGCGACTGAACTCGCCGAGGACTACGTCGAGGCGATTGCCGAGATCATCGCCGAGCAGGGAACGTGCCGCGTGACCGATCTCGCCCAGCGGTTCGCGGTCAGCCATGTCACCGTGCATCGCACCGTCGCCCGCCTGCAGCGGGACGGCCTCGCCGCCAGTGCCCCCTACGCCCCCGTCGAGTTGACAGCCGAGGGCCAGAAGCTGGCCAAGGCCTCGCACCGCCGGCACGAAATCGTGCTCAGGTTCTTGATCGCACTGGGCGTCAGCGAACAGACGGCCGCGGTCGATTCCGAGGGGATCGAACACCACGTCAGCCCGGAGACGTTACGGCTCATGGAAGCGTTCGTGACGGAGCGCGACTCCGAGCCGGAAGCGTAAACGACGGCTGGACCCGCACCATCAGTCCGATTCATCTGGATTCAATGATGACGATTGCCATTCGCCGTGCCGAACTCGCCGACTTGCAGGCGATCACCGACATCTACAACGAAGCCATCCTCACGACGACCGCCACGTTCGACACCGAGCCTAAAGCGGTCGTCGATCGCGTCGCCTGGTTCGAATCGCACGGCGATCGGCATCCCATTCTCGTCGCCGTGGCGGCCGGCGATGTCGTCGGCTGGGCATCACTCAGCAAGTGGTCCGACCGGCGGGCCTACGACCTGACCGCGGAGACGACGTTCTACGTCCGAGCCGACCAGCGAGGCCAAGGCGTGGGCCGACAGTTGAAAGCCGCCATCATCGCCGAAGCCCGGCGTTTGGGATTCCATTCCCTGATCGCCCGCGTGGCCGAAGGCAGCTCCGCCAGCCTGCACCTGAACCAGGAGTTCGGCTTCAGGCCGGTGGGTACGCTAAAACAAGTCGGCTTCAAATTCGGCCGATTGCTCGACGTGCACATCCTGCAGTTGATGCTGGGCGCGAGCGAATCCACAGCCTCGCCGTCGCCGACTGACACCTCCCACGGCTAACGCCGCACCGAAAGAATGGTTCAGGGCCACCCGCCGCAGGAACGTCAAACGCCTCCTGTTCTCGACGGGTGGCACACTCTGAGAATGACAGTGTCACCCGTCGATGACGGCTCCAGCTTGTTTGATGTTTGCTCGACAGATTATCTCGCGAGTTGCGGGATCTCGCCGCAGAGAGCCAACGCTCGCAGAGCCTGGGCGGTACTAATGTAGGTGATGTAGTGGTAGGTATCACGAAAGAGCGACTTCATCCACCAGCGGCCA
Source organism: Planctomycetaceae bacterium (assembly GCA_031402175.1). Taxonomy (GTDB): domain Bacteria; phylum Planctomycetota; class Planctomycetia; order Planctomycetales; family Planctomycetaceae; genus JANNSB01. The sequence continues at coordinate 18,321 of JANNSB010000265.1, forward strand.
CTCACGCGCTGATTCTCCCTCAGCCAGACGATCCCCTTCTGGATACGTTCGTCCGTGGCGGGGATGCCCGCTTCGCGCAGCAGGACGATGGCAAAGCCCGTCATGTAGGGGTCGCTCGCTGGTGCAGCGGCATCTGGCTCGCTCTCGATCATCGAGACTGTGACTGGGGCCATCTCGTCATGCCACATTTGGGTGGGCGACATGCGGCGCGTGGACCAGCCGCCATCCGGTTGCTGCAATCTCCAGAGCATCTCAATCGCGGCCTCGCGTTGCTGTTGCGGCACCAACTCGGGCATGAGCGAGGCCAATTGGAGCTTCAGCGCGAGTTCGTAGTCGTTCACCGGAACATGCTCTCCGAGAAACTTTTTCATTCGTTCAATGCGTTCAATCGTGCCTGCATCAGTCAGGTTGGCGAGCCATCCCGGAGCGTTGACGACCGCGCGAGCCGCTTGCACCGTGACTTCAAAGTGAGTGCTGATGTGCGGGATCTCCGCCTCAGTATAGGTTCTGAAGAAGCCTTCCGGCTCCAGTTGCATCATCGTGCTATGCAGCGAGCGATCGGTCGGCTCACTGAGAATGCCGGTGACATGCTTGTCCCACGCTGCTAATCCGGAACTGCGCCAAACGGACACGAACGCAACGTCGCCGGCCATCGCATTGACCTCGGGGACGGCGGCGATGAAATCCGCACGCACTTCGTCACTCGGCGACCCAAGCCACAACGTCAAGGCTGACCGTTCCACCATGTACGTGCCCGTGCTGTGACAGGCAATGCAGCCTTGCTCCCGCACCCAATAGTGTGCCCCATCATCGAGATACTGGCGGGCGGCCAGGATCGTTTCCGGGCCAAACGCCTCGACCTTCGGCTCATCAGCCGTCGCTGCCGGCACTTCGATTCCGGCTGACTGGTACTGAAACATCGGCTTGGCGGTATCGCGAGTTGCCGCCGCTGTCTCGTCTGGTTCGTCGGCTCCGTACAACCGAAGTGTGGTGTTCAAGAATTGCACCAACAACACGAGAGTGAGGGGTAATTTCGCAAATGTTCGGCGAGCGTGCATGAGATTCACGGTCCCTCGGAATGAGTAAACTTTGTGATGGCGGAGAGGCGGCCCCGCGGGTCAATATAACTTGTTCTTGTAAGCCTCGTCGAGCAGGGTCTGTAACTTGGCGACATCGAATTCCGGCATTTGCACGTGATCGTTGAACATCTCGGCCGCGCAGGGCAGGCTTTGCAAACTCGGGCGTTCGTGTGAGGCCCAGAGGTTGGATCTGATGAGCGCCTTGGCGCACTGCAGGAAACACTCTTCGACTTCGACGGCAACCGCGACCAAAGGACGCTTGCCCTGCGCGCTGAGCGATGTCAGCCACGTCTCGTCTCGAATGAGCGCCGCGCGGCCATTAACTCGCAGGGTTTCGCCGAAGCCGGGGACCAGAAAGAGCAGCCCGATCCGGCCGGTCTCCAGAATGTTTCGAAAGCTGTCGACGCGTTTGTTGCCGGTTCGGTCGGGAATCAGCAGTGTGCGGTCATCGACAATGTGAACGAATCCCGGTGCGTCGCCACGCGGTGAAGCGTCGCACCGTCCATCGGCTGCATGTGTGCTGACGATCACGAAGGGGGAATGAGCAATGAATCGCCGCATGTGCTCATCGAGTGCCTTCAATTCTTTCCTGAGCGAGAATTCCGACGGCGTGCCGATAATGGCCGCGAGTTCTTCGGCCGAGTGAATCTGCTCAGTGAATTGATGAATTGACACGAGTCGTCTCGAAAGATCGCCTGGACCGCTTTTCCGAATGGGTCATAACTCGGATTCGTCCAGAACGGAAGACTGCCTGGCCAATGAGTCGAATTCCCGTGCGGCCATTGTAACATCAATGCGGGCTGGTCGTCGTGTGAAACACGATCTCGTTGCCGCCAAGCAGGCTGACCCCACTTTTTGAGCCTTGGCACTGGGCGACGGCGATGGAAGACTTCCACGGGTTCCGCGGGTGGCCCCGAAAGATTCTTTCGGGGCGGCGGTAGCCGTGGGAGGTCGTGTCGTCGCGCCCCTCGCTGATTGCGTCTGGAGTCCTCAGTCAGCATTCCACCCATTCGACCGGCACCCCTGCGGTGCGTCGCTCAAGATACCGGTGTGCCGAACTCCATCGCCAGTGGACGGCCTGCGCGACCAGCGTTGCTCCGCCCCTGCCGGGGCGGACGACAATCGTTTCCGACTTCCACGGGTTCCG
>JANNSB010000266.1:0-4202 GCA_031402175.1 Planctomycetaceae bacterium
TGTTCAACCGAGGGCGCTCGAGAATCTGCAATACGTCGGCGATCTGCGATTGATTCAAGCCCGTCAACCCTTGCTGCAACAGCACCGGGCCACCGATCGCATCGGCGAGAAGGCTGACCGCAACGCGCCATGGCTCGCGGACGGCCGCCTCGCCTCCGGGGAGCCGAAACGGTCGCAAATGCGCGACGCGACGCATCGATGTCAATCCGTCAGCGCGAATGAACTCGCCTCCCCAGATGGTGTTGTCGGTTCCGAAGCCGGTCCCGTCGAAGGCTACGCCGAGCACTGGTTCATCGAGCAGGTTGTGCTCCAGTATTCCCGCGGCAACGTGGGCGAAATGATGCTGGACCGCGAGCGTCGGCAGTCGCGACTCTGTTGCGAAACGGCTCGTGAAGTAGTCCGGATGCAAGTCGTGCACGAGCGCATCCGCCTCGAAGCGATAGAGATCCTGTTGCGCCTGGAACTGCCCCGCGAAACGCTCTCTCGCCGACAACGTTTCCAGATCACCGACATGAGGGCCAAGAACGCACTGCACGCCATTGCACCAGGCCATCGCAGACTTCTGGTGCCCTCCCAATGCAACGATACGCGGGCCGGCGGGAAGGTCGAGCGTCAATGGGGCCAGGCCGCGAGCGAGTCGCAGTGTCACTGCGCGCCCTGCGATCATGCGGACGACGCTGTCATCGATCGGCCTCTCGATAAGCCGGTCATGATGCAGCCAGATGTCGGCGATCCCGGCCAGATTCTGCTCGGCCGCGTCCGGTTCGAACTCCAGCGGCTCCCCCTCGCGATTTCCGCTCGTACAAACCAGCGGGCCTGCAAACATGCGGAGGCTCTGAGCGTGCAGGGCCGTTGTCGGCAGCATGAGGCCGACAGTATTCATGCCGGGGTTGACCGATGGCGCGAGCATGCGCGATTTCCGGTCCGTCAAAAGCACGATGGGATTTGTGGCGTCAAGGAGCAGTCTGCGCTCAGCAACACTCACTTCGCCGATTTGTGTCGCCGCGTGTACATCTTGCACGAGAACAGCAAATGGTTTCGATGGACGGTGCTTGCGTGTGCGGAGTAGCGAGACGGCGTCTTCATTCGCCGCATCGCACAGCAATTGGTATCCCCCAATGCCTCGCAAAGCGACGATGCCTCCCGACCGCAGGACAGCGACAGCAGCCGCTACAGCCTGCGCTCTTTCCGCGATGCGCATTCCGCGTCGATCGACTGCCCAGATGGTGGGGCCGCACCGTGGGCAGGCGATCGATTGTGCGTGAAACCGTCGATCAGCAGGAGATGAATACTCGTCCCGACATGCGTTGCACAACGGATAGTCATCGAGCGTCGTTGCCGACCGCTCGTAGGGCATCCGCCGGATGATGGAGTACCGCGGACCACACGCGGCGCAACTGATGAGTGCGTACTCGTAGCGTCGATCCAAGGCCTCTTGCGATTCCTGCAGACATTCGCCGCAGGCCGCGGTGTCGGGTGGGACACGAGTTGCCAGTGGCCCATCGGCGGTGTCGCGCTCAATGGAGAAGCCTTCGAGACAACTCGGGTGAAGTACATCCCGTTCACAATGCAGCAGTTCGCACTCCGCCGGCAGCGCAATCCTCAACGAAGATTCAAACTCCGCTACGGCTACAGGATCGCCTTCGATCTGGATTTCCAGACCGTGCAGCGTGTTTCGCACCGATCCCGCAAGATCGAGACTTGCAGCCAGACGGGCGACGGCGGGACGCACTCCTAGACCCTGCACGCGCCCATGGAGTTGCAAACGCAACGCCCTGCGAGCCGATGATGATGCGGCAATCGTCATCCATCACCTTTCGGCGTCGACTCGGTGAGCATCGCACCCCGCTGCTGACACAGAAACTCGCACCACTCGGAGATTCCCTGATCCTTGAGCGCGCTCACATGAAAGAACCGCAACTGCGACTGCACCAGCCGTGCGTCGGCTTCGGCCTTCTCGATCGAAAATGGAACATAGGGCAGCAGGTCGGTCTTGCTGACCACGACGACCTGGCTCGTACGGAACGCCTTGGGATACTTGCCCGGCTTGTCGTCCCCTTCCGTCGTGCTGAGGACAATGACCCGCAAATGCTCGCCGAGTTCGTGTGAAGCAGGACAGATCAGATTCCCCACGTCCTCAATGAACAGGAAGTCGAAGGCCTCCGCCCCAAGCAGCGGCAGCGCGCGTTGCACGAGAGGCAGCTCCAAATGGCATGCGCCTCCGGTCGTGATCTGCACAGATGGCGCAAATGGTCTCAATCGCTCTGCATCGCGTTCGGTCTCAACATCACCGACCAGAATCCCGACGCGATAGCGTTGACCCAAAGCGGCCGCCGTCTTTTGTAACAATGTCGTTTTTCCGGCGCCTGGAGATGACAGCAGGCGCACCACGAAAGTGTGGCTGCTCGTGCATTGCTGCTGAAAGTCGAGCGCAGCCCGGTGACGTTCCTCCCGCAGGTCGCGATGCACGGGGATCGTCTGTTCGGAGACTGTCGGCGTCATGTGGACCTCGATTCGTCCCGGTCGATTGTCATTCGCAGAAAGTGCGTCGCACAACTGATGCAGGGATCGTAATTGCGAATCAGGTGCTCGCAGCGGCGGGTCGCCTCGGCATCGTCCAACTGCAGGACGGAGGGGACGAACTCACGCAAATCGTTCTCAATCTGTCCCTGGTTCTGAGACGTCGGAGGCACGATCTTCGCCTCGGCGATCAGACCATCGTCGCCAATGCGATAGCGATGAAAGATTAAACCTCTCGGTGCCTCGGTGGCATGGCAGCCCTCGCCGGCGCGCGGCGTGTACTGGATGCGACTGGGTGCTGCCTCGGCGTGGTAGTTGCCGACAATTCGCACTGCCTCTTCAAACGCGGCGACTACCTCGATCGCACGGGCCACAATGCTGTGAAAGTTGTTCTGAGAGGGCCAATTGATGCCGCATTCATTAGCGGCCTGGCGGGCACGCGGAGGGAGCCGATCGAGTCCCAGATTAATGCGCGCCAGCGGTCCCACGAGATACCGCTTCGCATCGGGCAGCATCACACTGTGCAAGGCCGTGCTTTGAGGTTCGTGCCGTTCTTCGAAGTGCAGTTCGTATTCCTCGGCGGCGATATCAAGACCGCTGGAAGAGACGATGCGGCCTTCGTTCATCGCGTATTCGTCGGGATGCCGCAGCGCAACGCAGTCGTAGTCTTGCTCGAATTCAGGGAATTCGAAGCCAGAGACAAATCGCACGGTGTCTATCGCGGCTTCGAGAGCCCATTCCAGTTGTGTGAGCAATGCATGCAGATCGTTGACTCGCGGCGATCGATAGAAGCCGCCGACCGTCACATTCACCGGATGGATCGCCCTGCCCCCGAGAATCTCCAGCAGGTGATTACCGATCTTCTTCATCTTCAGCCCGCGTTCGACGACGTCCTTATGGTCGGCCGCCATGCTGATGCCGCTCTCATAGCCCAGAAAGTCGGGAGCGTGCAGCAGGTGAATGTGCAGAGCGTGGCTCTCGATCCATTCACCGCAGTAGAGCAATCGCCTGAGTGCGCGAATCTCGGGAGTGATCTGAATGCCGAGGGCTTTCTCGAGCGCATGGCACGCGCTCATCTGATACGCCACCGGACAGATCCCGCAGATGCGAGCGGTGATGTCGGGAACCTCACTAATCTCCCGTCCGCGCAGGAAACTCTCGAAGAACCTCGGAGGCTCGTAGATGTTCAGTTCGACGTGCTCGACAACGTTGTTCTTGAGCCGAACGTAGAGCCGACCCTCTCCCTCGACACGGGTCAGCGCTTTGACTTCAAATGTTCGTTCGGAACTCATGATGACGCGGCCTCGCTTCCGGCCAACTGGTCACTCGCCTCGCGGAACTCCTGGGAATAGCCGTTGTAGCTCCGCACCAGTCGCACGAGATGGTCTCTGTCGGACCCTCGGGAATGATAGTGAGCCGCGAGACTCGACACGTTGGGCTGCTCCTTCGGACCAAAGCAGCCGTAACATTCCCGGTTGTAGGATGGACAGATCACACCGCAGCCAGCCTGAGTCACAGGGCCGAGACAGGCGATTCCCTGGGCAACCGCCACGCACACAGTTCCACTCTTCTTGCAGTCAACGCAGACGCTGTAAGTGGGCACTCGCGGCGTACGCCCAATCAACAGAGCTGTGATCAGTTCCACAAGCTGCTGTTTGTTGATGGGACAGCCGCGCAACTCG
>JANNSB010000267.1:0-19405 GCA_031402175.1 Planctomycetaceae bacterium
GAATCCTTGAACTTCTTGAGGATCGTGGCCTTGACCTGCCGTGAGGCGGGCTTGGCTTTGACCTGCATCATCTGACCGGGATTGAACGGGTCGGGTCGGGTCGTGGCCGCTGAGGCCTTCCGGACTCGAACCTTGAGCTTGAGCATGTTCGGCAAAGTGAAGATCCCCGGCCCCTTCTTGCTGAGTTGCTTGGTGGCGAGTTCGGCCAGCGCTTCGAGGACCGCACTCACTTCCTTCTTGCTGACGCCGGAAGCCTCCGTCAGCGCGTTCAGGGTTTCGGTCTTACTCATTGCCTTGGGTGCATCAGCCATCTTGGCTCCTTTCAAAGAATACTTATCAAACAATGAAGGAGGAGTTTCTGAGACCGACTCAGTACCCGCTCCGTCGAGGTGTGACTCCATCAAAATGCAGCAGTCGCCGGGTCAACAGGAATCGCTCGATTTGGAAACCGCAGACCTTGGAAAATCCCTGAAAAATCAGGGACTTTGCGGCAACGCGGTTACTAATACGCTGGTTTTTCAGGATGTCAATCGGATTCGGCACGAAAAACCCGAAAAAAACGGGCATTTTGGCCCTTATGTTGCCCCAAACTCACTGGAGACGCGGCCAGCGCGCGATCTGTGTATCGATTCGCCCGGCGAATTCCCTGAGTGCGTTCTCGCACACTAATGCGTTCCCTGCTTTCACCAGTACCGAGCAGACTGGACCTCCCGCAGGGATCGATTGCCCGTGCATCGGCACGTCGACAACGAGCGGAAGTTCTGCGTCCGGCAAGGGAAGTACCCATTCTCGAGTGTCGGCCACGAGATCGCACGGGGCGTACAGTATCGCTTTCCCAACTGTCTGTTGCCGGGTGTGTGCTGCCTGCTTCTCGATATCAATTCTCAAGGCGGTAGGAACGTCGAAGCACTCGGCATGTCGGCTGATGAGTGATTGCCCGAGTGAAAGCTCAAGGACTTCGGTCGAGCCGGTATAGCGGGGATTCACTTCCGTCACCCACGGAATGCCCGCGTCGTCCAGGATGAAGTCGATGCCGAACAGACCTGCGAAGTTAAACGCAGCGTGCAGCGATTGACCGATCTTCAACAACAGCGAACATGTATCGGCCGGCGCGTGGACGTTACCGATCGCACCGCACCAGCCGAACGGCGGAGCATGCAGCCACGATTCACCCACGAGTTGTTTGCAGATGCCGATCAGTTCGCACGGTTTTCGTGCATGTGCTGCAGCGGCGAACAATGCAGACATCGGTTGTCCCATGCGGAACTCTTGGAAGCAACATTCGGACGGAGAAGCAGGAATGGGAGAACTCCACCTCACAATCCCCAGTCCGCCGCCACTGCGGTGGGGCTTTCGCAACCAATTCCCATCGGCGGAGGGCGGATCGAGCCTGACTTCCAGCACGGGGCAATCGGCATCGCGAAGCGCTGCAGCCAGCCGGATCGGGTCGCGAACCTCTTTCACGGATCGCGAACTGCAGCCCCAGAGAGTCCAGTGAGATTCGATGTATTCAATCAGGTCACTGCGATGCTCCATGCCGCCGGTGTAGATCACCGGGGTCGAGCGATCGAGTCGGCCGGCCAATTGTTCCAGCAGCGGAACCATGTCGTCCAGGTGGTCCAGCACATGCACTTCGGCGAATTCGCGAAGATCGCGGTCGCCGAACAGATCGAGGCAGACGGGTCGCAGTCCTGCCCGCACGCAGGATGCCGCCGCACTGCGAGTGCTGACTCCCACGATGATGACGGCGTTACTCGACACGGAAACGGCTGACGTTTGGCAATTGCAAGAGCATGATTTGCGTCAGTGTGACTGATGTTACCATTCGTTACACTCCGTCGCGATTGTGACTCGACAGCCCTCGCTGACGCGTCGGGTTTCCATTCTGCTTACGACGGATCGCATCACGGCGACTCATGGAGTATCTCGCCTCACTCAATCCTGCTCAACGCGAAGCGGTGACATGCCTGTCGGGACCGCTGCTGGTGCTGGCCGGAGCGGGGACTGGTAAGACGCGGGTCATCACCTGTCGCATGGCCGAACTCGTCAAGCGCGGTGTACCGGCCGATCGCATTCTGTCGGTCACGTTCACGAACAAAGCTGCTCGTGAGATGCTGGAGCGCACGAAGCAGCTTCTCGGTGCGAAGCTGCGGGAGCGACCTTGGATTTCGACTTTTCATGCACTCTGTGTGCGCATCCTGCGGGAAGAGGCAACAGCGATCGGGTATCCCAAGCATTTCACGATCCTCGATCGGAGTGATCAGGAATCAATTGCCCGCGGAGTGCTGCGGGACATTCGCGTCAGCGAGAAATCGATGAAGCCCGGCGACCTGTTGTCGGCCATTAGCCGGTGGAAGTCGGCTGGCAGCGAAGCCGACGATTCGCTCGACGCCGGTGAAACGGATCTGGAGTTTCTGGCGGGTCTGGGTTACCGCAAATATCAGGAACGCCTGCGCGCTTCCGGCGCGATGGACTTCGACGATCTGCTGCTGCTCACCGATCGGCTGTTCCGCACGACGCCGAAGGCTCTCGCTCGCTGGCAATCGCGATTTCAGCGAGTGCAGATTGACGAGTATCAGGACACGAACGGCATCCAGTTCCGCGTCACCGAGGCCCTGGTCCATGAGCATCGGCAACTCTGCGTCGTCGGCGATGACGACCAGTCGATTTATGCCTGGCGCGGGGCCGACGTTACGCACATCCTGGGGTTTCAATCGCACTTCCCCGAGGCCAAGGTTGTCCGTCTGGAAGACAACTACCGCTGCACTGAACGCATCCTGAAGGTCGCGAATCAACTGGTACGAAAGAACAAGGACCGACATAAGAAGGTGCTCAAGGCGCACAAGAGTTCCGACGCCGAAGTGCGCATCATCGAATATCCCGACGAACAGATCGAAGCTGAGAAGGTCGTCCAGGAGATCAAGTTCTTCGTCGAGCAGAAGCGGGTGCCGGTCGGAGACTTCGCGATTCTGTTTCGGACGAATGAGCAGCCGCGACTGTTCGAAATGGAATTGCGCAAACGAGGATTGAAGTATGTGCTCACCGGCAGTCAGTCGTTCTTCGACCGCAAGGAGATTCGTGACTCACTGGCTTATCTGAAGGTGATCGCCAATCCGGATGACGAGTCATCCCTGTTGCGGATCATCAATGTTCCAGCTCGCGGCATCAGCGACAAGACTCGGTCGCTGGTTCTGGACAATGCGGTGAAGTCGGGAGTGTCGTTTTGGAAGATGTCCGCGAAGCTCACGAAAGAAGGGAAAGTCGCGGGCCGCGCAGGCGATGCGATCAATTCGTTTCATGCCCTGATCGACCGCTGGGCACAGCGATTTCGTGAAGCTCCCAGGAACATGCCCAAGCTGTTCTCGGAACTGATCGAGGAAATCGACTACCGCCGCGAGATCGAACGGCAGTCTGATGATCCCCTGCAACAGGAGATGCGGGCCAATTCGCTGGAGGAACTCAAGAACACACTCAGTGAATACTGCGACCGAGAATCGCGTCCAACGCTGGACGACTTCCTGTCGGATGTCTCACTGATGGGCCCCGAGGACGAGGATGACAAAGAGAAGGAGCGCTCGTCCGACGCCATCCGACTGATGACGCTGCACTCCGCCAAGGGTTTGGAGTTCCCGCGTGTCTATCTCGTCGGCATGGAGGAAGGGCTGTTGCCGCACAAACGGTCGGTGGATTCGGAAGCCGACACGGGAGATCGGCGACACATCGAGGAAGAACGCCGTCTGTGTTATGTCGGAATCACCCGGGCACGCGACCATCTCACGCTGACCCGCGCCAAGGCGCGGCGCAAATGGGGCAAGATGTATACCTCGATTCCTTCGCGGTTCCTGCGCGAGATGACCGATCAAGCCGGCGGTGCCGACGACTTGACGGACTCGACAGCCTGAGCGCGCGTCTTGTACATCGGCCAGAGCTGCTTCAGGTTGGTGACCGAAAGAATCTCCTGGCAGTAGTCATTGATGCCGGCCAGCGCGAAGCCATGCCCTTTCTCGTCTTTGGCGCGATTCCAAAGTCGGAACAGTTGCTCGATGAACGATGAGCCAAAGAACTTCGTTTGTGACAAGTCCACGACGAGCGGTCGGCGTTTTTGAGCGGTGAGTTGGGCGAATACTTCGGCAATCGTCGGGATCAGCGCCTCATCGATCCGCTCGAATTCGGAACCGAAGGCGACGACGGTCACCCCTTCGACATCCAGGACTTGAGGCCGTAATGGTGATGGCATTCCAGCAACCCAACGGGCGTAGTTCACGAATTCGCCAACTTTCAACGGTTGCATCGTAACGGAAAGCAATACCGATCGGAAGACACCGAAGGCAGGGTTCGCCCGGCCTTTCGGGTGCATCACGTTGACAACAGTTGCCGGACTATCACTTTCAATCCAGCCAGATCCTGCTCGCCGGCATTACTGGAATAGCGGATGCTGGCATACTCGCGATACGCCGCGGCAACTGAGCCGAGTCCCTGATGTTCGACTCGAACGGCAAACGATCGAAGCGTTTCCGAATCGCCACGAGTGAAGCCGCGACGTCCCGCCGCTCGATCGATCCAGCGCAACACCTTGAGCAACTTGGGTGGCGTCGAGCTGCCTGCGGATTGCACGCGTTCTCCTGAAAACGACCAGCGTCGCAGCACGACGGTCAAGCCCACCGCCAACAACAGAGCGATCAGCGGTATCAACCAGTACTCACTGACGTAGTCGCCGAGCGCGGGCAGGAACCCGACTTCATGAGTTCGGGCCATCCAGCGTTTCCAGGCCAGGCTCCAGGCCTGTCGTCGTGAACTCCACCATGTGGGGGACGTGGTCTCAGGAATTCCATCGGAGGGCGTCGCCTCGACAACCTGCCAACCTTGAAGCTCGGCATCGTAGGCCAGCGTCCAAGCATGAGCGTGTGAGTTGCGAGCGATCCAACTGCCGTCGACCGGGTTCTGCTCTGTCAGCACATAGCCGGAAACGTAGCGCGTCGGGACTCCGCCCAACCGCAACAGCAGCGCGGCGGCCGTCGCGAAGTATTCGCAGTGACCCTGACGGTTGTGCAACAGGAAATCACTGATCTGATCCGCGCCTCGAGGTCGGATGACTTGGCGGGAGTATCGATAGTTCGCACCCAAGTAACTCTCCACGGCTCTGCACTTCTCGCTGGTCGTCGTGCAGCCGGCGAAGATTCGCTCCGCTAGCAGAGCTGCCTGCGGATCGAGGCCGTCATATGCCTGCCTGCATGCCGCCTGCTGCTCACTGGAAAGTCGGACCGTCGGCGACGGAGTGGGCACGAACGCCAGATAGTGCAGTTCTCCTTCATCCGGCCGATCAATCGCCGAGTACGAACCATCGGTGTACATCACATGTTCGGCATGCACCGCGAACAATTCGGAATCGAGCGGAACGAACATGCGGTTCCTGGTATGGCTCCAGATTTCATACTCGCGCCAGTGGAGCGACTCGGGATTTGGCGTGCCGAAGATCGGAGCGAGATAATCGTCCTGTTTGACTGCGGGGGGTGGCGGGTAGGCTTGCGATAACGCGCAGGAAGGCTCGGAAGTCGACCACTCTGATCGTTGTCCCCGAACTTCGAACGTGTCGAACACCCGGCCGATCACATAGCCGGGCGTTTCCTCGCAGACCGCCTGCAGGACGACTTCATCGGACTCGAACTGCTGCCACATCGTGACCGACTCCAACGAACCCCGGCCGCTGAAACCGGTGGACGAGTATCTTTCACGGTCGGGAAACAGATAGTTCGTGATCAGCCATTCGAGTTGACGTTCGTGTCGCGCGATGCCATCGGCCATGGCGGATCCGCACACAATGCCCGCAAAGAGGGTGAGAGTCACTAAGGTCAGACGAACCCAGCCAGCGCCACGGCTGTCGGTGACGGCACGGCGGGTCGACATGCCAAACAGGCCCTGCAGGATGATGGCCGCGCCCAGAGTCATCTGCACCCAATGCACTCGATACTCGGGTACGCGCACGTCGCAACCGAAGATGAGCACTCCCCAACCGAGTTGCGCGAATAACGTCGCGCGGCTGGGCAACGAATCGCGGCCGCACAACATGAGGAGCTGAACGCAAATCAGATACCTGGCAAGTTCATGCGCGAACTGGCTGCGGATAAATTGAAACTCCGCGGGAATGTCAGCCGGCGCGAACACGAGCTTCAACAGGCAGAGTACGGCGAGACCGAGGACATAGCGTGAATTGAACGCCAGGAACTGCCCGGTGGCGCGCGCTACCAGAATCCCCACGATGGCGAATGCGACGACGACGCCAAAAATCCACGCTTGCGTCGTCACGATCAACAACAGCGTTTCGACGACGATCAGTGCGAAGCCAAAAGCAATCGACGACTCGCGGCCTATCATGCGGCCGGCGAAACGAGTCGAATGATGGACCGCGTCTCGCTCCACCTGTCTGTGCTCCAAGTGTTTACCACGACTGGAAAGGAGGGCTGATTCTCCGAGACTAAATACCGCGTGGAAGCCTCGATGAAAAGCACGTTATTCAGGAATCTCCCGATGGATTGACGTTCGTTCATATTTCAGGTGGTGCGGCGTCAGGAATTCTCCAAATTGCCTGAGTTTACATTTGATCGAGGTTTTCCTGGCGGGTACGATCTCGTTGCGTGCCGCTCCTAGACAAGAGTTTTTGATGAGGTGGACTATGAGGCGACACCACGCGCTACGGGGTGGTGACGGTCGTGCAAAGCGAGCAGGCGTTCGTCGCTGATAACGACATCAATAATGTCTCTCCATAACACTCAGTTGAGTTCGGACTGAATTCGCGTCGCATCGTTGGCACGGCCGCTGCAGGCGACAGCACCCTACGTGATTTGCATCTCCATGCGCGGGATCGTTGTCTGCCTGCCACTCGCCGCCGTTCTACTTGCGTCGTGGTGGTTCGGCGGTTATCAGCTACAAGCCCAGTTCGTCGCCTACGCCCTGGTGGTGGTCGGCGGAGTCTTGTGGTTGATGGAATCGGCGGCGCGCTCCGGACGTTCTCGCGAGTTCGTTCTGCCCGCTGTCACCATTCCGTTGGCCGCCGTGCTGCTGCTCGGTGTCTGGCACCTCACGCCTGCAAACGAGTCACTGGTCGATCGGATGGAGCATGCGGAGTTCGCGGAACTGCGGCCGGTGGTCGCACAGGGTACGCTTGAGACGCGGTCGTTGTATCCGCCGGCCACGCGGCTCAGGCTGGCGGTGTTCGCGGTGGCTTTCCTGACAATGCTGATGTGTTGTGAACCCGCGCGTTCGACCACGTTGTTGCGGCTGATTCTAGGTGTGATCGCCGTGAACGGCCTGTGCATTGCCGCGTACGGAATGGTGCGCAGGATTCAGGGAACGGAACTGATCTATGAAACACTGAGCGCGCAGGTGGGGTTTTCCAGTTTCATCAATCGCAATCAGGCCGCCGGCTTCTTGAACATGTCGATTGCGGCAGCCGTCGGCTGGCTCATGTTGCTGACGCCCGACTCTTCCTCCAAATCGGTTGCCGGGTCCGCCAACGGCGTGCGACGGCGACGGTATTCGATCAGCCAGTTTCTTTCCAACCTGACGGGCGAGCAACTGCTGGCCGCAACCAGCATCGTCGTGATGGCGGCCGGCGTGTTGATGACAACATCGCGAGGCGGCATCGGATCACTGGCGATTGCGGCGACGGTCGTCGCGATCGTGGCGACACGTCGATTTGGATTGGTCGCGCCGTGCGTCATCCTGGCGGGCGGCCTGGCAGTTGCCTTGTCGGTTTACCTGGGAGAATGGACCGGCATCCGGACCCGACTGGAATCCCTCAGTGATCCAACCGCGTCGTGGGAAGGGCGGCTCACGCATTGGAAAGACACGAGCGGCGCTGTTCGCGATTTCCCGATCACCGGAACCGGGTGGGGAACCTATGCCTATGCGAACCTGCCATATCAGAGACACCAGATGGAACTGTGGTACTTCAACGCCGATAACCTCTATTTCGAGGCCTTGGTCGAAGGGGGCGCGATCGGGCTGGGATGCTATCTCTTGATGTGGCTGCTGCTCCTGGGAGCCGTAATCCGTTTATCCGGCTCGACGGCGGGACGCGATGGGCGGGCATTGGCATTCGTCGGCCTGATGGTGTTGGTTTCGCAAGCCGCGCATTCCGCGACAGACTTTGGTCTCTTGCGTCCCTCGAACGGACTGCTGTTCGCCCTACTGATGGGACTGCTGCTCGGGGAATCCGTCCATACCGTGCGATTGAAGCCTGCAGGTCGGTGGCTATCGCTGGTGCGGTTGCCGGGTTGGACTCGCGTGGCATTCGGAATGATCTGCGTGGGAGTCGCCGGCCTGGGAGTCTGGGAAACATTGCGAGCGGCTGCGTGTTCCAACGCGGTGCAGTCGGTACCTGATCTGAACGAACTTTCCGCTGGCAACGATTCCATTCTCGATGTCGACCACTATATCGAGTCGCTGAAGCGAGCGCTTGCGCAGCGTCGCGACGATGCCGAGGTCCGGTTCAAGCTGGCTGAACTCTGGGTGCATCGCTATCGCTTGGCGGCGCTGGCGGAACTGCGCTCGCAGCCCGAATTGATGCAGGACGTTTCAGACCAGACGTTGTGGAGGCTCAGCCATCCAGCAAACCTGCAGCATGCCTATATGCGGCAGGTGGAGCCTTACGGGTTCGAGGGCGTGGGGGGCGCGTCGATTCGAGAGTCGGCGATGGTGCAGGAAAACCTGGTTCCCGCTGTGCAGCAACTGCGGATCGCACGCCGGTCATGCCCGGTTTCGCGTCAGATCGACTATCTGGCGGCGACGATCGGTGTCGCTTCTCCGGATGATCATGACGGGAAGCGTTCCCTCTACCGGGCGCTGTTCGCAGCACCGGCGCGCGGTGATCGGCTGATGGATTTGGGCCAGATTGCCTGGCTGGCGTTTCTCGATGATCTGGCGATGACCTGTTTTCGGCGAGGACTTAGCCTTTCGGGAAATGAAGTCCACCGCGTCTGGAGCCTGTTGGGACAGAGAATCGATGACGAGCAGATTGTCGACGACGTGTTGCCCGATCATCCCGATGTGTTGTTGGACCTCACAGAGCAACTCGGTGATGATGATCCGGCACGACCCTTGCTAATCGCCCGGCTGCGGAAAATTGCAGCCGAGACGACACTCGACCCGCGTATGCTAGGTCAAGTGGCGGAGCTCACAGGAGATTACGCGTCGGCGATCAACGCCTATGCGCAGGTGCTTGCCGAGAGTCCCGAGGATTTGCGGATTCGCGTTCGCAACGTCGAGTGCCATATCGCGCTGCACGACTTCGATGGAGCCAACGAGCAATTGCGGCGGGGTCTGCGCCACGCGCCGGACAGTTCGGTTCTGCTGCTATTGAAAGACGAGGTTCTGAAACAAGAGCTTCAACAATGAATTTGAGAAGTCTCACGTCACGTTCATCAAGGATTAACGTTCACCAATAACCACTCGTTCAACCGTCTCTTTCGCTCGACGGTCGGTTGTCCAGCCAGCACAGGAAGTCACTGAATTCGCATGGAACTGTTTCTCACGACCACTGTCGTCGCTGCGTGTGTCAGCCTTGTGTTGACTCCGTTCGTCATTCGACTCAGCCGGCGGTGCGGGCTGGTCGACAACCCCGACAACCGCCGCAAGCTGCATGGGCGGTCGGTACCGCTGGGGGGCGGCGTGGTGCTGTTAGCGTCGTTTCTTGTCGGCTGCGCCGTATGTCTGCTCATTCCGTCTTCATACGCTGGCCTGGTCGAGCAACAAGGGGGCCTTTTGATCGGGCTCTCACTGGCCTCACTTGTGATCTGCGTCGTTGGACTGATCGACGATCGCTATGGACTGCGCGGCCGGCAGAAGTTGCTCGGCCAGATTCTCGCGGTGTCGATCTTGCTCCCGTTCGACATCGTGATTCACGAAGTCTCGCTGTTCGGCTACACCCTTAATCTGGGTCTGCTCGCGATTCCTTTCACCTACTTCTGGTTGCTGGGGGCGATCAACGCTCTCAACCTCATTGATGGAACCGACGGACTGGCAACGACCGTCGGCACCGTACTGTGCCTGACGCTGTGCATTCTGGGCCTGTACACGCGGCACGTTCCCGAGGCCATTTTGGCGATGATCTTCCTGGGCAGTCTGCTGGGATTCATCGTGTACAACTTGCCGCCGGCGAAAATCTTCCTGGGTGATGCCGGCAGCATGCTGATCGGATTGATCCTCGCCACATTGGCGATTCGCGGTTCTCTCAAGGGGCCGGCGACGGTGGCGCTCGCGGTGCCGCTGGCGATCTGGGGAATACTGATTCTCGACGTGGGCATGGCGATCCTGCGCCGCAAGCTGACAGGTCGCAGCCTGTATGCCACCGACAGGGGACACTTTCACCATGTGCTGCAGAATCATGGACTGGGTCACGGCGGAACAGTCGTGCGGATCGGTTCGCTGTGCGCGCTCTCCTGTGGAGCCGCGATGGCCAGCGTGTGGTTGCAGAACGACTTCGTGGCCGTCGGTTCGATCGCGGCGATTGCGCTCGTGTTGGTCCTGACGCGTTCCTTCGGCCACACGGAAATGGCTCTGCTGGCACACAAGACACGCTCCTTCGCGAGCACCTTCATTCCGCATCCTTCGCGAAATGCCGGCGAGTCGCTGCCGACCAGTTCTCATCTGCAGGGGCATCGCGACTGGGAACGGCATTGGAACGAACTGCGCGAGTTCGCCGTTCGGCTGGACCTGCAAGCGATACAACTCGATATCAGCATTCCAAGCCTGCATGAGGAGTACCACGCGACTTGGACCCGGCGCAGGATGGCCAACGAGCCCCACTGCTGGCGACTCGGCATCCCGCTAACGTCTGAGGATGTCGTACTCGGACGAGTGGTAATCGTCGCCGAAGGGACACAAGCCTCGGCCTGTGAGATAGTCTCGGACGCCGTCTTTGGTTTGCGGCAGTTCGAAATCGGAATCGCGGATCATTACGAATCGCTCCTGGTTCCCGCCGCACAGACCGCCGTGCCTGACACGCCGCTGGAGGACACCGTGCCGTTGAAAGTGGTGCGGACATCGCGGAGCGCGGATGATTCGCAGTTCGAGTTGCCGGTGAACGTCTGAGGCACTCGCCTTCCGTGGCTCGCGATTGAGAGACAACGCTGTCAAATGCGGGAACCTGCTGGACCGTGTTTTGATCGGACTGGCCGGCGGGTACGATTCAGCCGCACCACGTTCTCTCCTACCTGCATGTCACGGGTGTCTCATGGCGGATTTCAAGGTCACTCACCTCAATCCAGATCTCGACTTCGACACGCTCCCCTGGTGGGACGTCGTGATCATCGGAGCCGGCCCCGCCGGACTGGCCGCCAGCCTGACAACGGCTCATCGCGGACTCACGACGCTCGTGATCGAAGCGAAGGAACAGCCCGGCGGCCAGCCACAGTTTCTGTATGCCGACAAGAAGATTGTCGACATCCCGGGCTTTCCGGACGGCATCACCGGCGAAGATCTTTCCGAAAGAACATTCCGGCAGGCGATTGACGCTCTCGTGCAGTTTCGCTTTCTCGAGGAACTGGTCGCCATCGAAGACACCGATCAGACCGAAAAGGACGATCCGCTGAGGCGCGTCGTCACCAATCGCGGCGAGTATCTCTGCCGCAAGGTTATTATCGCCTGCGGACTCTTGCACTACCCGCGGCAACTACCGGTGCTGGACGCACTCGGCTCCAAGGCCGTGCATTACAAGGTGCCGCGCGTCAACGACTATTCGCAGTCTCGCGTCATGGTGGTCGGCGGAGGAGACTCGGCGCTCGATGCCGCCGTAATGGTGCTCCAGCGCAACGGGCAGGTAGACATCGTCGTGCGCGAGGAGGCTCCCATCGGCAAGGCTGACACACTGGGACGCGTGCTTGAGCTTGGCGGCAGGATTCACACATCGACAGAGATCAAGTCGGCTGCGATGGCCGACGGACAGATCGCCGTCGAACTGACCGACGGCCACGCGGGTCGATTCGATCTGGCGGTGGTGCAGATCGGCTTTCTCGCCTCGAAGGAGACGTTCGAGCGACTGGGCCTCCTGCTCAACGACGACGGCAGCATCGCGATCGATCCTTACTTCGAAACGAGCCGGCGGGGCATCTTTGCCGTCGGGGACGTACATGGTGACATCAAGCTCATCACCGTGGCCTGGGCCGAGGGGATCCAGGCCGCGATCTATGCGTTCAAGGAGATCACCAGCCCGTACTGGCTCACGGAGAAGCGGTTGAAGGACCACAAGATCGCCATGATCGGTGAAAAGATGAGCCAGGCGGCGGCAAGGCATGCGAAGCGTGGCGGCGACCGATAGAATTCGCCCCACTCCAATTCCTTAATTGCCGCCTTGGCCACTTGTCGCGACAGAAATGCAGCATCTTTCCAGCGTCTACGGACCCGGGCGGTTCGGACTTTCGATCGAAGTGTTTCCTCCGAAGACCTCGGACGGGGACCGGGCGCTGTTCGATACCGTGCAGCAATTGTCGCGATTCGCGCCGGCCTTCATCTCCTGCACCTATGGGGCGGGAGGCAGCACCCGCGACCGGACGATCGATATCTGCCGCCAGGTGCAACAGGGGCATGGCATCACCGCGACCGCGCACTTCACCTGCGTGGGATCGAGCGTCGAGGAACTCACGCAATGGCTCGACCGGGCCACGGCCGCCGGCATTCGCAACATCATGGCGCTCCGCGGCGATCCCCCACAGGGGGACAATCAGTTCCGCGCGGCCGCTGGCGGACTCAGCAATGCCAATCAACTGGTCAAGCTGATTCGCGATACGCATCCGGAACTCGGCATCGGCGTCGCAGGCTATCCTGAGAAGCATCTGGAAGCACCCGATCTCGATACCGACTTGAGATACCTGAGACAGAAGGTCGATGCCGGCGCGAACGCCGTCTTCACTCAACTCTTCTTCGTGAATGATGGCTTTCTCAGGTTTCGCGATGCCTGCGATCGGCTGGGGATCACGATCCCGATCGTGCCCGGCATCATGCCGATCACCGAGTACGCGCGGATTCAGCGCATCACGAAGATGTGCGGAGCCTTGTTCCCGCCCGCCCTTGCCGCTCGACTTGAAGCCGTTAAGGACGACCTGCCGGCGCAGTTCGAGATCGGCGTCGAGTATGCGATCCAGCAGTGCCAGCAGCTCATCGATGCCGGCGTGCCGGGGATTCACTTCTACGCGCTGAACAAGTCGCAGGCGTGCCAGCGGATCCTCGACGCGATTTCATGGTCATAGTCATTCCGTAGATCGGAAAGATAGACCGCTGATTTGGCGGATGACGCGGGTCTTCGCGGATCTGAAACGTCGCGGCTCATTCACCTTCAGAAGTTTGATCCGCGTAAACCCGCCCAATCCGCGCCATCCGCGGTCCATTTCCGGATCAAGATCGATCAGCCCTACCTGCCAAATGCAGAAACCGCGACTCGCAGGTTTCCCCGTGAACGTCGCGGTCTGCTTATTGATACGCCGCATTCATCTTCCTGGGAATGCGACGGTTGGTTGTTTGAGGGAGCTTTGTCAGCTCCTGACACAATAAGCGGCCGACCGGGCGTTTCGGGGACACGGATTTGACTGATTTTCTTACATCATGGCCGACAAGCATTTGCGCCAACGCCTGCTTTCGGTCTCGCCCCCGCATTCGACTTGAGCCGATCTGCCGATTCGGTCGATGAATACATGGGGAAGGTGCGCCTGCGCCAAACTGCGCGGTTGCAGCGGCCCATTGACTCATCCCAGGGAGCATCGGACGTGCACGGATTGCGAATGGTAACGATGATCGCCCTCGTCTGGCTGTTCCCAGGCCTTGTGCTCGCGTGTCCCTTCTGCCCGGGCTCGCTGGAACTTACCTTTTCGCAACAGATCGAGGACGGCGTCGCCGCGGTGATCGCCCGTCAGGACGTCGCTCGCGGCGAACGGAATCAGGCCGGCTTCCTGGTACTCGACGTACTCAAGACGTCCGCCGACTTCGCGGTCGCTGCGAAGGATTCACTCCGTGTGACGGCCTACTCCGAGGGAGTCACCGGCGATCTGTACTTCATCGTCGCGGGGCTGACCGCCGACGGCAAGGTGCTTTGGGGGCCGCCGCAACCGATCACAGCGGCTTGCAGGCAGTACATCCTGCAGCGGCCCGACTACTCGCGGCCGCGCCCGGAGCGACTCGCGTTCTATGCCAACTATCTGGAGTACGAAGATGCCGACGTGGCCATCGATGCGTGGACCGAGTTCGCATCGGCCGACTTCGAACAGATCGCTCCCATCGTCGACCGTCTGCCCCACGACAAGTTGTCGGCCATCATGGCGGGAACACTCGACAAGTCGATCATGCTGCAGAGCCCAGAATGGCTCGGACTCTATGGCATGCTGCTGGGCATGTGCGGCAACGAATCCGACGCCCAGACGCTTCAAGATCTTGTGCTTGCTCCTGCCGATTCACCCGACATGCCGCGACTGGGGATCGACGGCGTGATGGGCGGCCTGTTGTTGCTCCAGGGAGAGGAGGGCCTCGAACTGCTTATCTCGCATGTCGTCGACAATCCGTCAGCCCCGATCGCGGAGCATTTCGCTGTCCGCAACGCGTGTTCATTCATGTGGAGTTACGGCAACGAACGCGTGCCATTGGCCCGACTCGAAGAAGTCGTGCGAGTCTATTTGCATGAGCCGCAACTGACCGCGGTCGTGCTTCCCGACCTGGCTCGCTGGAAGGACTGGGAATCGATCGGCGTCATCGCTGAACTGCACGCTCGTCCCGATTTGGCGGAAGCGGTGACACAAAAAACATTCGTGCAGTTCCTGCTGGCGGCCGAACGCGAGGTCGCGGTTAATCCCGACACATCGCCGACGCCGGAACTGTCACAGTGCCTGGAACTGCTCGGTCAATACCGGCAGAAAGCTCCTGGACTCGTGCAGGGCGTTGAGGCGTCGGTGATTCGGTAGTCCGCGCTTACCCTCCCAGCGCCGCGCGAGTGCGTTCGACGAGTCCGTTATCCCGCGCGCCGGAACCATTGAGCTGGAACGCCGCGGTCGCCATGAACAAGGCCCGCACCTCTGGACTGACGTGCTCGAAGTCTTCCAGCACGGCCGAGGCGAACTTGTAGTCGTGGGCATCGTTCCCCTTGAGGAACACCAGCAGCCGGGCGGCGTCGAGAAACTCGTGGGCATCTCCCCCGGCATACAGATAGGCCAGCAACTTACCCGCAGCCTGCATCGGTTGGCCCGAGATGTCCGCCAGAATGGCTTCGATGGCCTCCGGACCCGTCGAGGTTTCTTCAGCCGGAACGATGTCATCCAGCGTCAGCATGCGAAGTTCACCGCGATTGGCGGCTGCTTCGCGGAACAGTGCGTCGAACGAGCAAGCCTGCAACAGCAACTGCTTGCGCAGCGACTCATCTTGTGCGTTCTGCCACAGGTAATGCACGGCGTTGGCGGTCGTTAGCCCGTGGAGTCCCACGATGCCGGGTTGACGCATCAGCACTTCGCCGGCACCGAGGAAAACTCCATCCCAGATTGACTGAGCGTTCGCGCCCGCGGCGAGCATGTCGACGGCCTTGCGGGCAGCGTCACTCGCGGACCCGCTGCGCAGCGTGGCCACCAGTTCCACACCCGACGCATAACTGTCGCCAGTGTCGAGCCACGCGGCCGGGATGTTGTTCACCAACTCCACATGCTCTCGCCATGGCCTGTCTGCGTCCAGATCGCTCTCCGCCGGATTCGGATCCCCTTCATGATTGAGCATCGCCGCGCTCAGCGAGCGAAACACAGGTTCCGCATACTCCCAGCCGATCACCTGCAGCGTCCGCCAGGCATTGGCCAGGTAGATGGCCTTGTGACCTATCGAACGAAAATCGCGGGCCGCGTAACCGGCAAACAGGTTGAAGACATCAGTGGCCGACGCTGTCCGGACCAAACCCGTTGTGGCCACGTCGGCCAACTCCAGATCCCAGCGGTCCATCGCGTCGACGAACTGTGCTCGCGCGTGCTCGGCTGTCGGCACGAGCGATTCATTCACCGACGGCATCCGCCAGCCGCCGCGCTCGACCTCGTCGGCCTGCGACGACTTGAAGTGATCGATGGCCCAGAAGATCGGCAGCCAGCGGTCCTCGTCCGGACCATGCAGACTCGCGAGGTGACACGAGTTGATGCACAACACTGCGTGAAACTTGAACCCCACCGCCGGGTAAGGCTGCACGTTGCGCACGCCAGCCAGGAGCAACGCGGCAAGCACTTCGGGATACGACGTTCCTCGATGGATGCGGGCCGCGACTTGTTCGAGCAGATTGTCTCGTGGAGTGTCTTCAATCAACCGCACCAGTGGTTCGATCTGATCGCCGAACTGCACCAGGCTGCGATCGAGCACTGCGTCGTCAGCCGACACAGGTGGCAGGTTGGACAGGAAACCGAATCCTCCTCCAAGTGCGGCCGCGCTCCCCCACGAAGTGGCCTTGAGAAACTGTCGCCGATTCGAGTGCTTGAGCATGGCAACTCTCCTTGATTGGTCAGTGGACGTTGATCTTTGGCCCGACGGACGTTGATGCGAGAGGGTCGACGGCGTTTATCAATTGCAGGGGGAGGATGATTCATGCATTGATGAGATCTCATCATAACCGCAGACCAACGCGGAAAACACATGAAACACGCGCAAGTGTTGCTTGTCCTTCCACTGCCTAGCGTCTAACGTCCAACTTCCCAGCGACCAAAGTCCAACGACCAGCGACTCGCCCACAAGTGATTGAAACCAACAAGCTCACCAAGCGTTACGGCGATCTGATCGCCGCCAATGAGATTACGCTGAATCTCAAGGAAGGGGACGTCTTCGGCTTTATCGGTCCCAACGGGTCCGGCAAGACCACGACGATGCGGATGATCGCCACGCTCCTCAATCCCGATTACGGGGAGTGCTACGTCTGTGGCAAGTCGATCTACACGCATCCGCAGGAAATTCGCCGGCTCGTCGGCTACATGCCCGACTTCTTCGGCGTGTACGATGACATGACCGTCATCGAGTACCTCGAATTCTTTGCATCATGCTACCGCATCAACGGTCCGGGACGGCGGCGCATCTGCGAGGAGAAACTCGAACTCGTGGACATGGCGTTCAAACGGGATGCCATGGTGAGCCAGCTTTCACGCGGCCAGACCCAACGCATCGGTCTGGCGCGGACGCTGCTGCACGAGCCGCAAGTGCTGCTGCTTGATGAACCCGCCAGCGGTCTCGATCCCCGTGCGAGAATCGAAATGCGGAATCTGCTCAAGCGTCTGGGTGAAATGAACAAGACGATCATCGTCTCCAGCCACATCCTGCCCGAACTGGCCGACATCTGTACCCGGGTCGGCATGATCGAAAAGGGAATCATGCTCGTCGACGGCTACGTAGCCGACGTGATGAAGAAAGCCCGCCAGGCGATCGTGCTGCACATCGAAGTGGCCGACCGCACCGACGAGGCCGCCAAGATGCTGGAACAACTCGATGAGGTCGACACGCTCAGCATGAAGGGGTCGATGATCATCCTCAAGTTGAAACCCGGCGTGCACGACTACACGAACCTGCCGCAGCAACTGCTCACGTCCGGCTACCGCCTCAAGATGTTCCGCGAGGAAGATGTCAACCTGGAAACGGCGTTCATGGAGTTGACGAAGGGGAAGCAGCAGTAGTCACGAGCACAAACGCGTGGCTTCCACTTGGATCTCGCCACGACTGCCTACTGCTCATTGTCACCATACGCCCTCGCCAGCACTTCCATCGGATGCAGTACGGGTATGGCGTGACCGGCCGCTCGAAGTTGGGATTGAATCTGTAGTGTGCATCCCGCATTGCCAGACAACACCGCGTCGGCTCCGGACTCGACGATGTGGTTGAGCTTGCGCTGGCCCAGACGGTCGGCCATCTCGGGTTCGGTGAGGTTGTAGCTTCCCGCTGCTCCGCAGCAGATGTCGGATTCCGCCAACGGCAGCAGTTGCAGCTCTGGCACCAGGCTCAACAACTGGCGAGGCTGTTCGCGAATGCGCTGAGCGTGTACCAGGTGGCAGGCATCATGATAGGCCGCCTTCATCGGCACGGGATGCCTTGGCGTCACCGGTCCCAGCTTTGCCAGGAACTCGTGAATATCCTTGACCTTGCCGGCGAAGCCTTGCAGTTCATCATGAAAGGGGGCGGCTTCGGGAATCTCAAGGGCGATGTGGCCGTAGTCCTTCAGCATCGAGCCGCAACCGGCGACGTTGATGATGACGGCATCAACGTCTTGCGGGAACGCGGCTGCGTTTTGCCGCGCCAACGCGACGGCCGGCTCGCCCGCGCCGCTGTGATAGTGGATCGCGCCGCAGCAGACCTGCGATCTAGGGATGACGACCTCGCAGCCGTTCGCCTGCAGCACCTTGGCCGTCGCCCAGTGCACACGGCGAAACATCGCATCGGCCACGCAGCCGGTAAAGAGCGCGACCTTCGCACGCCTGGGGCCGATGGCGGGAAGAAACTCCGGCAGGCGGGGGGCATCCTGAATGGGATTTGGCAACAGGGCGTGCATCCGCTGCAGCTTGCGGGGCAGCAGCTTCATCAGGCCGATGGCTGCGAACAAGCGGTCCAGCCGCGTCCACTGCATCAGCTTCACGGGAAGCAGCGACAGGCGCAGGCGATTGGAATAGGGAAACAGCCCATACAGAATCCAGCGCTGGAACCAGTCCTTCTTCGCCGGCTTGCCTCCAGGTCCGCGTTGTTGCATGGCAATGCGGAAGGGTTCGATGAGCCGGCCGTACTGCACGCCCGAGGGACAGGCAGTCTCGCAACTGCGACAATCGAGACACAGTTCGAGGTGCCGGATGGTGCTCGGTCCCAGTTCGACGCGTCCATCGGTGACGGCTCGCATCAAATAGATGCGACCGCGAGGGCTGTCGTTCTCATTCCCCGTTTCGAGGTAGGTCGGGCAGGCGGCGGTGCACAATCCGCAGTGGACACAGTCAAGAAACCGGTCATAGGGAATTGAGGTCTCCAACGCGGGAGCTGCCTGTTGGGAGGCATCGGCGGTCGTTGGAGTGGAATGAGCCATGTTCAAGGTGGGGGAGGAAACCAGAGAGGCGACATTCTGCGGGTGGAGGATTGGCAGCGTCAAACGAGAGGATTCTTCCGCATTTACAGCGGCAAGCTTACCAAGGGCGACACCGTCTATAACCCGCGCACCAACAAGCGCGACCGTATCAGCCGGCTCATCCAGATTCAGGCCGACAAGCGCGAGGACATCGACACGATTTACTCCGGCGACATCGCCGCCATCGTTGGCATCAAGAACGTCACCACTGGCGACACTCTCTGCGACGAAGATCACACCATCCTACTCGAGCCCCCGTCCTTCCCTGATCCGGTCATTAGCATGGCCATTGAGCCCAAGACCAAGCTCGACCAGGAAAAAATG
>JANNSB010000268.1:0-2812 GCA_031402175.1 Planctomycetaceae bacterium
CCGCGTCATCATCGGCACGCAGGCCCTCAAGCAGCCGGAATGGTTTCGCGAGATGACCGAGAAGTTCCCGTCGCGAATCGTGCTCGGCATCGACGCCCGCGACTCGATGGTCGCGACCGAAGGCTGGCTCGATGTGTCGCAGACATCGGCCCTCGAACTGGCCAGGCAGTACGCGAAGCTGCCGATCGCCGCCATCATCTACACGAACATCGCCAACGACGGCATGATGCAGGGCGTCGACGCCGGCACGCTGCATGACCTCGGTGCGCTCGCCGACCTCGGCTGCCCGGTGATTGCCTCCGGCGGCGTGACGACGGTCGATGATATCGCTCGCCTCAAGACTGTCGCTGCCAATCATCCGCACCTGGCCGGCGCCATCATCGGCCGCTCGCTGTATGAGGGGAAGATCACGGTGAAGGATGCGGTGGCTGCGGCGAAGTGATCGGCTGCGTTCGTTTCTGAAGTTGTTCACAAAGTGGACCGGCCGGCCCAACGTGACGAAGGTTGGTTCGTTCGATGAGTGCGCAGTGGCTGGTAGGCTCATGGCGGCAGCGGCGAACTTTGTGTGCACACCCCCCCGGATGGAAACAGGCCTCCGCTCCGGTTGGCAGCTCGCTGCAACTCACGCCGGCGACTCGTTCCCAACGACTCGCCGAAACGCACTCAGACGGTTACTCGAACCTTCTACTACCTACCGTCGCGGTTGCGCGGGCACCGGTTGGGTGGCGGGGGCGCACTGCGTAGCAGAAGCCCCCGGCGGGCGCGCGGCCTTCGCCTGTGGGCCATCTGCCGACCGAATCGACCTGCTGAGCCAACCCCCTTGCGGCAGATGGACCACAGCCACCCCGCCGCCGACTGGGCCAGCGGAAGCCGCCGAACGTGTTGTCGGCCGCCATCGCCAACCGCTGGCTGAGAAGGCTGTATCACGAGATAGTGGACCACTCCGCCCGAACACTGACCAAGGCGGCCTGAACGTGTGAGACCTGACAGAAAGCGACCTGCGGGCCGGAGAGACGAACGAGTGACACGGACAGAAAGGACGTTTCCATGCTGACCAGGAGTGGAAGTAATCGCTGGCGACGGGAACCTGCGACGCGAAGCTGAGCTCGAGTGCCACTTGGGCAGACCACGTCGGGAGCGATCCCGACATGTGCCTCGCTCGAAGCCAGATGGGGCAGGCTTCGCAAACTCGAAACACCCAACAGGGCTAAGCCTTCAATCGCCGACGCTCGCATAGAAGACTGGGAACCCCGCAGCCAACAACGACATCCACTCTTGACGCACAGCGGACTTTCATAGAAGTGGCACCTGGCGAGTATGATGCATCAGATTGACAGGTCCATTCTGCACCGTCAAAGTGCGGTAGAATCCTCCGCACTTTCGCGGTCGAATACCTGTTCGGCGCGAGAACGACGGTCCCGACACGCAGGAGATTCGGAATGGGCATCTGGAACTGGCTGTTCGGGAAGGGTAAGCGAGCGACGAAGAACACCCCGCCGAGGGACGAATCGCCACCGCCCATGCGGGACCATAACCAGCGTGCCGATGCAAGCCTTGGTGCCGCGAAGCTGGTCGAACTCTGCTCTCGCAACGACCTGTTCGAGTCTTCGAAGGAGGAAATGCGACAGGAAGCGGCTGCTCTGTTCAAGCAAGAAGGGGCTGCCGGAATTCGCTCCCTGGTGGGGCTTATCAGGGAGCTGCTCGCATGCAGGAGCAAAGAGATATTCGAGGCGTTGGATGTAGCACAGCGGATGGAACCCACGGCAACGCTTGTCGAAGCCGCCCGAGAAGTCTGTTCCTCCCCAGCATTGGCACCCAGGCCCGCGAGTTGCCGCTTCACTCCAGACATCGTCGGCGGAGGCCGAGTCGGCTGGAATGATGGAACTCGGGCCAATGTCGTGTCCTACGCTCAGAAAGTTGTAGATACGCTTACAAAGACATCCTGATACATGGCCGAACCAGGCGCCTGGTGCCACTGGCAATCGTCTTCCAAAAAGGGGTGCCACTGGTCGGCTTGTCCGCCAGTGCGAAAGGCGGCAGGGTGGCTGGGGTCAGGTTGCCGTCAGTTGCGTAGCATGTCAATTGACGGCGATCGGCAACCTTGCCCCCAGCATGCGCGATGCACGCCCACTTACGACTTGGCTGGGGGCTCCCGATGGTCGACCCCAGCCACCCATCCGCTGCATCATAGCGGCTCTTTCAACTCGTTCGGGAGGGCGACGCTCCCGCGGAGCCGCACGAAGTAGCGACATTCATCCGTGGTGCCGGGTCGGCAGGAGCCTCGCGGTCCAGGAAAAATGATTTACGAACTCACTCGGTCAGCGAGCTTGTCGACGATCAGCTTGCCGATGTTGAGTGATGCGGTCGCGGCGGGGGAGGGGGCGTTGCCGACATGAATGATGCGCTCGGTCTCCTGAAACACGAAGTCGTCGACCAGCTTGCCGTCGAGAAGCTTGGCGGTCGCGGGCCGCT
Organism: Planctomycetaceae bacterium; assembly: GCA_031402175.1. Lineage (GTDB taxonomy): Bacteria > Planctomycetota > Planctomycetia > Planctomycetales > Planctomycetaceae > JANNSB01. The sequence continues at coordinate 2,473 of JANNSB010000268.1, forward strand.
CGCGACGTCTTCCGTGCACGGTGGACTCGAAGCCCTCGCTGACGAACCTCTCACGCAACTTCTCCACCGTTCTGGTGCGTGCGTCGAACGCCTCCGCGATACGGGCGTCCGTCCACGCTGGCCCAGCGGCATCGGATCGGCCTTGAGCAACATCCGCGCGCGTCGCACCTTGCACGGCGAACCCTGCTGCCGCCGCACCATCTCACGCAGCGTCTGACGTTCCGAACGCGTCAATCGAACCACATACTTCTTGGGCATGGGAACCCTCCTTGGTCCCCGGCAGCTTCCCACATCCCACCCCGCACGCCTACCCGAACTTCCGGCGTTGACGCAGCACTAG
>JANNSB010000269.1:0-1698 GCA_031402175.1 Planctomycetaceae bacterium
CTGGCCGGCACGGGCTTCACCAGCGCTCTCACCATCATGAACGGCGTCCCCAACTCACCGCTCAACCGCTATGTTCAGGTCACCAACGCCCTGATCGAGAACAACAGCATCATCAACAGCGCGCGGGTGACCCTGGCCGCCGGCGCCGATGCCGAGCGGTCCGCACCGCCCCTGAACAGCCGCTTCGACCGCAACTTCCTTTCATTCGGCAACGCCCTTCAGCCCGTCCTGGTGGATGGTGACATTTCCGGCATCGCTTTTGCGAACAATGTAGTCGCGGCCACACCGTCGGTTCCGGCCCTTGTCGGCGCGAAGCAAGCCGCCGTAGAGACCGCGCGGGCACGCAATGGCCTGCTGTATCCCACCGACCCGGCGATGGCGGCGATTGGCGCGCCCCGCGACCTGGAGGTCATTTCGCTCGATGAGGTCGGACCGAAGTACTATGCAAAGCCGCTACGTGGCGAAGTGTTCCGGCCGGGCAAATCGATCTCGGTAGCTCCGGGCGAAGGAACCCTCAGTGCGGCCTTCGCGCGCTCAGGGAGCGGCGACACCCTGATACTAACCGGCGGCCGCTACCTGGTAGACCGCACTTTGCTGGTGGACAAAACCATTTCGCTGCAAGGCTCCGGCACGTCGCGGCCTATCATCAGTTTCAGCCGCCCGTCCCTGTTCGAAATGGCGGACGGCGGCAACCTTCAACTGAAGGGCCTGGACATTACCGGTGATGACGCTCCCGACGCGGTCGGCAATGCGGTCATTCGCACCACCACCAGGCCGATACTCGTCAATTTTGACATCCTGCTGGATGGTGTAAATGTCAGCAATCTGACCGTCAACAAGGCGTTTGACTTCCTTGCCTTTGGCAAGGGGTCGATGGCCGAGCGGCTGCAGATTACCAACAGCCGCTTCGAGAACGTCTCCGGCAAAGTGGTGGCGGCCGACTCCGAGAATGATGATTATGGCCGATACAACGCCGAGCATCTCTCCATCACGAAGACGACGTTCAATGCGATCGGGGGCAACATCATCTCGCTTTACCGGGGCGGCACGGATGAGAGTACCTTCGGGCCCCATCTCCTCTTCAGGGACAATGCAGTCGTCGGGAGTGGAAACAAAGTGATGGCGGGCGACCGTGCGTCGCTCTCGCTGTTCGGGGTTCAGGACGTGTTGATCCAGGGTAACCAGTTTGAGGCCTCCGCGCCGATCAAACTCGTTCAAACCACCGGCGTCCCTCAATCCAGAATCATCGACAATGTCTTCAAAGGAACACCGCGTCCTTTGCTCAGTGAGGCGCAGGCAAAAGTCCCCGCGCGCGTGATGATGACCGGCAACACCTTCGATGGGAAGCCGCAGTGACCTGGCCCTTGTCCATCCAGATCGCATTGATCGCACTCGCCGGTGTTTCGGTCGCGGGCGCTGGCCCCAGCGCATTGGCTGCGCAGAACCAATCCTCGCCGGCGAGTATGGCCCAGCCCGCGCTGTTTGCCGCGGAGGTGAAAAGGTCACAGATTTTCATCGCGGAAATGATGGCGGCCGGAGTGAATGTACCCATCCCCAAAGACCCAGGCGGCGGCTACACCCACGAGCAGCACAAGCGCAACTACCGCGCCATCGCCGAGGCCGGGGAACTGTATCGCCTGAGCGGGGATCAGAAGTATGCAGGCTTCGTGCGCGACATGCTCGTCGCCTATGCGGACC
>JANNSB010000270.1:0-11602 GCA_031402175.1 Planctomycetaceae bacterium
TTGATCGACGCCGCCACCGCCGGCGGGGTGCTGACCGCAAGTCACGCCCCGCCGGCCGGGCTGTCGTCGTTCATGACGCGCAGATTGATCAAGACGGCGCAAGCCAAGGTTCAATCAGTCTGCGGTACGAAGCTATCCTTCAAGCGAAGCGATTGAAGGTCATGGATGCATTCCGGCGGTTCAGTCGGAGAACCACTCCGATCCGCCGCTATTCCGACCGCAGTTGGCCGACAAGAGCGGTTGCCATCGGCTTGGAAATCCGGCGTTAGCACACAGGCACACTTGCCGCCGCAAGCGCGGTTTTGAACCTGAATCACCTGGATCGCGAGAGTCATCACCCCGTATAGGGTGACGCCCAGCCAGGTCCATTTCTTGTTCCAGCGGCGATTCAATGCGACTCCCAGGTGCCGACGGCGCATATCAAACTCAACATCGGTGCCATTCTACCGAGGAATCAGCCAGTGTCGCCGCTGACTTTGACATTTGGAGAACATTCTCAGGCCTGCGATCCCGAGACCATTGGTGCAGATCGCATTTGCATCCCGCCAGCTTGCGATCTCGAAACGCTCTCTCAACAATAAGCCTTCGAACATCAACTTCGTACGTCCTTTCCAAAGTCCAGGAGCACTCGACATGGCGACTGCCGTTTCTGAAATTCGCGCCCTTACCGCGGCTCAATTCACCACCCCCAAGAAATTCAACGAGTTTTGCCAGAACGGCGGCAAGCCGCTGGGTGGGATCATCGGCGGCGAATGCGTCGCCGGTTCGATGAACGCCACGTTCCAGACCGTCGACCCCGGCTCGCAGGAAGTCCTCGCCACCGTGTGTGAAATGGGAGATGCCGAAGTCGCTCAGGCGGTTGATTCCGCCACCCGCGCCTTTCACGGCGACGGCGGCACCGGCTGGAGAAACTTCGATGTCGAAGAACGCATCTCGCTCGTCCAGAAGCTCGTCGAACTGTGTGAACGCGACCGCGATGTGCTCCTCGCCTGCGAAATCCGCGACGGCGGCAAAGTCTCGGAACTCGCCGAAGGGGACTTCACCCAAATTCGCGCCACGGCCGAATACTTCATCGGCGTCGCTCGCGAGATTCCGTTCGGCGACGGCCCCGCGCTGAAAATCTCCGACACAATGCGAGGCTTCACCTATCGCGAGCCTTGGGGCGTCGTCGCGGGAATCATTCCCTGGAACTACCCGCTCGTGCTCACGGCGTGGTTCATGTTCCCATCGCTGCTGGCCGGGAACACGATTCTCATCAAGCCCGCCGAAGACACACCGCTGTCGGCCCTCTACATCGCGAAGCTGGCCGAAGAAGCCGGCTTCCCGCCGGGCGTCATCAACGTCCTCCCCGGTCGCGGCGAGATCACCGGACAGGCGATTGCCGAGCATCCGGGCGTGCGCTACATCTCGTTCACCGGCTCGCCCGGCATCGGACAGCACATTCTCAGTGTGTGCGATCGGCACGGCACCCGCATGAAGCGCGAAATGGGTGGCAACGGCTCGGCCATCGTGCTCGGTGATGCAGACCCCGAACTCGTGGCCCGCATGATCGGCCGCTACACGAACCAGCACTTCGGCCAGACGTGTTGCACGATTCACCGCGTGTTCGTCGACAGCAAAATTGCGGACGACTTCATCGACGCCCAGAAGGAATTCTTCGAAGGCCTCAAAATCGGCTATCAGGCCGATGCCGGGACGCAACTCGGCGCGGTCGTGAACCCGACGCAGCGCCGCCGCATCCTGCAGGCTCAGAAGGAAACCGCGTTTCGCGGCGGACAGGCGATCCTTCCCGGCGGTGTCGCCGAAGTGAAGGGGAAGAACGGCTACTATCTGAAGCCCGCTCTCTACCGCACCACACCCGGCGTCGACTGTAACCCGCAGGAAGTGTTTCACACGTTCGCCACGATCTGCCCCGTGAACTCGCCCCAGCAGGCGCTGCAGCTTGCGAACAGTTCGCCTTACGGCCTCGGCGCCAGCGTCTGGACGAAGGACGTGTCGAAGGGAATCGAACTGGCCAAGCAGTTCCGCGACGGCACCGTGCAGGTGAACTGCCACAACTCGATCGCCTACGGCCTGCCCTACGGCGGCCAAGGCATCTCCGGCGGCCCCGGCGGCGGCGTCAACTGCGAAGAAACCTTCCGCGACTACACGCAGGTCAAGGCGGTGTACGTGTCGGAGTATCCGGGCTAGAACGGTCCAGGCTCAAAACCACATCCCTCGGATCGACATCCCTGAGACGACGAGGGCGAAGAACGAACCCACAACCAAGGCTCCATCCTCTGCTGTTTATCGGAAGGACAGGAACATTGATTGACACGCCGCTCCTTGGAATTCTCAATGTTCCCCCCGGATTGCTTTTTGGTCTGCCACCGGCGGTTATCGTCCTGATACTGCTGCTGTGGGGCATCAAGGAGCCTTTGGCGTGGATCGTCGTTTCCTTTCTCGCGATTGGCATCGGCATCGGCTGTCTTGTGTACGGGTTCTCGCAGGCAATCCTCCTACCGGATCCTTGGACAGCGCAGGCGGCGTCCGACGTCTCGATGTACATAGGTGGCGGAGCAGGCAGCTCGGTGGGCGGTATTGTGCTGCTGATCGTTTCTCTGGTGCGACGCAGGAAATCGCCCGCGCCTGCCGTTGCGGTGCCAAGCAAGTGACACATGTCAGCGCTCTTAGCCCCCGGTCAATGACCGGGGCTTCCGCATTGTGGGGACGCACTCAGCCTAACGTTTCGACGAATTGATCGAGTGCGGGCGTGAATTCGCCAGTCGTTTGAATTCTCGCAAATGCTCTGCAGCGCCGGGGATCGATTGAAAGTCGGTCCGGAGGTGTTCGTTCACCAATTCGACAATTCCATCGAGGCGATCGCGAGTCATGTATTGCGAATGCCGAGAAAATGGGACATGCCTTAACTCTTCGTGAACCAACCATCCGAAGTCATCTGGCGGCAATCCAGATGTATCGACATCTCCGGTTGCTTGCCATTGTTCAATCACATGGCACGATTTTTCTGCGGATCTGCGTAGTATCCAAGCGAGCATGTCGGAAGCCTGTAACTGTGGAGCCTCCATGTCCGTTTGAAAGACCGGCTCAAGTGGCATGACCGCTGCATCGGCTGGATCAGCGATTAGACTGCGAACCAACGGATACCAGTGCCGGGTGCGCTCACCAAAGATCGCGTGCTCGTCAAAGACGACGTCGGCGGGTGTTGTGCACCCTTGCTCAGCCAACTCGATCGAGATTGCCATTACTGTGATATGAAATGGCCAGAAGTAGGGATCCGAAAACGGCTTGCCAGCCGGCCGAATCGTTTTCTCGAACGCGTGTAGATCAAGAGAGCAGTGAATCGCCGCTGCGGCATGTTCTCGAATTACTCTTCCTAGAGCGCGCAGTTTGGCGTCACGATCACTGGGACACATTCCTCGAAATTGTCCGCTCAGACCGGCTGCTTCTCGCATCTTTAGATAACGAATCGTCGGAGGCGACTGTAGACAGGCAGCCCAACGAGGTGCGAAGGCCTTCCATTCCTCTGAAGATCCGAGCCAAGCGGCCATCGTAAAGATCCTGGTATGGCCCTTACCTCCACTTTCGTCGATGAACGCCTGCATTCGCCTTCCCATTTAGACGCCGGTCTCAGGTCCGCTCCTCTATGGACCCTGTGTGTATGGACCCTGTGTGCGATCATTGGTTCGCGACATCGGAATGGAACGAGATATCGCCTATCCGGTCGGCTGCAATTCATCGACGTACTCTCGCACTTCCATGCGCAGCCGCTCCAGGTCGTCGAGAGGCCCCTCGGCCAGCGTGGCGAACAGATTGGGATCCCTCGGCAGAACGTTTTCCCGCAGATCTTCCAGCGCGAGAATGAGCCGTTCCATCTGCTCCATCGTGACGCGCAGCTTCTTCAGATCCTGTTTCATCACACGACCTCCACAATTCCCATCGGTTCGCCGTGCCGCGTCGTTTGAAAGAACTCCAGATAGCGGTGCAGTGCCTCCGATCCTTCCAGCGCCGTCAATACGTCACCTTGATAGATGCGACGCGCCATCCGCCTCGACACCAGATTGTACTCGAACGGACGGAGAGTTGTCCCGACAATCGCTGGATCGAGTACCAGAATACAATCGAAATCGTTCGGCTCCGCCTTCGAGGTCACAAAGCTGCCACCGACGATCACCCGTTTCACAAGGGCCGCGCGGCTTGCTTCGTCGAGCAACCGCTCCAGTTGCTCATAGACTCGCAGGCGGCGATTCGACAGATTGAAGATTGCAAATCTGGCTTTGAACTCGCTTTGATCCGCGCGATGAACCCCCAGCGGGAGTAGTCCATGCTGATTGAAATCGGGAATCACGGCCTGCAATTACTCCCTGCGTTCGGCCAAAACGGGTAGTCTGCGCGATCGCAGTATAGCGGTACGGTTGCGAACGTTCTTCTGTTCAGCGTCTCAATCATGGCCTGCGAGGTAGGCAGCCTGGGAGGCAAGATGGCATTCGCTGCGTGCCATACCTGCAATGGCCCCGAAAGGATCCTTCGGACCACTCGACGCCATGCCAACACATCTCGAAGGCAAAACGACCAGTGATTTCTTGTTGATCCCTGTCCGAAGTCACGTTTGAAACTAAAGGCTCAGGCTGAGAGTCTGTCCGAATCCCGGACTGACGCCAACAACCACTTTCGTACTTCAAATGGCCGGAGGATGCAGATGATGTGTATTCGCGCTCTGACATGCTGTGCAGCAATCATTCTCTTCGCAGGAACCGCCTTGGCTTGGGATGACCCGATGCCTCCCGCGGATCACGACCCGGTTCCTCCCGCGGCCGCGATCGAGATCAAAGACGAGCCGCGCGGGATCGATCCGGCGTTGTTTGTCCCGGAGCCGCTCGCTCAGCCGGCGACGGTCGACCTCTCCAACTCTTCGCTCGCCGAGCTTGCGGAATGGGTGGGATCGCAAACAGGTTTCCGCGTGCTGCTCGATCAGGGCCGGCTTGCGGAAATCGGTTACACCGAAGGCGAGCCCATCAGCGACCGGATCGATAACGAACCTGTCTATCTGCTGCTCAATCGACTCAAGACTCTCGATCTCGGCTGGTCGATCAACGATGGCGTCATCACGATTTCGACGGCTGATTACATGGTCGATCAGCTCACGACAAAGTCGTATACCCTGACGACTCTGCTCGATGCCGAATTCGACCCCGATCGACTACTCGAGACCATTTACGAATCGTCCACCGGCGAATGGATGGATTACGACGGCATCGGCGGGGACGTGCAACTCCTGGGAGACGTCCTCTTCGTGCGAGCCACCCAGGCGGGGCACAGCGAGATCGAGGGACTGCTCCTGGCCATCCAGCAGCCCGCGCGGCAGACCTTTATTCTCGACCCGCCTCAGAACCAGCGGATCAGGGCGCGATTGTGCGAAACCGTCAGTATCGACTTTGAGGACACACCACTGATTGAGGCCGTGGAGACGCTCGCGCAGTCGACCGGCATATCCATTCGGCTCGATGCGCAATCCCTGCGAGACGGCAGAATCCGAAACAGGGAACCGCTCACACTGAGTCTGGAGGAGCGACAACTTGACACAGTGCTGGCCGCGCTGTTTCACAACCTGGGTCTCACCTGGAAGGTCGAGGACGGCGTGTTGTGGATCACCACGGAAGACAGCGCCGCCGACTATCACATCACTGCCGTCTACGATGTCCGCGATCTCTGCCGCGACGATGCCGAGTCGCAAGCACTGGGAGACGCCATCCTCAGCGCTACCGGCGGCGAATGGGATGACGTCGACGGCATCGGCGGATCGCACAGCTTTCCGAAAGCGGGCAGCATGGTTGTTCGACAGACCGAGCAGGTGCACCAGGAACTGTTGGCGTTGCTGGAGAACTATCGGACGGCGCTGAGGAACTCCTGGCCGCGACCAAGCGACGAGCCGGACCCGAATGAGGTGCTCACCCGCTACTATCGCATGGACAAGTTCCAGGCCACCGATCTGCTGCTGCAGTTGCCTCAGATCGTTCGTCCTGGCACGTGGAACGGCGATGCGGCGGACTCTCCCGGCAAGGTGAGTCTGGTGGCGGCGAGCGAGACTCAGGCAGTGCTCATCGTGGTGCAGAGCCGCAGCGCCCAGGAAGAAATCGTCACGCTGCTGCAAAAGCTCGAATCCGGCGACTCGATTCATCCGCAGGTTGAGTCTGGAGGTGCGGGGGGAGGGTATGGCGGTGGACAAGGAGGGTTTGGAAGCGGGTTCTTCTCGATTGAAGAATGAGTTGGGGGCAACCAGTGCTACCCTTCTGTTCTGGAATCGAAGTCGTCGACGAGTGGCCTAGACGACTCTCACACTTCTTGCGAATCCGCTTCAATTCAAAAAGATTCGATCACAGGGAGCAGGTGGAAGTGGTCCTCAATGTCCTCGGCCCTCTGGCTGTTAGCCAAGAATCGCGTCGATCGGCACGCCGTGGTCGATCTCCAGGCGCTTGCGGCCGGGGATTTCCAGTCGGCGCGAGTCGAGGCCGAGCTGTTTCAGGATCGTGGCGTGCACATCGGTCACGTAATGCCGGTCCTCGACGGCATGGAAGCCGATCTCGTCGGTGGTGCCGTGCACGACGCCCCGTTTGATGCCGCCGCCGGCCATCCAGATCGAGAAGCCGTAGATGTGATGGTCGCGGCCGTCGCTCCCCTGCGTGCCGGGCGTGCGTCCGAACTCGGTGGCGAACACCACGATCGTTTCGTCGAGGAGTCCGCGCCGGTCGAGATCCTTCAATAGCCCCGTGATCGGCTGGTCGACCTTGCGGCAATTGTCTTCGTGATTGGCCTTGAGGCCGCCGTGCGCGTCCCACACTCCGGCCCCGCCGGCCCCGTGCTGGATCTGAATGAAACGCACCCCCCGCTCGACGAACCGCCTTGCCGCCAGTAGCTGCGAGCCGAACTCGCGGCAATGATCCTGATCGAGGCCGTAGAGCGACTGGGTCTCCTGCGTCTCGCTGCTGAAGTCGAGCACTTCGGGAATCGACTGCTGCATCCGAAATGCGAGTTCATACGACTGAATGCGAGCCGCCAACTGTGGATCATCGGGATACTCAACTCCGCGCAGACGGTTAAGGTCGCCGACGAGATCGAACCCGATCCGCTGCGACTCGGCGTCGATGTCTCCTTCCGGCCGGCCGTAATCGAGCGGGTTCGACGGGTCGATCCGCAGCGGGACGGCATCGTGCGCCGGGCCGAGATAATGGCCGTCGCGGCGGTTCCAGTATTCGCGATTGCCGATCGAAATGAACTGCGGCAGGTTGTCGTTGAGCGAACCGAGGCCGTAGTGCACCCAGGCCCCCAGCGTCGGGTACTCGCCATCGAGCATGTGGCGGCCGGAGTGAAACTGCGTCTGCGCCCCGTGATTGTCATCGGTCGTGTATATCGAGCGCACGAGCGAAATCTTGTCGACGCAGGTTGCGAGGTTCGGGAGGAAGTCGCTTACATGCATGCCGCATTCGCCGTGCTGCCGGAAGCCGACCTGCGTGGGGTACAGCACGTTTCGCTGCTGCCCGTTGGCATCGTTGACGACGACGACCCGCGCGAGGGCCAGCTTCTCGGGACTCTGCGTATCGGCATAAGGCGTTTCGGCGATCGTCTTACCCGCGAACCGGTCGAGTTCCGGCTTGGGGTCGAACGTCTCCAGATGACTGACCCCGCCGTTCATAAAGAGCCAGATCACGCTCTTGGCTTTCGGCGCCTGATGCGGCAACCCCGTCGGCGGCTGCCACGTACCTTCATTCGCCCGGCCTTCGCGCTGCAGCATTGCGCCGAGCACCAGCCCGGTGAAGCCCATGCCGACATCGGCCAGGAACGTTCGGCGATGGATGCCGCGACGCTGGCAGCTTCGGCAATTAGATGGCTCGTGTGACATGGTTCACCTCATCAATAAGTAACCCGACGCGTGAGCGAGGGGAGCGTGAGCCAACGCGATGCAGTCGCTTAAATGCGACTTGCGGGAATCGACTCCGCTCGAACGCGTCGGCCCGCAAGCCACTCGTCTCATTAATTGTACGCTGCTCATCACGCTCCCCTCGCTGACGCGTCGGGTTACCATCTACCGTACCGTCACGAAATCGTTGTGATTGATCAGCGCCAGTATAAACAGTTCCCGGATGCGAGTGTCAGCGTTTTCTTCTGAGCTCCGCGCGGTTCTCCAGTGCTGAAACGCCGCAAGTGAGACTTCCAATTCCTCCGGCGTCGGGTCGCACCCCAGCATCAGGCGGAACGCAGCCCGGATGAAGCCGGCATCGTCCATGTCAGGAGCGGCGGCGTTCAACGCCGCCGCAATCCGCCGCGATGCGTCAATCGCCTGGCTTGAATTCGACAGTGCCAGCGCCTGCTGCGGCACGATGCTCTGTTCCCGGCGGTAACACTCCTGCACGGCTGCGTCGTCGAACATCGACAGGAATCGGTCGTGCTCGTTGTGTGAATGGAAGAAATAGATGCTCCGCCGTGTCGACGTGTTGGCCTGATCGATCGGAATCGAAGGGCCGCCCATCGTTGAATCGAGGACGCCGGAAAGATGCAGCAGCGAATCGCGCACGACTTGGGCTTCCATGCGAGTGGGATTCATTCGCCACAGGAGCCGGTTTTCGGCGTCAATCGCGATGTTGGCCTCGCACCCGAGCGTGGATGAGCTCATGCGGTACGTTGCGCTCGTGACGAGCAGCCGATGCAGATGGCGTTGGCTCCAGCCGGTCTCCATGAACTCGACGGCCAGCCAGTCGAGCAGAGCCGGCTGCGTCGGCGCTTGCCCCTTGCGGCCGAAGTCGAACACCGTCGGCACCAGCGGAACGCCGAAGTGCCGTGACCAGACGTGATTGACCGCCACCCGCGCCGTCAAGGGGTTGCGCTCGTCGCTGATCCAGTTCGCCAACGCGGTGCGCCGGCCCGTGCTGGTCGTCGGGAAGGGGGCCATCAGCGATTCGGTCGTTTCAGTGGGAGACTCGATCGTCTTGAACGCCCCACGGAGCGAAGTGTACTCAGTACCCGGTACTTCAATGGCGGCACGAGCTTGGACTGTCGTGTCATTCGCCGCTGCCAAGCGCCCCTCAATCTCCGCCAGAGATTCCGCAGTGGCCAGCGGACGCTGCGTCGCCAGCTCAAGTTCGATCTCGGCGACCTTCACGTCCGCTTCCGTGGCCGCGATCTGGCGCTCGGCGCGACAAGCCTCCTGAATGCGCTGGTCGGCATCGGCGGCATCCGGCTCCAGCCACTTCGCGACATCGGCATCGGCCCGCAGGCTGACGGCATCGCGCTGCATCTCGGCGACGACAAGCTTGTGCTCGGCGATCGTCAATTGAGCCTCGGCCATCGCCAACGTGGGCGGCGCGGCAGGATCGCCAGCGGGCGACCGCAGCACGGCACCCGCAGGCAGCACCCGCAGATCGAATTGATCGAACGCCGCCTGGGCGTCGAAGGTGATGAGCTTCAACGCCCCGCCCCGCCGGCCGATCGTCGAACGCCAAGCCACCAGCGGCTGACCGTTGATATCGACGTTGATGAGATCGCCTTGCGCTCGCACCCGCAGTTCGACGGGTTCATTCAGCCCCAATGTCAGCGATTGGGCCCCGTCGGCGGGATACTCCGAAGCTCCATTCTGCATCGGAGAAATCTGCACTTTTTGGCCCCCGGCATAGGCGCTGACATACGCCAGCAACTCCGTCCCCTCGCCGGAGTCGAACGCGATTCCCACCGACCGCCACATCGACCCGTCAAGAATCGAGAACTGAAACACTGCCTCAAAGTCGGCCGGTGCATCGGGCTTCAAGCGCAGTTCGCTCCGCTCCATCGGCGTCGCGCGCTGCTCGAGCCGACCATCGACTGCGATCCACTCGCCGGAGAGAGTTTCCCAGACATCTGGGTTCAATGAGTCGAACGATTCCTGCAGCAACCACTCGGGCGCTGCATCGTCGACTTCATCCATCGGCACATCGGCAACGGGTGCAGTGTCTTCGCGCTGTCTGGCCTCTTCAACCGCCACGCGGGCCGATTCAACTTCCACTCTGGCGCTTTTAACGGCCTGCTCCGCTTCAGCGAGATACGCCTCGACGACCCAGGACCGCAGGCCCGGTTGATGCGATACCGGCGGCAGTTCCACCGGTTCGATCACCAGATCCCCGGTCGACACGATCGCCGGCACATCGGGCGAGAGCGGGTTGTCCGTGACTGGCCGCTTGGCGTCGCCTCGAGTGAACAGGTAGGTCGGCGCTTCCAGGTGACAGTCAAAGATCCGCGGGATGCCGTCCGATTCGACTTCGGTGTATCCCGCTACCAGATCGATGCGCACCTGATACGGCTCGAAGAACGCCCGTAGTTGATAGTAACCCTCCTGACTCAGCGGGTCGTACTTGTGATCGTGGCACCGGCTGCAGTTCACCGTCAGACCCAGCAGCGATTTGCTGGTGTGCTCGACGGTTTCATCAAGCCAGGTGTCGCGATTGAAGCGAAAGTAGTTGCGGACGAGAAACCCTGTAGCCCGCAGGCGGTCGACATCATCGGGATAGAGTTCGTCGGCGGCGAGCATTTGCCGCACCATCTCGTCGTAGCCGATGTCTGCCTGCAGCGATTCGATAATCCAGTCGCGCCAATGCCACATGTGCTTCGACGAGTTGCGGACCTCGGCCCCCAGTCCCCACCAGTCGCTGTAACGCCAGACATCCATCCAGTGCCGTCCCCAACGCTCGGCATAACGCGGATCGTTCAGCAGCGAATCGACAATGCGGCGATAGTGCTCATCACTGGGATCAGCCTCGAAGGCCGAGATTTCTTCCAACGTGGGCGGCATGCCGACGAGATCGATGTACAGGCGTCGTAACAGCAGCATGGGATCTGCCGGCGGCGCGGGTGACAATCCGCGAGACTCGCGCTCGGCCACGATGAAGTGATCGATCGGACTCTGAATCCAGCTTCCCTCGCGAACCGCAGGCAGCTCACCACGCACTGGCGGCTGAAACGCCCAATGCTCGCGCGGATCCGGTTCTGGGACATCGTCGGCAGGAGCCGGCGCGCCGGCGTCGATCCATGCGGCGAGTTTGGCGACTTCCTCCGCCGTCAACGCGGTGGCGTCGTCCGACGGCGGCATCCGCGTATCTTCGTTGGCGTCCGAAACCCGGTGAACCATCAAACTCACTGCCGAGTCGCCCGGCACAACGGTGGGACCGCTGTCTCCGCCTGTGATCATCGCGGCAACCGTGTCGAGGCGAAGACTCGATTCGCTCTTGAGCGCGCCATGGCACGCGTAGCAACGAGCCAGGACCGGCTTGACGTCTCGCAGATAGTCCACTTCGACGACTGGATTGCCGGCCAGCAGAAGTGCGAGTGACATCGCGGAAATCGAAGTCATCATCGGCTGGGCTTGTAGAATCGGTGGAAGGATGTCCAGCAGAACGCCGGTTCAATCGGAATCGCATGATTCCCCTGCTACAACATTAGGCGAAGCCGACATGCGGCGGCAAGCTGGCGATGGTTCCGCGATCCAGAAACCGCCGGACCCGCATCTCTGTTCAGGAGGCCTCTCATGGCTGCTCGCAAGACCCTGTCGTTCGGCACATGCAACCTGTTCAACATCAACGAG